>NZ_CP010515.1:615619-923429 GCF_003431325.1 Acidilobus sp. 7A | reverse complement strand
GTTGTAGTTGACTGCAAGAGGTGGTCATACAGGTCCAGCTCCCCCTCAAGGGTAGCCGAGGCCGCCTCAAGGCACGCGGAGAGGGTCAGGAGGCTCATGGCCCTGTGGGGCTCCCTGGGCCTTCCAAGGCCACCCAGGAGGCTCCTGCCGGCTCTTGTGGTGCTCAGGGAGGACCTGCCCAGGGCCGTCAACGGGGCCGCAGTGGTGCCCGTGCTGCAGCTCAGCGGCTTCACCAGGGAGCTCGACGCCGTTGTAGACGAGCTTGGCATTCGCTACGCGTAGCCCAAGGAGGTGTTTTACGCTGGGGCTCCCACGTCCCTGGGGAAGGCCTTGAGGACTGAGGCCAGGGGAGGCCTGGCGCTTACTGACGGCTCCTTCAAGTTCCCCCTCGGGGTCAAATGCTGGCCAAGGAAGACTAACGTGAGGATGTGGAGGGGCTGGGACGAGGGGGCCGTACTGGACATAAGAGCCGTGAAGTCCATAGGGGCGAGGGCGGTGAGGCTGTTCGCTGGCCAGGACTTCGTGAGCGCCAGCGGCGACTTAAGTCAGCAGCTCGAGAGGCTGAGATGGCTGCTCGACAGGCTCGGCGACAACGGCATGGCGGGCTTCGTGACCCTCCTGGTAGGCCACATGAGCGGCAGGAACTGGGCTGAATCATTTTCACATCAATGAAGTTCTTTTATAGTATTATATTATCAACTAATTGTGGAGGGCCCTCTTGGAGAGGCTGCTGAGGCCCTGGCGTCGTTGCTCGTGCGATCCACTAGGCCTGCGCCGCGCTCTCAGCCCTCAGGAACCCAAAGGCAGCCGTCAAGGTGTACTGCTGCAGGGCCTACGGCTTTAACACTCACGCCTGAGGTACGCCTTCGTTTCGTACCTTCTGAAGAGGGGCGTGTCGCCCTCAATAGTCGCCAAGATAACTGGCCACAGGTCCCTCGACTACATCCTTCACTACACAGAGGTCAGGCTCGCTGAGGAGGTCCTGGCTGGCCTAAGGGGCTGGGGCGCCGTTTTCCACAAGCTTGTGGAAAACGATGGCTGCTCGCTCGAGGCGCCTTGCCAGTTGAAGGCCAGGACGCGCCTTGACTTAGAGGGCCGCAAAACTATAATTAACCCTTTTCGCACAGAAACTAGCTCGAGGTGCGGCATTCTTGAGGGCGGCCAGGGCCCTGGCCCTCGTCCTCGTCATCGTTGTATCGGCCTCCCTGCTCGCTGGGCTGTCCTACCTGGTGCCTGGCCTGTTCCACAGGGGGAGAATCATAATAAGGGCATACGTTATAGGGAGCGACGGGGATTCGACCCAGCTCACCAACGCCTCGTTCTCAGTGTGGGCCTGGGCCCCGACGCCTAGCGGGACTGAGTTCATCCCTGTCTTCAACGGGACTGGGGCCCAGGCCGTGATAGACCTGAGCGGGCTGGTCGGCTGGGCCGAGGACTGGATAAGCACATACGGCAAAGCGGCCATATTCTCCTTTGAGCCCTCGATAACAATTTGGGTCTCATACCCCATAGCCCTGCCCAACGGCAGCGTTGAGCTTTTGACACAGCCCTCCTTCCAGCCCCTTAACCTGAGCCTCCCGCTCAGCGGCAGCGGGGCAGTGATAGACGTGGTGGTGGGCAGCCCCTTCAGGACCCTCGTGAAGGCCAGCGGCGGGGCGCTGGGGTGGCCGTGAGGGGCCTCGCTAAGGCGTCGCCAGAGCAGACCACAACGACGACGGTCACCACCACGCTAACTAATATAACCACAACCTCATCCACGCGCCCGCCATACGCTTGCCCCATCTGCTATATGCCTATCGATCTCTTACTGGTACCCCACGTCATTGCTTGGTACCCCAACAACGAGAGCATGGCCCCCATAAGCCTCGCAGTGGCCCTGGGGCAGCCCAGCAGTGTTAGCGAAGGCTATACCAGTCCAACTGTGACCATAGATATAACGGTGGCCTCTGAAAAGATCAAGCAGTTCACTATAAACGGCCTCATGATAGCTGGCAGCGCGTTCGACGCCGCTACGGACGATTATGAGGAGACGGGGAACCTGTTCCAGGCCGTCAGCCAGCTTTCCCCGCAGCTGGGGACCACGTTCACGTTCACGACTGAAGGAGAGGTCGCAGAAGGTAACGGCACAACGGCCTATATCCCATTGCAAAATGAGAAAGGGCCTGACATAATCCAGCTCTACATGGTTGGCCAGGTGGCGCTGGTCAACTGGACGGCGTACTTGCTGCCTCTGATTCTTTCCAACACGCCAGTGAGCTGGTACCTCGGCCTCCAGCTGACGGAGTTTAAGGCGGTGGAGAACAGCAGCGCAGTGGCCCCCGTGATCTATTATTGGATGGCCTACGACCCGTGCGTTAACCTGAGCGAGTGGGCCATCGAGCAGCAGGCCCTCATGCAGGACCCAGGCGACCCCCCTGGGCTCTCAGGCGACCTCATTGCGCACCCCCCTGGGGGTGGTGGGGGTGGCGCCACGTGCCCGCTCCCCAACACGCCAGCGCCAGTCATATGGGAGGACTACGCCACGAAGCTGACGTATTACGCTACGGTGAACCCTAACACGTCACTCTATAAATCCTACGTGGACCTCTCCGTTAACGGGGGCGAGTCGCCCCTGGGCATAGGCCTTGACCTGGGCTCTGCCATAGCGTCGATTATAGGTACGGGCCTTATGGTGCTGCCAGGGGGACAGGCGGCAGGCGCTGTCTTAGAGGTGATAGGGGCGCTCCTCGGCGCCTTCCAGTACCAGAGCAACTCGGTGGCAGTGACCGTAAACACTATTACAATAACCAACTCCCTCCCGAATTATTACGTTTACGTATACTTCAGCAACCTGACACCCGTGTATACCATCGGCGGCCAGAGCTTCACCCTGCCCAAGGCGCTGATACTTATAAACGTGACCTCATAGCCTGAAGGCCAAAGGGGCGCCTAAGCGCCTTAGTGAAACCCTTTTTCTTCGCTTTTCGGCATGAGCCTCTAAACCTCGGCCTCAGCCCGCAGAGACAGAAGTGCCAGGAATCTTACGCATGGGGAGCGCCATAAATGGGGCCCTGCGGGCGAGGCGGAGGTCCCTGGGCGCGAGGGTGATCATAAGCTGACGAGAATGAGCGCCCAGGGACGGACGGCTGGGCGGGCCCTCGAGGCGCCTATTGAGCTTAACGTCCAAATTTGTGCGTATGACGCTAGGCCTCCCTGCGGTTCAGGGCCTGCCCAGCTAGGCCAGGGACGTCGTAGGGGGCACGCGCGGGTTTCTTATATAGGAAATACTCACTTTCCTTTCTTAGGTACATAGAAAGCGTTCTGGGGACATAAAACATGTTTTGGGGACACAGAACGTTGTCCCCAGGGCCAAATGGGCGCATTGGAGGCGTGTCCCCAGCATGTGTCCCAGGGACACAGCACTTTGGCCCCTGTACGCTGGGTGAGGCTCCAAGCTGGGCCATATGATGGTGCGGCTAGCAGCTGCGCCCGTGCGGGACAGGCCCTCAGGGACACGGGGCAGGCCTTCGCCCGTCCGTCAAATCCCTACGGGCAGCCTGCGCCTTGTCCGCTGCGGACACAACGGTGTCCGTAACGGACACCCTCCCGATTGGGCGCGTGTCCGCCCTATGTGTCCGTCGGACACGTTGAGGTGTCCGCAGGCCCCTGGCTGAAGCTCCTACCTGGGCCATATGATGGCCCAGCTTTCTGTTGCGCCCAGCCTGGCCAGGCCTCAGGGACACGGGGCAGGGCTGTCATGTGGGTTCTGTCTCTGCCTCTACGTCTCTGCCAGGCGCAACAGCTTCCTACGCCATGCTGTGGCCCAGCCTGTAGCCTCTCCTAGCCCCCTGGGGCCGCTGCGCTCTGTCTCCGAGACAAATAGCGGAGACAGCGGCCCAGCGAGCCTGACGTCTTCAGCAGGACATCGTCTCTGGGACAAATGCCAGAGACAGCGGGCGATTGGGCCGCTGTCTCCAGGAGACAACGTTTACGTCTCCACTGACGCATTCTATGTCTCCTGAACAGGTTATACAGCCCCCAGCTCTTCCTCGCGCTAAGCTTCGCCCCTCACGGCTCACCTCCGCTCGGGTGCTAGGACCGCGGGGAGGAGGACTGCGGGAGGCCAGCGAGGAAAGTGAAAGTAATCCATTTATGGCCTGACCGCCTCAGGAAGGCAGGATAAGTAAAAGGGGCTCCTAGGGGCCCGCGCCCCCCAAGGCAAGGCCCCTAGCCCCTCGGAGGCGTTCCCCCACGCACTCCCACATAAGCTATAGACACAGGGACTTTAAACATTACCACCTAAAAGGAGCCCTACAGATAAATGGGCCCGCGCATGTCATATTACCCTCCTCAGGGCCCCAGGCCCCCTCCAGCCCCCGCGGTCACTCTTGTACAGCCCCCAGGGGGAGCCCCAGGGGCCGCTGTCACGCTACCTCCAGCCCCAGGTGGAGTGGCGTAGGCTAAGGCCCCCGCCCATGGTCTGGGTTCTTGCCAAGATATTGCAGAAGACAAGGATGGAAAGGAACAGGGAGCGCTTCGTCTTAAGCTCAAGGGACATCAGGGATTACCTTGGGTACTCAAAGAGCAACAGGACAAGCCTCTCCCTTGCCATAAGGGAGGCCATAGATTGGGGCGTACTAAGCCAGGCCACGACAGGTCCCTCCAGTGTCCCTTATTAGGCTCCCCTTGCCTGTCGGCCGCGGTGAGCGGCTGGTCGCCAGGAGCCTGCTCTGGCTCAGGGCGGACCCTGAGGCCATAAGGGAGCTCAAGTGTAGGCTGTGGCTGCTCCAGCAGCAGGGCGTCAGGGTCACGTTTGACCCCTCCTCCAGCTGGGAGGTTGCGGTGATGCCCCTCGCCGGCTCGCCGGAGTACGCCCTCCTGGCTGGCGCCGTTGACGGCAGGCCGAAGGTGTTTGAGCCCGACCCCCTGAGGGCCCTGCTGCTGGCCCTGGCCTACCCCTCGGGCTCCTTCAGCTCCCTCCAGGTAGGTGTCGACCCAGGTAGGAGGGCCTGCGGCGTCGCAGCGATAGCTGACGGCCTGGTCTTCCACGCCTCCCCCTCCGCCTGCGGCGACGTGGGGAGGGAGGTCTCAAGGATCGTCAGGGCAGCCCCCAGCGAGAGGTACAGGGTGCTCCTGGGCTCGGGCACGGGCTGGGAGGAGGTCGCCGGGTCCCTGCTTGAGGCAGGCCTGCAGTTTGAGGTTGTCGATGAGTACGGCACCACCAGCAGCCGCCTGGAGCTGCCCGTGAGGCTCAAGGACAGGAACCTCAGGGCCGCCCTGAGGCTGGCCATGACTCCCCCTCTCAGCTTTTAACTCCCTTGACTTCAGCTCCCCTGGGCTCTCAGCTTGAGGGGGTCGCTGAGCTCCTTTGTGGAGGAGGTAGGCTACGAGAACATAGGCCAGGTCAGGAGGGAGTACGAGGCCGCCGCTGAGATCAAGAGGAGGCAGGGCTCCGGGAGGGCGCTGAGGTTCCGCGTCGAGGGCTCAGAGCAGGACGCCGTTAGTAACGTTATTGACAGCAGGGACAAGGTGATCAGGGCCCTGGGGGCCAGCGACCTCAGGGACGCCTACTACAGGATACTGAGGGCCATGAGCGTGCAGGGCGAGCTGAGGGAGGTCGGCCAGCCGAGGCTCAGGGAGGCCTCGAGGGGGCTCATGTCCCTCCCCGCTGTCAAGTTCTACGAGAGAGACGGGGGCCTCTACCTAACCAGCGCCATCTTCATAGCCTGCTACGAGGGCGCGTGCAACGCCAGCGTCCACAGGGTAATGCTGCTCGGCGAGAGGAGGGCCGCCGTGAGGCTCGTGCCGAGGCACCTCTGGTACCTCTACAACAAGGCCATATCCAGGGGCCAGTCGCTGCCCGTGACAGTTATAGTTGGGGTTCACCCGGCCGTGATGCTCGCCGCCGCCTCCTCGCCTCCCCTGGGCTTCTTCGAGCTGAGGGGGGCGGCCGCCGTGGTGGGCGGCATTGAGGTCTTCAGGACTCCAGTGCACGGCAACCCTGTGCCCGCGGGGGCCTCTGCCGTCATAGAGGGCTACCTCACCGCTGAGCAGGCGGACGAGGGCCCCTTCGTGGAGGCCATGGCCGGCTACGACAGGGTCAGGAGGCAGCCCGTGCTGGAGGTGAGGCAGGTCCTCATAAACCCTGACGAGGTCTCCCACGTGATCCTGCCGGGCGGCCTCGAGCACGGCATGATAATGGGCTTCCCGAGGGAGGCGGCGATCTACGACGCCGTCTCAAAGGTCGTGCCTGAGGTGGTTGCTGTGAGGCTCACGCCGGCCAGCGGCACTTGGCTCCACGCAGTCATATCCGTCAGGAAGAGCCACGACGGCGACCCGAAGAACGCGATAATGGCGGCCTTCGCCGCCCACCCAAGCCTGAAGCACGTCGTAGTGGTTGATGACGACATAAACGTTGACGACCCGAGGGACGTGGAGTGGGCCATAGCCACCAGGTTCCAGGCCGACAGGGGCCTTGTGGTGATAACCCGCGCCAGGGGCTCAACCCTTGACCCGAGCAGCGAGGTCGACGGCATGACATCCAAGGTTGGCATAGATGCCACGAGGCCGATAAACGGCGGCGAGAGGTTCGAGAAGGCCAGGATACCTGGCCTCGACTAGCTCAGCTGACGCCGTGTTAACTCCCCGGTTTACACCTCCTTAGCCGGGTAGCCAGGCCTCACCAGCCTGGAGAGGTCCCTGAGCACAGCCACCTTGTCCTCAGGCACACCGCGCCTCCTCAGCGCGTCCTCAAGCCTTGCCCCCCTGCTGACCTCCTCGGCGACGCTCGTGGCGGCGTCGTAGCCTATTATGGGGGAGAACACGGTGACCAGGGCCTGGCTGGCCTCGGCCAGGGCCCTCATCCTCTCCGCGTTGGCCCTCAGCCTCCTGACGACCATGGCGTCAACCTTCCTCAGTGCTTCCGAGAGCAGGGACGCCTCAAGCTGGACGTCGTAGCCGACCAGGGGGACGCCCATGTTAAGCTCGAGCTCGCCGAGGGAGGAGGCCCAGGCGACGGCCGCGTCGAGGCCAACGACCTGGGCCACCGCCTGCATCGCCGCCTCAAGGGTCACGGGGTTCTTCTTGCCAGGCATTATGCTGCTGCCAGCTATCTCCTCAGGTACCTCTATCTCCCCCAGGCCCGTGTTGGGGCCCGAGTTGAGGAGCCTCAGGTCCTGGCTCAGCCTGTGAAGGTCTAAGGCCAGGGACCTCATGACGCCGCTGACGGCGGCCAGGTCGGCGAGGCTCCTCATGGCCCTCATCCTGTTGGCCTGCCTCAGCCTGAGCCCCGTGAGGGACGACAGCTCCCCCAGGGCCAGCTCGGCGAACCTCGGGTGGGAGTTGACGCCGGTGCCCACGGCGGTGCCGCCCAGGGGGACCTCGAGCAGCCTAGCAGAGGCGGCCTCAAGGGCTGACGCGTCGCCCTCTATTGCGTCAGCGTAGGCCTCCAGCTCCATGCCGAAGGTGACAGGCATGGCGTCCCTCAGGTGCGTCCTGCCTGGCTTGACGAGGCCCGTGTACTCCGAGGCCCTTGACCTCAGCGAGGTCGCGAGCCCCCTGGCCGCCGGCAGCACCAGCTCTGTGATGGCCCTGTAGGCTGCAAGCCTTATCGCCGTGGGGACAACGTCGTTGCTGGACTGCCCCATGTTGACGTGGTCGTTCGGGTGCACCCTGGCGCCGCACCTCTCACCCGCGTGGAGGGCTATGACCTCGTTCACGTTCATGTTGAGGCCGGTCCCTGAGCCCGTCTGGAACACGTCAACTGTTACCTCAGGGTCGTAAGCGCCCTGGGAGAGCCTCAGGGCCTCCTCGTATATGCATGAGGCCGCGCGCTCGTCCAGGAGGCCCAGCTGGGAGTTGGCCTTGGCCGCTGAGGCCTTTATGAGCCCCATGGCCCATATTATGAGCCTCGGGAACCTGGTGCCAGTCTCAAGGTAGTACTCCCTGGAACTCTCCGCGTAGCTCAAGCCAGCCACCGACCTGGAGGAGGGCGCTGAGAATATTATGGAGGAGCACGGACGCCGGCCGCTGCGCTTAAAAGAGAAGGCGTCCGCCCTACCTTGGGCTTGGGTTGAGGGTTGACCTAAGGGTGAGGGTTGCTGGCCTCGAGCTTCAGCACCCCGTTATGAATGCTAGCGGCATAATGGGCGAGAGCCTGGACGGCCTGATAGCTATAGCTAGGTCAGGGGTCAGCGCGCTCGTGACGAAGTCCTACACGCCCTCCCCCAGGCAGCCCTACCCAATGCCGAGGGTCGTGCACTTTGACGTTGGCTCACTGAACGCGGTAGGCCTCGCCAACCCTGGCATAGAGGGCCTGAGGGAGCACATGAGGGCGCTGAGGGAGCTCAGGCTGCCCATTATAGTGAGCGTGGCCGGCTCCACGCCTGACGACTTCGCTAGGGTCGCCGCGGCGGCAGAGGAGTCTGGGGCCTCAGCCGTTGAGCTGAACCTCAGCTGCCCCCACGTGGAGAGGATGGGCCTCGACATAGGTATGGACCCTGACATGAGCAGGAGGGTGGTCAGCGCTGTCGCCTCAACAGTTAAGGTGCCGGTGATAGCCAAGCTGGGGGTCTCGGACAGGCTGCTTGAGGTAGCCGAGTCCTCCCTGGAGGCCGGGGCCAGGGGGCTGACGCTCATAAACACCGTGAGGGCTATGAGGATTGACATCTACAACATCAGGCCGTCCCTGGGCCACGGGATAGGCGGGCTCTCGGGGCCCGCAGTACACCCCATAGCGGTCAGGGCGGTCTACGAGGTCTACAGGGAGCTGAGGCCTGACATAGTGGGGGCTGGGGGAGTGGAGAGGTGGGAGGATGCGGCCGAGCTGATCCTGGCAGGGGCGAGGGCTGTTCAGGTGGGCTCAGGGCTAGTGAGGAGGGGGCTGCAGGTAATAGGCGAGGTCAGGAGGGGGCTCTCGGAGTACATGGACTACATGGGCTTCAGGTCTATTTCAGACATGGCTGGGGCCGCCAACAGGGACTGATCTGACCTCCTCCCCGCCTTGAAAGGCGAGGCTTTCAGTTGTAAACGCTTTAATATGAACCTTTCACCGTACACCAAGGCTCGACTTTGAGCTCAAGGCTGACCAGCGTCAAGGCACTAGCAGCCCTGTCAGTGGTCCTGGCGGCCGTCGTGATAGCCGCCGTCCTCAGGGAGTACGATGGGGTCCAGGCCCTTGACCAGGCAGTTCTAAGCTACCTTGACCTGAGGTCGCCGGCCATCTACTACTTCTCCTACACGGCGAGCCTGGAGGCGTTCGCTGCCGTCACGGCAATAGCCTACTTCCTGGACGTCGGCCTCCATAGAAGCGCCTCAAGGAGGCTGGTCTCCTTTGCGGTAGCCATAATACTCTCAATGATAGTGACCGCCCTGCTCAAGGCGTACGTCATGGAGCCCCGCCCCCACGAGCCCCTTATCTACTTCGGCCTCCTGGGCAACCTGGTGAACGCTGATTACTACGGCTTCCCGTCAGGCCACACGGTGAGGGTCACTGTCCTGGCCTACTACATGATGACCACGCCCTCCACCAGGAGGAAGGGCCTCGGCTACGCAGCCTCCGCCTACGCTATTGCAATAATGGTGAGCAGGCTCCTCCTGCAGGTCCACTGGCTCTGGGACATAGTAGGCGGCGTGGTGGTGGGCCTGTGGTCCTGCTCCCTCGTTGACGGCGTCGGCGAGAGGGCCTGGGTCTACATATACAATAGGACGTTCGGGCTGGCGAGGCCCCTCAGGCTCAGGCCTAACTAATAAAGCCCCGGCCGCTCGCTGGGAGGAGGAAGAGAAGTGGCGGAGCGAGGGTTCATAGTAGACGCCATGCTTGGCACGCTGGCCAAGTGGCTTAGGATGCTGGGCTACGACACCTTATACTCTAGGTCCTACAACGACGCCCAGATAATCAGCATAGCCGCGAGGACGGGCAGGGTGATAGTTACAAGCGACAGGGGCCTGTACGCGAGGGCCCAGAGGGCCGAGCTGAGGGCCGTCCTCCTGCCTGAGGCCAACGTGGCCAGCAACCTTGCCAGGCTCGCCTCGGAGGGCCTCATAGAGCTGAGGGTCGACCCCTCCCTCAGCAGGTGCCCCATATGCAACGGCAAGCTGAGGGAGGTCACAGACAGGAACGCCGTGAGGGGCAGGGTGCCCCCGGGCGCCCTAGCCAAGTATGACAAGTTCTACGTCTGCACGAGGTGCGGCCACGTCTACTGGGAGGGAGGACACTGGGTCAACATAAGGAGGATCGTCAGCGAGGCCAGGCTCCTCGTCCAGGGCGTCAGCGAGGGGGCGGGCGGCAGGCGCAGGCCTAGCTGCAAGGTAAAATGCGGCCGCGCCCGCCAGCGCTATTGCCCCTGCAATTATGCCCGTGAGGGCTGTGCCGACCCTGAGCGAAGGGGGGTATATGAAGGCGGCTATCGCAGTTGAGAAGCCCCCGACGACCCTTGCCACCAGGAAGACAACGTTGGTGCCGGTGGCCCTGAGCTCTGCAGGGTATGTCTCACTCGCCCACACCCCTAGGAAGGAGAAGTAGCCGGAGGCGAAGAACATGAGGGAGAGTGCAGCTAGGCCGGCGTAGCCCCTTGCAAGGGCCACGAGGGCGGCCGCGGACGCGAGGCTAACCGCTATGAACGCCAGGGCGGTCTTCAGCCTGCCGGCTACGTCGGAGGCCCAGCCCGCAACAATAAAGCCAATGAAGCCAACTATTGAGAGCGGCTCAACCCACGACCTGCTGAGCCCCATTGACGTTATGAATGAGGGCACCACTGAGAGCAGCGGTATTGTGAACATGAAGGCCCCAACGGATATCGCGGAGAGGCCAGCTGTGAGCAGCGCCAGCCTCCTGTCGAAGGCCCTGAGGCCGAGGCCCCTGTAGCTTCTCGCGGCCGTCTCAGCTACCAGGGAGTTAAGCGCCACGGTGAGGATGAGACTAACAAGGCCAACCACCAGGAAGTAGGTCCTCCAGTGGGGCACGAGCTGGAAGGTGAGCGCGTCCAGGAAGAAGCCTATGAAGTAGAGGCCCTGCATGATGCCCCCCACTAGCCCCCTTGAGCTCCTCAGCAGCTCCACCACCACTGGGTATGAGACCCCGTTCTGGGCGTTGACGCCGAAGCCGACGAAGAACCAGGCGGCGTAGAGCTGGGCAAGGCCCCTGAGCTGGGAGGCCAGGGCAACGGCGACGCTGAACACGGCCTCCGCGACGTAGAGCGCCGCCCTCCTGCCGGCCCTGTCAGCCAGGTAGCCAATTGCGACGCCGCCTATCGCCCCTCCTATGAAGTCCACCGGTATGGCGACCAGCACAAGGGCCTTGGGGACCCTGAGGGAGGCCGAGAGCTGGTCAGCGGCTAGGGATATTGAGAAGACAGCGTAGGCCGACAGCATGAAGGGTATGAGGACTCCTAGCAGGGAGGCCCAGCGGCTCAAGCTAGTTCCTAGCGCCTGCCCAGGCCTGGCGAGTAAAATCGCTTAGCCCCTGCCCGCTGCGGCGCGCAGGGAGGAGCGCTTTTAACTTGCCGGGCCTCAAGAGTCCCGGTGAGCTTATGACGGCTGAGCCCCTTGTCAGGGACATAATGCACTCTCCCCCCATAACGGTGACTCCAATAACCCCTGTGAACGATGCCGCCCAGCTAATGATAGACAGGGGCGTCGGCTCCCTCCTAGTTGTTGACGACAGCGGCAGCCTCATGGGGATAGTCACCAAGACGGACATAGTGAGGGAGGTGGTTGCAAGGGGGCTCCCGCGCAGCGTGCCCATAGGCAACATAATGACAAGGAACCCCTACTTCGTCTTTGAGGACTACACCGTTAAGGAGGCCGCTGAGCTCATGGGCAGCCACACCATAGGTCACCTCCCCGTGCTCTCAAGGGAGAACATGAGGCCCGTTGGCGTGGTCTCCAAGAGGGACATAATCAGGCTTGCGCCCCACTACATAACGCTCGTCTACGTCCTCAGGTCGCAGGTCGGCTGAGCGGCGGTCCTGCGCGTCGCCGTGTTAACTCCCCGGTTTACGCTAGGCCTGCTGGAGGGCGCGTCAAGGCCAGGCGCCCTGGCCCTCTCAAGCCCCTGGTATGCCTCGGCAACCTTTTGCCCCTATACCATAACTTCAGTCACCTTACCTTTACTCATTGTAGAGCGCAGGGGCTTGGCCCTCGGCCGCCTCCACTGTGTCAGGTGGGTAATGGGGCCCCTGGAGCCCAACGGCGCGGCAGGAGGCCCAGAACAGGTTAAAAGGGAGGCCAGGCAAAGCTGAGGTGGGCATTTTGCCCTGGCGCGGTCGAGACGTAATAGATCCGAGGGAGTTCTCCAGGGAGGACCTGGAGGCTCTCTTTGAGAGGGCTGATGAGATGAGGAAGGAGCTCTCCGCGGGCTCAGTCAAGAGGAGGCTCGATGGCAGAATAGTGGCCACCGCATTCTTTGAGCCATCAACTAGGACAAGGCTGAGCTTTGAGGCGGCCGCCAAGAGGCTGGGGGCTGACGTCATAGGGTTCTCGGCGGAGGAGGGCACCAGCGTCGCAAAGGGCGAGAGCTTCGTTGACACCATAAGGATGCTGGACGGCTACTCGGACCTGATAGTTGTCAGACACAAGTACGAGGGGGCCGCAATGCTGGCAGCTGAGGTCGCCCAGGCCCCAGTGATAAACGGGGGCGACGGGAGCCAGCACCACCCCACGCAGGCCATGCTTGACCTCTACACAGTGAGGACCCTCTTCGGCTCTGTTGACGGCCTGAACTTCCTCCTGCTCGGCGACCTCAGGTACGCGAGGACGGTCGCCAGCCTGCTCAGGATGCTCACTGCGTTCAGGCCCGCCTCCGTCATGCTCTCGTCGCCGCCCCAGCTGAGGCTGAGGGACGAGGTGAGGGAGGACGTTGAGTCGAGGGGCCTCAAGCTTATTGAGGTGCCCCTCGAGGAGGGACTCTCGAGGGCGGACGTGATATACGTGACGAGGATACAGAGGGAGAGGTTCCCGGACCTGCAGGAGTATGAGAAGGTTAGGGGGAGCTACAGGGTCACCAGGAGGCTCCTCGAGGCCTACGCCAGGAGGGGGGCTAAGGTGCTCCACCCGCTGCCCAGGGTTGATGAGCTCACGCCCGACGTTGACAACACTGAGTTCCAGGCCTACTTCACTCAGGCGAGGCTGGGGGTGCCGCTCAGGATGGCCCTCCTCTCCCTTGTGCTTGGAGCTGACGGCTCCCCGCCCTAAAGGGCGAAGCCTCCAACAAGGTGATGGGGCATGAGCCAGGGGACAGGCGGCGAGGGGAGGAAGCTGCTCGTGAGCAAGATAAGGGACGGCACTGTCATCGACCACATACCCGCGGGCAGGGCCCTTGTTGTGCTCAGGATACTGGGCGTCACAGGCTCTGAGGGCTTCAGGGTGGCAGTGGTAATGAACGTAGACAGCGCCAGGATGAAGGTCAAGGACATAGTGAAGCTCGAGGGCTACTACCCGAGGATGGAGGACATAATGAAGGTCTCCCTTGTCGCCCCGGAGGCCACGGTGAACATAGTGAGGGACTACAATGTCGTGGAGAAGAGGAGGGTCGAGGTGCCGAAGGTCATAGAGGGCGTGCTGAGGTGCCCTAACCCAACGTGCATATCGCGTAAGTCGGGCGAGCCCGTCGTCAGCAGGTTTGAGGTAATCAGCAGCTCCCCCCTGAGGCTGAGGTGCTACTACTGCGGCACCGAGCTCGGGGAGCGCGAGGTGATATCTCAGCTGGTGGGAGGTAGCTGATGGCCGACGCCTCCTTCTGCGGCAGGCTTTACGACGCCAGGGGGCCTCTGGGGGAGGGCTGCGTCAACGTCAGTAACGGCATCATAGAGTCCATAAGCTCCGGGCCCAGGGGCGAGGAGGTGCACAGCTACCACGGCGACGGCCTCTACGTAGCCCCAGGGCTCATAGACCTGCACGTGCACCTCAGGGGACTCGAGCTCTCCTACAAGGAGGACGAGGCAAGCGGCACCATGGCGGCCCTGGCATCAGGCGTAACCCTCGTGACTGACATGCCTAACACGAGGCCCAGGCTCTCGACGCCAGAGGCACTTAGGGCTAAGCTTGAGGCGCTCAGGGGCGCCTCATACGTTGACCACGCCGTCTACGCCGGCGTGCCCGACTCCCCTGAGCTCGTGGGGCGGCTGGCCTCAATGCCTATAGCCGGCTTCAAAGTGTTCCCCGAGGACCTCGCCAGCAGGTGGGGGAGCGTCGAAGTCATCCTAAACATGAGGGACCTCCTGGTCGTACTTCACCCGGAGCTCCCCGAGGCCGAGAGGGCGTGGGCGGAGGAGAACTACGAGAGGGACGAGCTGAGGGGCTGCTGGGCCGAGGGGGCGAGCCTCTACTACGTGGCCTCAGCCAGGGCCAGGGTTCACATAACCCACGTCTCCTGCCCGGGCACCCTCAGGCTGGCAAAGTCGATGGGGCTCACGACTGACACCACGCCGCACTACCTGCTCTACAGCCACCTGCTGGGCGGCTGTCACTTCAGGGTCAACCCGCCCCTCAGGGACGAGGTCACCAGGTCCCTCATGCTTAAGGCTGTGGTGGAGGGCCAGGTCGACGCGCTGGCCAGCGACCACGCCCCTCACTCCCCGCAGGAGAAGTCGTCGTGGCCCCACTGCCCGGCGGGCATACCGTGGCTCGGCCTGTGGCCCTGGGCACTCTACAGGCTCGTGAGCTCAGGGGCGATGGGCAGGGGCGAGTTCCTCCGGCTCTTAACGACGGGGCCAGCTAGGGTGCTCGGCCTCGGCAACCTCTACGGCCTCCTGGAGCCAGGCCACAGGGCCAACCTCGTTGTGGTTGAAGAGCGGCCTCGGAGGTTCGCGGGCACCTACAGCAAGGCCCCCTACTGGCACTACTTCATGGGCGACCTCTACGCCGCGCCAAAGGCCGTGGTAGTAGGCGGAAGGCTGGTCGCGGAGGACATGGAGGTACTGGGCAGGCCTAAGACTATAAACCCCTTTGAGGGGGGCATGCCGTCTAGGGCCTAGCCTGGCCCCACAGCTCCTCCTCTATTGACCTCAGGCGGGCCTCGTCTATGACTTTCAGCCTCAGCGCCTCGCTGAGTATATCCCTGAGCGTGGTGAGTGACAGCAGCCTGACGCCCATCTGCTCAAGGGCCTCCCTCGCCCCCTGGCCCCTGTCAACTATGACCTCAGCTATGACCTCCCTGGCCCCGTGCGACTTGGCCACCTTCGCAGCGAAGGCCAGGCTGCCCCCGGTCGTGGCAACGTCGTCTATGACCACGGCCCCTCTACTTGAGACTTCGGCCCCCTCAAGGTCCCTCTCAGTGCCGTGCCCCTTGGGGTGGCGGGCGTACGCCAGGGGAAGGCCGAGCTCAAGGGCTATGGCTGACGCCCATGGGACCCCTCCGGTGGCCACGCCCACTGCGACGCAGTCGCCGCAGCCAATATCAAGGAGCCTGTGGGAGAGCTCAAGGGATATCAGCCTGAAGAGCCTGGGGTCCCCTATGACCTTCCTCATGTCGACGTAGACGTGGCTCACTCCGCCTGAGGTCAGCCTGAACTCGCCGAAGAGCACGGCCCCCGACCTTATGAGCTCCCCCTCAAGCCATCCCACGGCGGCACACCCTCAGGGCCTCTGCCTGCTGCCTGGCAACCTCCTCAGCCGCAGCCCTGGGGTCAGGGCCTGACGTTATGCTCCTCCCGACTATCTCGTAGTCTGCCCCGGCGCAGAGGGCGTCCCCCGGCCTGGCCCCCTGGGTCCCCACGCCCGGGGAGAGCACCTTGACCTCGCTGCCTAGGGCGGCCCTCACGGCTGATATAACGTTAGGCCTCGTCGCCGGGGCTACCACCCCCCACGGCCTAGCCTTTGATATGACCTTCAGCAGCTGCCCCAGGCTGCCGTCGTAGACCTCCTGCGAGCCGGGGTGACTCATGGAGGCCACGAGGACCAGCTTCAGGCCCCACCCCCTGAGCCCCTCCGAGAGCTCGTCCAGGGCGCCTGAGTAGCCTATGAAGGAGTGCGCTATGACAGCATCAACAAAGTCCTTCACGGCTGAGACCGTGCTTAGCATCACGTCCCCCACGTCGGCAAGCTTAAGGTCAGCCACAATCAAGCCCCCGTAGCTCGACCTCATGGCTGCCAGGGAGCCCACGCCGCACCTGAGCAGGAACGGCACCCCCACCTTGGCGCCGCTCACTATGTCATCAAGCTGCAACGGGAGCCTGGCCGCTGCCTCGCACGAGCCCGACAGGGGGCCGTCTATAGCCAATATTATGGGACTTCCAGCCATAAAGCCCCCTGGGATGGGTCGCCTCGGCGTTTTAAGCTGAGGTGCCGCCTGAGGCCCACTCCAGGAACCTTGAGACCGCCTCCTGGAGGGAGGTGTAGCTGAAGCCCTCGAGCCTTCTGCTCACGTAGAAGTAGTTGTACTTCAGCGTCCTGTACAGCAGCTTGAGCGACGAGCTGGGGGCCAGGTAGGCCAGCCTCGCGGCCCACCTGAGGCTGAGCCTGCGGCACCTCCTGCCCATTTGCCTGCAGATCTCCATGCCTATGTCGCCTATGTCCACCTCGAAGGGCCAGTTGACGTAGACCCAGGACCTGTCAAGGGAGCCGGAGCTGGCCATCTCGGCGACCCTCGCCACGTCGCCCGCGTAGACGGCGTTCCTTGAGCCCGTGAAGAGCGTCAGGCCCCTCCTAGCAGCCCAGAGGGTGGCCCTCCACTGCGGCTCGTAGCCCCAGGGGCCGAAGATCACCGAGGGCCTCAGTATGGCCCACCTGCCCCCAAGTGCCTCGTCGCTTGAGAGGAGGAGCCTCTCGCCCTCGGCCTTGGTGATCTCGTAGGGCGTCCTGTGCACGAAGGTTGCTGGGTCGAGGTGCCTCTCCTCCTCCGAGACCTTTGAGCCGGGGGGCATCCCCCTTATCTCTGTGGAGACGCCCGTCGAGCTCACGTACACGACCCTCGCCTTCACCTGGGAGGCAGCTGATATAACCCTCCTCAGGAGGTTGACGTGTGCCTCCTCTAAGGCCTCCCTGCTGCCCGTGAGCACGCCGGCCACGTGATGGTAGGCGTCTCCCCCGACCCTTGCAAGGGCCTCTGGGGTTATGCTGTCCAGCAACAGGATATCAGCCCCCATCCTCCTTATGTCCTCAGCTATCCTGGGCCTCTTCTTTATTGAGGAGGGCCTAGCTACGACGAGCACCTCGTGCCTCTTCCTCAGCTCAGCCACCAGGTTAGCCCCGACGAAGCCGACGCCTCCAACTACTACCTGCTTCAAGCCGCCTCCCCTAAACGTTAAGGCACTCAACTTTAAAATATAAATATATACAGTTTTCTTAAAATTTCAAGGGTCGCTGCACTACTTCAAGGGGCTCAGGGAGCAGGGCCTCCGAGGCTCGGGAGCCTACGCCTCGAGGTACTGGCGGCGCAGCCATGTCGGCATAACCCTGTTAAAGGGTTCATCAGTGGCTTAAAAAGGTAGGAGGAACTAAGTAGAGCTCAGTTGCTGCCCGTCCTGCCGCGGGCTGCCACAGCCATGGCGTAAACTACTATGAAGAGCGTGAGGACAACTATAGCTAGGCCGGCGGCCAGGACCTGGCCGAGGCCGTCAGTTATCATCCACGCTAGGACGCAGTCGGCGCCCAGCACAATGCCTGTTAGGCCGACGTAGGGCGTCGCCTTGGTTGCCCCGAGGACTCTCTCGTCGCTGCCCGTGATGGCTATCGCGCGGGGTTGCGCAACGAACTCACCATTTCTTATATAGAGAAAGTCACTTAAAAGGCTTAACTGACCTTAATTAATATTTAGCATAAAATTAAGAAGGCAAAGCTTATAAGTCCTCTCTGTCACCTCTGTAATACAGAGGTGACAGGTGTGAGCTCCCAGGAGGGCAGCGGCGGCGAGGGCGAGGAGAAGGGGAAGGCGTACACGATAAGGGGCCTTGACCCCGAGCTCTACGAGAGGTTTAGCAGGACCGCCAAGGACCTAGGCGTCACGGTTGGGGACCTGATGAACATGGCCATGAGTAACCTGCTGGTCAGCATAGAGGCCACCAAGGACGTGGGCCAGAGGGTGTCGAGCGCCCTGTCAAGGATAGTTGATAAGCTCAAGGAGGCCCAGGCGAGCGCGATGAAGACCGTTGTGGGGGCGGTGGCTGACTTCGACCTCATAAGCAACATTGACGAGCTCACGGTGACGAAGGCCGACCTTCAGGCGGCGGACAAGCCCATAGTGTTCTCAAACATAAAGAGGCTCGTCTTCGCGCCCGACGTGGACTGGGACACAATAAACTCCAAGGTTAGGTCAATAAAGGTCGTGAACGAGCTCGTGGTGCCCAAGGGGGTGCCAGTCCTCCAGCTTGCCAAGAGGTGCCAGCTGGTCAGGCGCATAGAAGTGCAGTGACCCCGAGACCCTTTTCCCTAGGAGCGCTTAATTATTTTATCGTTAATTTTAAGTGCGCGCGACGCCCGTTAAGCTGTGAGGAGGGACTTTGGCGTCCCAGCTCCAGTACGAGCTTGAGGGCATAGATAAGCTGAGGAGCGGTACCCTGCTGCTAATAGTGGTGCCGCTGCTCCTGCTCGCTGCATCAATTGTGATAGGCATAGGCGCGTTCCTTGCCACAAGGCCGGCTGTGGGGGCAGTCGTTAGTGTTAACGGCGCCACCAGGTATGTGGTCCACATGGGGCCTGCTCCCCTGCCGCTAGCTGCCTCGCTAGGGGCTGCCGTAGGCGTCGCCGCTATAGCCGCGGTGCTGCTGGTGGTTTCATTTCTGGCCCTTGGGAGGCTCAGCGCGGGCTTCAAGGCCCTTGAGGCGGCCGGCAAGGGAGGCTGGGCCGGGGTCGCGGGGGTCTGGCTCATCATAGCTGCCGTGATAGTTGCCCTGGTGGGCGCGGCGACCTTCATGTTCGGCGGCTTCATAGCAGTGGACCTGAGCTTCATAATAGCCGTCGTGGGTTTCATACTTATAGGCGTCGGCCTCTTCGAGGTGGGCTCATATTACAACGACGCACTGCTGGAGGCGGGCGGCATACTGACAGCCATACCGCTCGTCATAACCAGCTTCATAGGCCTCATCATAAGCTATGTCGGCCTCGGCGAGGTCGAGAGGAGGCTCAGGGAGGCCGCCCCTAAGGCCTGAACTCATAGGCTCTTTTAGCAGCTGAGCGGACCTTGTCCTCGAGCACCTCAGCCCCTATCCCGCTGGCCCTGGGCGCGGATATGGTGCCGTCCCTGTTGAGCTCCCAGGGGGGCTCAACTATGTCCTCCTCGTAGTACCTTGAGCTGGCGCTTATGTCGTTAGGGTACCTGACACCCTCCAGGGTAGCGGCGGCCACCAGGTGGCCCCTGCCGACCCCCGTCTCAAGCATGCCGCCTATCCAGATGGGCCTCCCCAGCTGGCGGTACCAGAGGTCATGGATCCTGAGCGTCTCGCCGAGGCCTCCCACCCTCGCAGGCTTGACGTTTATTATCATGGCTGAGCCCAGCTGGTAGGCCTTCCTCGCGTCGTCAGCGTCAGCTACGCTCTCGTCAAGGCATATTGGGGTCCTTATGTGCCTTGCGAGCTCGGCGTGGTCCACGAGGTCCCTCCAGCCCAGCGGCTGCTCTATCATGAGCAGGCCGAAGTCATCGAGCCTCCTGAAGACCTCCACGTCGCTCAGCGTGTAGGCGGCGTTGGCGTCAACCTGAAGCTTAAGGGAGGGGCCGAGGACCTCCCTGAGCCTCCTGACGGGCTCCACGTCGTAGCCCGGCCTTATCTTTATCTTCACCCTCTGGTAGCCCTCCTGGACGTAGCTGTCAACCACCCTCACGAGGTCCTCGAGGGAGGGCTGGATGCCGACGCTTACACCGCTGGCTATCCTGTCCCTCACTCCCCCTATGTACTGCCACAGGGGCCTCCCCTCGAGCTTTGCGGCGAGGTCCCAGAGGGCCATCTCAACGCCGGCCTTAGCCATGTTGTGGCCCCTTATCCTTGAGACCAGGGCAGGGAAGCCCCTCGGGCCCACGTCGCCCTTCAGCTGGGGCAGTATGAAGTCCCTTATAACGTGCCAAGCTGTCTCATTCGTCTCATAGCTGTACCAAGGGCCTGAGTCCGCGACCACCTCGCCCCAGCCGACCTCCCCACCCCTCTCCTCCGCCCTCACAAGTATCGCAGGCCTCTCCAGCGTCTTGCCGAAGCTGGTCTCAAAGGGTGACTTAAGCCTGACCCAGACCTCCAGGAGCTCAACCCTCCTCAGCTCCACGGTCTCACCCCGTCAAGGACCTCGCCCAGCGGCTCCCTTACCATGACCACGTAGCCGTGCCCCTCGGCGCCCCAGGTGAAGTCCGAGGCTATGTATCCCTGGGAGAGGTAATAGGTGTAGGCCTCCCTCGTGGCCCCCCTCCACCTTGAGGCGAGGCCCGGGTCGGCGTCCCTCACCTTAGATATTGACCTGGGCAGGCCAACGAGGACAACGTCAGGCGACCTAGAGAGGTCCGGCCCCTCGGGGACCTCAAGGCCGGCCTGGCTCCTCGGCCTCACGGCCACGTGGGCACCCATGCTGACCAGCTCCTCGGCCTTGGGCACCCTGGCCTCCCCCGACACCTTCAAGTTTACGTTCCTGCTGTCCAGGTGCCACTCCGCTATGGCCCTGTCGGTCTCAAGGCCGGCGTTTATGGAGTCCCTTATCTCGCCGTAGTACCTCACCCTGTACTGCCTGAATATGGCCCCAAGCTTGCCGAGGTTGAAGTGGGCGTTGAGGCTCTGCAGGGGGTCGAAGGTCCACTTTATGAGCCTGACACCTGCGGCCAGCGCCTCGCGCCTCTGGGCAAGCTTGAGCTGGGTCCCCAGGCCCCTGTACTTGGCCCCCTCTACGACCCCAGTCATGTGGCTGTAGAAGTAGGTGCCCTCGGGGGCCTCGACGAACCAGCCGAAGGAGAAGCCCACCACCCTGCCACTGTCTATGGCCCCAAGCACTATGCCGCCGTTCTCCACCAGGGCCCTGAGCATGTGGAGCGGCACTGCCTCGCAGCTCGACCTGTCCATGCCCCAGGCCGAGCGCTGAACGTCAACCACCTGGGAGAGCTCCGAGGGCTCGAGGAGGCGCCTTATCTCCACTCAGGCCACCTGCCCAGGGGCATTAGCGCGAGCTTAAAACCGGCTCATATTCCCACACCTGGGCTGCGGACTTGATATACACGAGGCTTGGAAGGGACGGCCCTCAGGTGAGCGCCGTGGGCCTTGGCTTCTGGGAGGTGGGCTCAAGGACCTGGAGGGGCAGCCCTGAGGTCGCTGAGGCCATAGTCAGGGCCGCCCACGAGGAGGGCATAAACTTCTTCGACACGGCCGAGGTCTACGGCATGGGGAGGAGCGAGGAGGCCCTCGGGGAGGCCGTGAGGAGGCTCGGCATAAGGGAGCACGTTGTTGTTGCTAGTAAAGTGGGCGGCTTCAGGCCCACCCCCTACTTCATACTCAAGGGCGCTGAGGGCGTGAGGAGGCGCCTCGGCTTCGCCCCCGCCCTGCTGCAGCTCCACTGGCCCCCGCCGGCCTGGATACCCCTCTGCCAGCCCCTGAGAGGCCTTGAGAGGGCGGTGAAGGCTGGCCTTGCGGAGTACGTGGGGCTCTCGAACTTCTCGGGGAGGCTGCTCGAGGAGGCGCTTTACTGCTTCAGCTCCCTGGAGCCCGTGAGCGACCAGGTCGAGTACAGCCTGGCCTACAGGACCCCTGAGCTCGACGTAGCTAAAGTGGCCAGGGCCAAAGGAATTGGCATCATTGCCTACTCGCCCCTCGCCAAGGGAGCCCTAGCTGGGGTCACTGCCTCAAGGGCCGTGCAGAGGGTTGACCCGCGCTTCAAGGCGGCCGCCTCCGACAGGGAGCTCATGGATGCCCTCAAGGGGGTCGCGGGCCGCCTAGGGGCAACGACAGCCCAGGTCTCCCTGGCGTGGCTAATATCTAAGGGCGCCGTGCCCATACCAGGGACCACTAAGCCCGACAGGGCCAGGGAGCTCGCGGGGTCAGCTGACGTCAAGCTGAGCCCTGAGGACGTTGAGCTGCTCGACAGGGCGAGCTCAAAGTTCGTAACTGCGTGGGGGAGGGAGTACGGCAACCTGAGGTCCATAAGGTACGTCCCGTGCGCCCTCCAGTACCTAGGGCTTAGAGCTATGGGCGGCGCCTAGACTTTAAGGTGGAGGAAAAGCGAGGGCCCCCTTCAGCTGCAGCCAAGGGCCCACTGCCTGGGGCTTTGGCCTATTAGATTACACGACCCCCGTCCACCTGTAGAGGAACACAACGACACTGTAGAAGTAGGTGACGCCTGAGCCCGCGGGGCTCCAGGCGTAGTAGACAGAGGCGAACACCTTCACAGGCTGGTAGTAGGGCAGGGGGCTGGGCGGGGTTATGGGCTGGGGCACTATGGCGCCAGTGGTGGGGTCAATGTACTGCACCGCCGCTGGGGTGAAGGAGGTTGCGTTGGCCAGGAACGGGGCCCCAGTTATGTTGCCGCACTGCTTTAGCGCGCTCACCCCGTACATCATTAGGTCGTAGATGGTGGTGTCAAGGGTCTCAGACACGTTTGCCTGCGGCCCGCCCGCGAGGGCGGGGAACTGGTAGAACTCGTAGTTGCCGTAGGTGGTCACAGACGTGTAGTTTGAGAAGAACGGGCTGCCAGCGTACGGGTTGACCCTAAGCGCTATCCTCAGCATCTGGTATGACTTAGCCATGTCGCCGAGGCCGTAGGTTATGGCGTAGACCCCGGCCTGCGGGTTGACTGGGTAGAAGCTGGGGTAGGGGAACATTATGACGGAGCCCGTCCTGTTGCTGTAGATTCCGATGAAGACATCATAGACCAATATGTAGGTGCTGTTGGGCCTCAGCCTCATCATCTCAAGGTAGGCGGGGCTCTGGTTCACGGGGGCCGTGAAGGCGTTGGCCACGAGGCCTATCTGGGTGCCGTTTATGGTTGATCCGTCGACGACCGTGGTCCTGTTCGCTAGGACCCCTATCCAGTAGCCGTAGTCCCACCACGACACTACAGCTGAGCCAGGGCTCGTGTTCTCCTTAATGTAGCTAAGGGCGTCGGTCCAGGCGCTGTTTATTGGCACCACGGTCCTTGAGCCGCTGCCGCTGGGCACTGTCATGGCAGGCGTCCAGCCGGTCTCAAGGGCCGGCGCCTGGAGCCTGAGGGCCTCGGCGTCCTGCACCGCGTAGAGGCCTGAGAAGGCCACCACCGCTACAACTAGCGTCGCTGCAACGCCAACAGCGAGCCAGTTGGGGCTCTCAACAGTCCTCCTCTCCTTCTTCACGTAGGTCCTGGACCTCTGCGAGGCCAGGAAGGCCACTGCCATGCCGGCTGAGATTGCCGTGAAGATAGCGGCCGACGGTATGTAGTAGGCCTGGTTGGCCCCACCGTAGGTGAAGATTACTGAGAGGACGAACGCTGTCAGGAAGACCACCTCTGGCCCCGAGGGCCTCCACGACCTTGAGGCAGCTGCGGCCACCAGGGCCACTAGGCCTATGACCGTCGTTATGAAGAAGGGCCCCAGGTCTGCCAGCACCTGAGAGGCCGGGACGCCCATGTACTCTTGGACCGTTAAGGGCACTACTGATGTGGGCGGCGGGGAGAGGCCGAGGCCCATGAGCATCCTTGAGCTGGCGCTTATGAGGCCGCTCAGGAGCACGTCAATGGCCAGCGGCGCGAGCAGCAACAGCATAAAGACGTGGACCCTGACGCTGTAGGAGCTGCTCAGCCTGAGCCTTGCAAGGCCGAGCCTGTCGTACCAGGCCTCCAGGGCGTACACTATGAGCGTTGCCTCAGGGGCAAGTCCAACGCCCCTGTAGAAGAGGCTCAGAGGCGTGGCAGGTGATGTAAGTGAGACGGCGGCAAAGGAGGCCCACGCGGTTAGGTAGATGAGGAGCCTCGACGGCGTTGGCCTTATTATGAAGGGCTCCAGGAGGGCCGCCAGGGAGATGATTAGGGCGTAGTACTGGTAGCCTCCCCAGAACCACGCTATGAGGCCCCCGGAGGCGCCTGAGGCGACGGCCAGCGCTAGGGCCCTCGCCCTTTCCTTGGCCCTAGTGGAGAGGGCAAGGAAGTAGAGCGGGTAAGGCATTATCATGAGGCCCATGTAGACCTTGGCCGGGTCGCTGGCGAAGCCGTGGTCTAGGGCCAGGGTCGGCATAAACGCGACGCCGAGGGCCGCCACAAGGCCGCCGGCCCTCGAGTCCGTGGCCGCCTTAACGGCCAGGTAAGCCCCGACCACGCCCAGCGCCGTGAAGGCAACTGGCGACATAGAGAGCGCCAGCTCTGTTGAGACCCTGCCCCCGGTGAGCTTCGCTATGGCAGCGGCGAGCCACGGGAGGCCGAGGTACTCACTCCTAAGGAAGTCCCTGCCCCAGGGGTACCACCAGAAGGCGACCCTGGAGAGGCCGCTGAGGCCGCCGAGGTCGTGGCTGTAGAAGTAGTTGGCGAGCCAGAGGTACTCGTAGGGGTCCACCTCGTTAAGGGTCGGGCCGTACCTGAAGTAAGGTATGAGCCTGAGGTACACCGTGACGGCTAGCAGGGCCAGGAGGGCGGCTATTGAGAGGTAAGGCCAAGCCGCAGCCAGGGCCCTGAAGACCCCCTTGACCGAGTAGCCTTCCTGCTCGCGCCCCGAGCGGCGCGCCCCTTGCCTGAAGCCATTGACCCTCAGGGATGACCCCGCGCCGTCAAAAGGCGAGGAGCGTTAAATAGTTTATATCATAATTAAATTACTTTATTCCAGGCAGCCGTCGCTTACCTGAAGAAGGCTATGGCGGCCCCCACTATGAAGCCCAGCACTATGACGATGCTCGTGAATATGGGCTCTATTACAGCAAGGAACGGGTAGAGTGCCCTGAAGCCCTGCTCAATGGCCGTCACGTTTCCTGAGCTTACGCTACTTGCCAGCGAGCTGACGTTAAGGCCCCTCAGGCTCCACACGTTGAGAAGGTCGCCCACTATGAGCAGCAGGAAGAACGCGAGGACGTACTTGAGGCCCTTGGCCAGCACGTAGCCCACGCCAAGGCCCAGCAGGAACTCTATCACTGTTACTGCTATAGAGGCAGGCGAGGAGAGGTTTATGCCCAGGGCGCTGAGCAGTGACACAGTTTTTTCACCTGCCTCTCTGTTAGGCCCCAAGGCTTTAAGGCTGAGGGCCCGGTGCTACCACCAGCCAAGGCTTCACGTGGGACGACCAGCCTGGAAGAGGTTAACGCTGATTAGCTCCAGAGTTTATGTGTACACCTAAGGTGTTACGTTGGCCAGGCGCCTGGCCCTGACGCTGCTCCTAGCGCTCCTGCTAGTAGCCCTGATGCCCGCGGGCGGCCACGGGGCGAGGGCCGCAGGCGGCGCGTCGCTGCCCCTGCTGTCAAACTCTACGCCCGTGGCCCTCTGTTACCCCTACCTCATAACTGCGAGCGGCGTTATCAACCTGGCGAGCGGCCAGTCCTACAGCCCCTGGCCCGGCGACGTGGCTGTCAATGCATCATGTGGGGAAGGCTACATGGCCGTAGTAGGGGAGGACGGCGCGTACTTCCTCTACATGAGCAACGCCAGCGTCTCCAGCGTGGTCGCCCTGCCGGCCAGCGACGTGGTGGGCATCTATAGTGATCTCATAGCCTACAACGTGAGCGGCTCCGTTTACGTGGAGGGCCCGAGGGGGCTCGAGGCGACCCTTGAGCTCCCAGCTAACTTCAGCGTTGTGTCCTTCAGCTACGTCGACTCCCCCGTCCTCCTCGAGAGGGCCCCGGGCGGGGCCTTCTACATTCAGTCGCCCCAGGGCCTACTGGGCCTCAACGTCACCTCGCCCGCGCCCTCGGGCTACCTTAACGGCTCCACCGCATACGTCTTCGGCTACATGGGCGGGGCCGGGCCCTACCTGTTAATATATAGGGTGAGCGGCAGTCCCCTCTCGGCCCAGCTGCTGTCAGCTGTCCCAGTGAGCCTCGTGCCCCTCAGGGTCTACTGGGCCTCTGGCAGCTACGTCATGGCGCTGAGCGGGGCCGGCCTGGTGCTCATAAAGGCCTCGCTGACGGGCGCCAGCTACCAGCCCATAGGCTCTGCCGTGCCTGTGCCAGGGGGCTACTACATGCCCCTCACGGGCTACAGCTACATCCTCTACAGGGGCTCCTGGGAGCCCGTTCCAGGCGAGGTCGTTGGCTCCCTTGGCAACATAGCCTTCGTGGTGAACTACGCGGGGGCGTCAGCCCTGGCGCCCGCCCTGCCGACAGCCCTCGACCTCAGCGCCAGGGCCCAGGTCCTTGTCAACGTCAGCGGCCTCCTGGTCTCGCTCAGGCTACCGCCGGGCTCCTACGAGGTACCAACGCCCTCGACGCTTTACGTCAACGGCACTCAGCTTGAGGCGCTCGGCGGCGCCGTGGAGTACCCGCCCAGGTACGGCGCTCCAAGGCTCACGGCCTACTTCGTAAGGCCCAGGGCACTGGTGCCAATTGAGACCTTCTACCCGGTCACCTACGCCTCCTCCGGCGCCGGGGCAGCGCTCCTGGTCGTGCCAGCTGAGGCGATAGTGCTCACCCAGGCCGGCGGCCAGGGCCTGCCGCCGAGGCCAGTTGAGATACCAGGCGAGTGGCTCTTCGGCGGCGTCGGCCCGGGGGGCGTTGCCCTCTACTCAACTAACAACACCATTATAGTCTTCAACTACGCCGGTAGGCCCGTGGCCTACTACAGGGCTAACATATCATATGTGCCAACATACATGGGGGTCTACGTGGCCTACGGCGGCTACTACGTCATGGTTGAGGAGGAGACTCTAAGCGGCTGCAAGCTCACAATCTACGGCCCGGGCGGCGCCTCCAGCCTCAGCCTCCCGTGGCCCGTGGCCCTGGACCCCATGACGGGCCTTGAGGTGACCCCCTCCGGCCTGGAGGGCCCAGGGGTCAACCTGACGATCCCAGTCGACGTCCAGACGGCCTCCGTCAACGGCCTCTCCGCCGCCTTCGCAGGGGCCAACGGCGACCTTTACATAGTCAACCTCAGCTCCTCGGAGGAGTACATCATGATAACGGCGCCCCAGGGGAGCCTCAAGTTCCTGCCCCTCTGGGGCGGCGAGCTGTTAATCTATAATGAGACCAGCTTCACGGCCGAGGTCGTGAGCTACAGCGACATGGTGGGCGGCGAGTGGAGGGTCAACGTGAGCGCGAGCCCCAGCGACGCCACAATATACCTGAACGGCACCCCAATAGGGGTTGGCTCCGCCTACTTCTACGACAGCGCTATGCCCGTTAACGTTACAGCCGAGGCGCCTGGCTACGCGCCCCTCTCATATGTGGTGGTGCCCCTGGCGGACACCAGCGTGAGGCTTTCCCTAAGCCCCGCCTTCGTCTACGCCAGGCTCTCGGTCAGCTCCCCCGTGCCAGTCAACTACGTCGAGGCCTACGTCAACGGCACCCCCTTGACATGGGCTGTCAACGGCAGCGTTAGGCTCCTCTCCAGGGTGCCCTACAGAGTTGACGTTGTCGGCTTCTACCCCTACAACGTCTGCGCCCCCGTCTCCGAGACCATAGCCCTGAGCTCCAACGCGACAATCGACTTGAGCTGCTCCCTTACAATGCCCGTGCTCAGGCTCTTCAGCGCCGTCGAGGCCAGCCTCTCTCTGACCAAGTACGGGGTAACTGTCTTCAGCGGCGTCATAGGGGCCGGCCAGGAGGTCTACATGCCCGTGGCCCCAGGGAGCTATAACATAACGGCGTCAGCTAACGGCATGACGTTCTCGGCCCTGGTCAACGCCACGAGGCCAGCCCTCTACAGCTACAACGTCACGCCCACCGCGCCTCCAAGGCCGACGAGGGGCACCATAGAGGTTTACACAAACGTGAGCGACGCCTCAGTAGAGGTGGCATTCCCAAACGGCACGCCCGTCGCTATAGGTGTAGGCAGGGTCGCCGTGGGGGTGGCCCCCGGCGCGTATGTGGTGAGCGCCAGGGCCGCCGGCTATAGGCAGGTCAACAGGACCGTCAGCGTGAGCGCTGGGCAGACGGTTAACGTCAGCATCGGCCTCGCCCCGGTTAAAGCCGTTAGGCGCGTCAGCGTTAACCTGAGTTACTACGTTATAGGGGCTGCCGTCGCCGCCACGGTCGTGGCGATCTACCTTGGCATGAGGTACTACAGGCCGGGGCAGGCCCCTGGCGGCGAGCAGGAGGTCTGAGCCTGGGAGGCCCTCAGCTGGCGCTCATCCTGAGGAGCCTTAGGAACTCAGAGGGCAGGCCGGCCTCAAGGGCGTCCAAGGCCCTATCAATGTCCTCGGAGGGGGCGCCAAAAGCAAGCCTCAGGGCGGCCCTCAGGGCGGCCCTTATGACGCTCCTAGGGTACCTAGAGGTGGCCAGCCTGTACGTTGCCGCAGGGTCCTCAAGGAGGCTCTGCACGAAGCCCTTGCCGGTGCTTTCCCTGAAGAAGACTTCAAGGTCAGCTATGAGGCCAGCTGCAACCTTCGTAAGGCCGCGCTCAACAGCGAGCCGCCTCCTAAGGGCCTCGCCCAAAACTCGCACCAAGTAAATCTTGCGCCCGGCTCCTTAAAAGTGAAGGCATCACTCCATCGCGGCATCCTAAGGAACTATTTACACGCGAATAATACTGAAGCCGCTGGCCTTCCTGGCCCTGTTCATTACTGCGAGGCCGAGCCCCCTCTCCTCAAAGCCCTCCATGAAGGCCGCGTCAACGTCAGGCAGCTCGTCTATCAGCCTGAACGTCTTAAACAGGTTCCTGGCTACTATGAATATGTTGCCCCTGGGGCCGAGCTCTACGTACCTTATGCCCTGGGCCTCGTAGTAGGGGGCGGTCTCCGATGAGCACAGCACAACGGGCCTAACTCCCTTGGCCGCCTCCCGCCTGACTACATCAATTACCTTTGAGGCGTACGCCCTCAGGTCACCGTAGTCGCCCTCAACTATCACAAGCCTCTTGAGGGGAGCGTAGTGCCTGTACTTCATGCCTGGGGCCAGGGCCACGTCGGCCTGCCCGAGGCCCCTGGCGAACGGGGGCACCTCAACCCTCTTGCCAAGCTCCCTCTCCACCTCCTCAACAGGCAGGCCCCCCGGCCTCAGGAGCACCGGCGGGTCCCTGGTCAAGTCAACTATCGTGGACTCAACGCCGTAGACCGTCTCGCCGGCGTCAAGTATGACGTCGACCCTCCCGAAGAGGTCCCTAACGACGTGCTCCCCCGTGGTTGGCGACGGCCTCCCGGCCAGGTTGGCGCTCGGGGCCGCTATGGGGACCCCGCTCTCCCTTATGAGGGCCAGGGCCACGGGGTGAGCCGGCATCCTGACGGCGACCGTGGGCCTCCCGGCGGTGACCTCTGGGGGGACCCTCTCGGCCTTCCACAGGAGCAGGGTCATGGGGCCCGGCCAGAACCTCCTGGCCAGCCTCTCCGCCTCCGGCGGGACCTTCACTGCAATCTCGTAGAGCTGTTCCATTGAGTGTATGTGCACTATGAGCGGGTTATCCATGGGCCTCCTCTTGGCTATGAAGACCTTCTTCACGGCTTCCGGGTTATAAGTGTCGGCGCCGAGGCCGTAGACCGTCTCCGTGGGGAAGGCCACCGTGCCCCCCCTCCTTATGGCCTCGGCAGCCTCCCTTATGATGTCTATGTCTATGTTCTGGGGGTCAACCCTCAGCACCTTAGTGTTGACGCTTATGTCCTCCATGGCTCCCCTGTCGCTGCTGGGCGAAGGGACCTATACACATTTTTATAGTAAAAGGAAGAAAAAGAAAATTAAAAGTTATAGGGAGTGATTAAGCCCCTTACTTCCTGAAGCCCCACTTGTTTATCTTGAGGCCGAGCACGCCGTAGAGGGTTATCCAGGCGCCTATCATCACGAATATCATGAAGACGAAGCTGGAGATGGCCATCTGCGTGTTGCCGCTGAGTATGTGCCCGCTGGCGCAGCCGTTGGCCATCCTGGCGCCGAAGAGCACCAGGTAGGCGCCGAAGAAGCTGCCCAGCGCCCTCTTGGCCTCGCTGTTGCCGAACCTCCTGGCCCAGAGGCTCGGCACCTGCCTCCTGTAGGTCAGGAACCTCCTGCTGACGAACAGGGAGCTTATGAGCGCCCCTAGGAAGGTGCCGAGGTCGCTGAAGGGCTCCCAGCCTATCTCACTGAAGGGCTTGTTATAGGGCACACCGTTGTGGAAGCCGAGGCCTCCGAAGAGCTGCCAGTACGGGTTGGCGGCCGCCCACCTCGGGTTTATGGCGTAAGCTATCTGGGCGCCTATCCAGGAGTAGGTAGTTGACTCGCCGAATATCTGCCTCAGGTATATCACTGCCACGGCAGTTACAGTGAAGGCTATGCCAAGCGCAATTATGGACCTTGAGTTCCTTATGCTGCTCTCGTTTGTGAGCCTGGTTATGAACTTGTTTGCCTTCGGGTACTTCCTCATCTCCTCAGCCACGACCTCTTCCCAGACCATGCTCTCCTTGCTGACGCCCGCTATGTGATAGGCGCAGGACTGCCTGACGGGCTGCCCTGGGTACCTCGGCAGGAACAGGAACATGCTGAACATTATTATGAAGAACACAACCGCGACGATGAAGTACCCTAGCCTGTCAGACAGGCTGAAGCCGGCCAGCGTGGCCCAGGTTATGGGGCCGAAGTTAAGGGTGTTCCAGAAGAAGCCCCTTGCGGCCCCGAATATGAGCGACCAGGTGAGGGCGCCCAGGAGGCCTCCTATCACTGCGTAGACGGCGTCCCTCCTGCCCTGGCCGAGGGCTATCCATATCAGCCCTGGGAAGTAGCCGCTGAGGCCAACGCCTATGCCGAATAGCAGGCCCCCAACTACGATGCCTGGCACGAAGAAGTCCTTTATGCCGAAGTGGGGCGCGGTGCCAGGTATCAGGTAGAGGCCGTAGAGCAGCAGGGCGCCGAGGCCTATGGCGAAGCCGAAGCAGACTATCAGGAACCTGTCCTGGAACGCCATGACCCTCCAAACTATGTCAGGGTCCCCCCAGTTCCAGATCTCCAGCGGGGTGGCCAATGTGAACCCCGCTAGGATGCCGAGGAGCAGGGGGGCAGGCTCATGGTCCTTGTAGAGCTGGAAGTAGAGGCCGAGGCCGAGCATTATGAAGGCCAGCACCAGCAGCAGGCCCGACATGGCCCAGTAGGCTTCCCTGTCCCTCCTCTCCTCGGCCGACTCCTGCGGGACAGTTGGGTTCGCCATTGCATACACCTCAAAGTTTTTAGGAGTTAAATATAACACTTATACGCTTATAGCTCTTAATTAAATATTTTGGAAAAACACATATGGTACTACAATATCATATTATTAAAGATAAAAAGTTAACGTCCCACGCCCTAAGGCTCACGGCATGGCTTAGCTCGCCGGACACGGGGCGCAGCTGCTAAACCTTTATATGCCCTACCCATTCACTTCAACCCTGGTCCCTGTGGGCCGGTAGCTCAGCTGGAAGAGCGCTCGGTTGGCATCCGAGAGGTCCCGGGTTCAAGTCCCGGCCGGTCCACCAGGGGCCACTTCTAGAGGTGCGCGCCCAGTGTTACCGGCCCTGAGGCCCGCTCACCCCCTTAGGCCAAGTTTTCCTCTGGAGCCGGTGTTTCACTTGGACGAGATCGACAACATATTCGAGGCCGCCTCGAGGAGCAGGCTGTTCAAGAACAGGGAGGTGCTGCTGCCTGACTACGTGCCCCTCGAGCTGCCTCACAGGGAGGCCGAGATAAAGAGGCTTGCAGAGGTCGTCGCCCCAGCGCTGAGGGGGGAGAGGCCCAGCAACGCCTTCATCTACGGCCTGACAGGCACCGGCAAGACCGCCGTCACTAAGTACGTGCTCAGGCGCCTGCAGGAGATGGCCAAGGCCAGGGGCGCCAGCGTCTCCTGGCTCTACGTCAACGTCAGGCAGAGGGAGACGCCCTACAAGGTTCTGGCAGACATGGGGGAGCAACTGGGCCTCAGGGTGCCCTTCACCGGGCTCTCCATAGGCGAGCTGTTCTCAAGGGTCGTGAGAAGGCTCTCAAGGCTAGAGGGCGTCTACATAGTTGTGCTTGACGAGATAGACTTCCTCGTCAGGAGGGGCGACGACGTCCTGTACGACCTCACCAGGGTGAACGAGTACCTGCAGAGGGCCAGGGTGTCGCTCATAGGCATAACGAACAGCGTCAAGCTCCTCGACTCCCTCGACCCGAGGGTCAAGAGCAGCCTGGGCGAGGAGCAGCTGGTGTTCTCGCCCTACAACGCCGAGCAGCTGAGGGACATACTCTCCCAGAGGGCTTCGGCCGCCTTCAACGAGGGGGCCCTTGAGGAGGGGGTCATACCGCTGGTGGCGGCGCTGGCCGCGAGGGAGCACGGGGACGCCAGGAGGGCCCTCGACGTGCTCAGGGTCGCGGGCGAGATAGCTGAGAGGGAGGGGGCGCCGAAGGTCACGGAGGACCACGTCAGGAGGGCGAGGCTCGAGATAGAGAGGGACAGGGCGACCGACGTCATAAGGACCCTGCCCCTGCACGGCAAGCTCATACTTGCTGCCATACTTAGGGCCTCGGAGTCGTCGCCGGAGGGCAGGGCCACCACAGGGGAGATATACGACGCCTACAGGCAGCTGGCCTCCTCCCTCGGCCTTGAGGAGGTGACGCTCAGGAGGGCCTCTGGTGTGCTCGGGGAGCTTGACATGCTCGGCATAATAAGCAGCAGGGTGATAAGCAGGGGCAGGTACGGCAAGACGAGGGTTGTTGAGCTCGCGGTTAGCCCTGACACCGTGATAAACGCCCTGTCCGAGGACCCGACGCTGGGCGGCGTCGTCCAGGGCCTGGGCCGCGGCGGGAGGCCGAAGGGGGCCCAGTGAAGGCGCAGTGACGGCGTGGGCCGTTAGCTGGCCTTGCGGTTAACCATCCGCTCCATCAGCTCCCTGACCTCCTCGTCCGCGACGTCCAGGGGCGTCAGGCCCTCCTCGTCGGCCAGGCCGGGGTCGGCCCCAGCGCTGAGGAGCAGCCTCACAACTTCCAAATGGCCGTGGTATGCGGCCATGTGGAGGGGCGTTACGCCGCGCTCCTTCCTTGAGTTTGGGTCGGCCCCGGCGTCGAGGAGGGCCTTTGCCACGTCCACGTTGCCGTTATATGCAGCTATGTGGAGGGGCGTCTCACCATACCTGTCCCTGGCGTTCGGGTCTGCGCCGGCGCCGAGGAGGGCCCTGGCGACCTCAGAGCTGCCCCTGTTGCTGCTGAGCGCGGCGACGTGGAGCGGGGTCTCGCCGTCCCTGCCCCTGGCGTTGAGGTCAGCGCCCTTCTCAATAAGCGCCCTGGCGACGTTCACGCTGCCCGCCGACGCGGCGATGTGAAGGGGCGTCTGACCGTGCATATTCCTTGAGTTCGGGTCAGCCCCTCTATCAAGCAGCGCCCTAGCTGCCTCCGCGTTATCTATGGACGCAGCGATGTGAAGGGGCGTATCGCCGTCCCTGCCCTTACAGTTTGGGTCTGCTCCCCTGTCTATGAGCAGCCTGACGACGTCAGCGCTGCCCTTATTATTGCCGAGCACGGCGTCGTGAAGGGGGGTTACGCCGAAGGCGTCCTTGGCTTTGGGGTCCGCCCCCTCTCAAGGAGCAGCCTCACAACTTCCACATGGCCGTGGTACGCGGCTACGTGGAGCGGGGTCACCCTGTGCCTGTCCCTGGCGTTCGGGTCTGCGCCGGAGTCGAGCAACAGCTTGACGACGTTCGCAAGGCCGTTTAGCGCCGCCTCGTGGAGCGGGGTGGTGCCATCCCTGCCCCTTGCGTTTGGGCCCAGGACCTTCAGCAGCCTCCGCACCTCCTCCACGTCGCCCCTGTCTATCGCTTCAAACAGCGCGTCGACGTCCGATCCCAAGGTTACACCACGGCGTAATTAATGGGCGCAATTAAATGCGTTCTATCATAACCTTTGTGCCATGGTCTTGCGGGGCGCCCAGCGGCGAGGCACCCCTCACCGGCTGCCTCGCGCTGAGGCCCCACCAGCGGTTGTTTGTTAAGGCGAGGATGAAGCTGGAGGGAGATGAGAGGGCTGCCCCCTAACCACCCTGGGAAAGGGGAGGCCACTTCATAAGCTTCCTCACGTCCTCGGGCACCTTGTCTATGTGGGAGGTCAGCCACGCGACGTCCTCCTTGACCTTCCTGAACTTGTCGTCCAGCATCCTAGGTATGCCGTCAATTATTGGGTACCACCTGCCGCAGTTCCTGCACACGAGGACCCCCTCAACCACGTCCTTGTTGACGCACTGGGCGCAGGTCTCCAGCGGCACCTGCGAGGCGGGCTTCCTGAGGAAGTAGCAGGTGTCCCTGCACCTGACCTTCGCTGGGTCAACGTTGGCCTTGACCTCGTCGACCCTGAACTCCACCAGCACCAGGTCAGGGCTCTTGCAGACTGGGCACGCCAACAGCTCAAAGAAGTAGTACCTCAAGGGCTCCTCCCCTCGCCCCTGCACTTAGCCATGAAGAGCTCCTTCACCTGCTCAGCTATGGCCTCAGCCCTCTCCCTCGTCCTGGCCTCCGCTGATATCCTCATTATGGGCTCCGTGCCGCTGGGCCTCACGAGCACCCAGAAGTCGTCGCCTATCACCTTGACGCCGTCTATGGTTATCTGCCTGTAGCCGGAGAAGGCCTCCTTGACCGCCTCAACGCCGCACGCGGCCTGCTCCCTCGTGGCCTCCACCTTAGTCTTCACGGCGTAGTACTGGGGCAGCGAGTCGTAGAGCTCCCCCAGGCTCCTGCCCTCGCTGGCCAGCATGTGGAGGGCCAGGGCCGTCGTCATGCCTCCGTCCCTCACGGGGTGGTGTGGCACGTGCATGTAGCCGCCGTTGTCCTCAAACCCGCTTATGGCCCCCCCGTCCCTCAGTATGCTCCTTGCTATGGTCACGCTCCCCACGGGGGTCCAGACGACGCTTATGCCAACCGGCTTAAGGTACTCCTCCACGAGCTGGCTGCTTGACACCGCTGTGTAAGTCTTGGGCGGGTAGCCCTTCCACCTGCCGCTCCCAGCTACGAACCTGGTGAGCAGCGACCCGGCCCTGTCGCCCCATATAAGCCTGCCCCTCTCGTCAATAAGTATGGCCCTGTCGGCGTCCCCGTCGTGTGCCACCCCCATGTTAACCCCGGCCTCCCTCACAAACCTGAGGGTGAGCGCCAGGTTCTCCTCGTTCGGCTCGGGGTTCCTGCCCGGGAAGCCTGGGTCGAGGTTGCAGTTCAGCGTGAGCGCCCTGGCCCCGAGCTCCCTAAGTATCAGCGGCGTCGTCACCGCCCCCACGCTGTTGGCGCAGTCAACCAGGACCCTGAACTCCTTCCTCGCTATGAGCTCGGCGTCAACCTGCGAGACCACGGCCCTCACGTAGGTGTCTATCACTGCTTGAGTCACGTCGGCCACGTCGTAGACCATTGACCTCCAGGGCAGGTTGGCCTCGTGACCCTTGAAGTAGTAGTCCTCAACTATAGCCTCCTTCTCGTGCGGTATCTCGACGCCGTCGTGCTCTATGACCTTTATCCCGTTGTACTCCCTCGGGTTGTGGCTGGCGGTTATCATAACCCCGCCGTCAAAGCCAAGCGCCTTGACGCCGTACTGCAGGGTGGGCGTTGGTACCATGCCAGCGTAGTAGACCTTGACGCCCTCTGCCATGAGGCCCGCGGCCACGGCCCTGGCAAGGGCGTCCCCGGCGGCCCTGGCGTCCCTGGCAAGGAGCACCCTTGAGCCGCTGCCGAAGTATGCCCCTATGGCGTGCCCCATCCTGAGGGCAAAGGTGGGGGTCATGAGGTCCCCAACTACTCCCCTGACGCCGTCAGTGCCGAACAGCTTGGCCAAGCGGCCTCCCAGGGCCTAGGTGCGGGCCGCGTTAAATTGTTTGATAGCGTGTAGCGCGGCCGCGCAGGCGTGTAAGATGGCAGCATCACAAACAGTGATTGTAACTTGGGGGCTGGCCTCCTCCCCGCCCTGAGGGGTGAGGTCTATCGCTCGTTATGTCACCCCATGGACCTCCTACAGCCTCCATGGCTGCCATGTTTGACGAAGACATAAGCCGGCTACGGCGCGCGGACCCCCGCCGCGTTCCTCGGGGACGGGCCGGGCTTTGACCCCGCCGCCCCTTGCGCCCAGGCACCGCGAACGACAGCGGCCGGGCTAGGTTGCTCCCTTCCGGGCCTGGCCAGGTTAGCCCGGCTGAGGCCGTCGACGCCCGTCCTCCGGCGGGCGCTCGGCCACCGCTGACCCCGCGGGCTGGGCGCTCACCGTGCCTGCGGGAGCCTCGGCCCGCCCCCTGGCCCGCGGCGAGGTTACTGGCCCCCGCCTTGCGCCCTCGGGCAGAGGGAGGGCGGCGGCCCCTCCGGCCCTACCCGCGCGCCGCAAGAGGATAGAGGGGGGAAGGTAAAAGGGCTTAGGGCTAGCGCGTCAAGTACTTGGAGCTCAGGTAGTCCAGGAGCCTGCTCGCGTTGTACTCCTCGCCCAGCTGCCTCCTGAGCAGCTCCTTGGGGGCGTAGGTGCCGCCGTACCTGTGTATCAGCTCCCTCTGGAAGGCCTTTATGGACTCAAAGTCACCCTTTGCGACGCGCTCGTAGATGTCGCCAACCCTTGACCTGAAGGCGAAGTACATCATTGCAGCCACTATGTTCCCAAGGGTGTAGGTCGGGAAGTAGCCTATCGTGCCGTGGGCCCAGTGGATGTCCTGTAGTATGCCCTCGGCGTGGTTCCTGGGCCTGACCCCTATCAGCTTCTCGCTCTCCTCGTTCCACATCTCGGGCAGGTCGTCAACCCTGACCTCGCCGTTTATCATCAGCTGCTCGAGCTCGAACCTGAGGAGTATGTGGAGGTTGTATGTCACCTCGTCAGCCTCCGTCCTTATGAGGCTGGGCCTCACTGTCGCGAAGTAGCGGTAGACGTCCTCCTCGCTCAGGTCCTTGGTCAGCCCCAGCTCCTGGTCAAGGGCGGGCTTGATCAGGGAGGCGAAGGCCCTGCTCCTGCCCACGACGTTCTCCCAGAACCTGCTCTGCCCCTCGTGGACCCCGAGGCTCACCCCTCCCCCTATGGGAGTCATTGCGAGCTCAGGGTCTACCTGGAGCTCGTAGGTCGCGTGGCCGAACTCGTGGACAACGCTGAAGAGGCTCCTCTTGAAGTCGAAGCCCTCGTACCTCGTCGTTATCCTGACGTCGTTGACCCCCATGTTTGTGGTGAACGGGTGTGGGCTGACGTCAAGCCTCGCCCTGTCCTGAGGGAAACTGAGGAGCTCAAGGACTTTAGCGTTGACCCTCCTCATGGCCTGCTCATCATACCTGGCCTCCTCCAGGGGGCTGGGCTTTGTGTAGTAGCCGTCGCTAATTACCTTGTCGAGCAGCCCCCTGAGGCCTGGGCCCAGGACGTCAAATATGGCCTTCACGTCCCTGGTCCTCAGGCCCTCCTCGTAGAGGTCAAGGAGGGCGTCGTATGGGACCTCCTCGTAGCCCAGCTTCTCGGCCATCTGCCTGTTCAGGTCTATGAGCTTCTGCAGGTACGGCCTGAACGCGCTGAAGTCGGACCTCTTCTTCGCCTCGCTCCAGGCCACGAAGGCCTCCGAGGACGTCTTGGCCATCTCATAGGTCAGGCTCGGCGGCACCCTCCTGGCTATCCTCAGCTCCCTGTCGACTACCCTCACGACGCCCCTCTCGTAGTCGTTGAGGTTCTCCTGGGCCTTGGCCTTCTCCACGAGAGAGGAGAACTGATCGCTAAGGAGCAGCTCCTGGTAGAGGGCCCTGAGCTCGGCGGTGGCCACGGCCCTCTCCTCAACGCCCCTCTGGGGCATGTAGGTCTCCTCGTCCCAGCCCATGAGGGCCATGGCGTGGTTGAGGGCCCAGAGCCTCCTGTACCTGTCAAGGAGCTCCCTTATCACGGGGTTCTCAAACTTAGGCAAGGGCACCCCCTGGCGTGGGTTGAGCGACATGTTAAAAACCTTAAGCCAAGGCCTTCAAGGTCCGCGGCCTACGTGCTGGCCCTTAAAGGCCCTAGGCGCTTCCCTCAGGCGGGCCGGGAAGCTTGAGGGTCACCGTGCTCTACGGCGGCGAGCTGGTCTCAATAGCTGGTGCATCAAAGGAGGCCGTGGAGCTGGCTGAGGGCTCAACGCTCGAGGACCTGCTATCAAGGCTTAAGGCCGCCCACGGCAGGAGGCTGTTCGAGGTCGCCGGCGAGAAGCTCCTAGTGCTTGTCAACGGCAGGTCGGTGAGCCCCTCGGCGGCCTCCCAGGTTAAGCTCTCAGACGGCGACTTCGTCTCCATCCTGCCTCCCGTTCACGGCGGAAGTTTAAGCATCTGAAAGCTGAGCTTTTAAAAAGACGCGTACACTGCCCAGTCGGAAGTGGGCTGAGTTGCCTAGAACAGGCCTTGTGCTGTGGTTTGAGGAGGCCGACTGGAAGGACAAGAAACTGCTTGGCGGCAAGGGCGCCTCGCTTGCCCAGATGACCCAGATAGGCCTCCCGGTGCCCCCAGGGTTCATAATAACCACGGAGGCGTGCAGGAGGTTCTACGCCTCGAGGAGGGCTGAGATCGATGAGCTCGAGAGGACGCTGAGGAGCAACCCGCCGCCCTCCGTGAGGGACGAGGTCGTAAAGAGGATATGGGGCCTCATAGACCAGTGCGACCTGCCGCAGGGCCTCATGGAGGACGTCAAGGAGCACGTGCGCGAGCTCGAGAGGAGGACGGGCAAGAGGTTCGGCTCCGAGGAGGGCATACCGCTCCTGGTCTCAGTCAGGTCAGGGGCGGCCCTCTCAATGCCCGGCATGATGGACACTGTGCTCAACCTCGGCCTTAACGACAGGAGCGTGGTAGCCCTCGCGAGGGCCACCAACAACGAGTGGTTCGCCTATGATGCCTACAGGAGGTTCATACAGATGTTCGCCAGGATAGTCCTCGCCCTCGACGAGAAGCCCTTCAACGAGGCCTTCGACAGGAGGAGCGAGCAGCTGGCCAGGGAGGCGGAGACCACCTATAAGGACGAGCTTGACGCCATAAGGAGGCTCTACCCTGAGTACACCCCAAGGCTTGACGCCCAGCCTCCCAGGGATGTGGCCCCCAGGCTCTGGGCCCGCTCCCTTGAGCTCATAAAGGAGCTGGTGGGCGAGTACAAGGGGCTCGTGAGGAGGCTCTGGGGCCAGGACTTCCCGCAGGACCCCTACGTGCAGCTCGAGCTCGCCATAAGGGCAGTCTTCAGGTCATGGATGAACCCGAGGGCCATCTTCTACAGGATTGCCAACGAAATAACCCCTGAGATGGCTGACTGCACGGCAGTAAACGTGGTCACCATGGTCTTCGGCAACATGGGCTGGGACTCGGGCACGGGCGTCTACTTCACCAGGGACCAGGCCACCGGCGAGGACAGGCCCTACGGCGAGTTCCTGCCAAACGCCCAGGGTGAGGACGTCGTTGCAGGCATAAGGACCCCCCTGGGGCTTGAGGAGCTGAAGAAGAGGATGCCTGAGGTCTACAGCCAGCTCATAGAGGCCGGCAAGAAGCTCGAGCAGGTGAACAAGGACGTAATGGACATAGAGTTCACGGTGGAGAGGGGCAAGCTGTACTTCCTTCAGAACAGGCCCGCCAAGATGACGCCACTTGCAAGGGTCAGGACCGCCGTTGAGATGGTGAAGGAGGGCCTGCTGACCAAGGAGGAGGCCCTGCTGAAGGTCGACCCCGAGCAGGTCAGGAGGCTCCTCTACCCGACGATAGACCCCAAGGTCAAGGCGAACCCCATAACCAAGGGCCTGGCGGCCTCGCCCGGTGCAGCCAGCGGCCAGGTGGTCTTCGACCCTGACACGGCGGTTGAGTGGGCGAGGCAGGGCAAGAAGGTAATACTTGTTAGGGTTGAGACGAAGCCGGACGACGTCCACGGCTTCTACGCTGCCCAGGGCGTGCTGACCTCGAGGGGAGGGTTCACATCACACGCGGCCATAGTTGCGAGGGCCATAGGTAAGCCCGCAGTCGTGGGCGCTGAGGCCATAAAGATAGACTACGAGACGAAGGCTTTCACGGTCAACGGGACCACCGTTAGGGAGGGCGACTGGGTGACAATTGACGGCAACAGCGGCAACGTCTACCTGGGCCAGCTGCCCACAGTGACCCCTGAGATAGGCGGCTGGCTCGACGAGCTGCTGAGGTGGGCTGACGAGGAGAGGAGGCTTGGCGTCAGGGCCAACGCCGACGTCCCTGAGGACGCCATGATGGCCAGGAAGTTCGGGGCTGAGGGCATAGGGCTGCTGAGGATAGAGAGGATGTTCAGGAAGCCGGAGAGGCTCGAGGCCCTCAGGAAGGTGATCCTGGCCGTCGACGACAAGGAGAGGGAGGCCCACATGAAGGAGCTCGCTGACATGATAAAGCCTGACTTCAAGGAGATGCTCGATATAATGGACGGCAAGCCAGTGGTGATAAGGCTCATAGACCCGCCGCTCCACGAGTTCCTGCCCTCAGGCGAGGAGCTGCTGACCCAGATCTACGAGCTGAGGGAGCAGAAGGGGAAGGCGGAGGCCTCCGGCAACTCCGCTGAGGCAAAGCAGCTGGACCAGAAGATAGCTGAGCTCCAGGATCTCTACAACAGGGTTAAGGCGCTGCAGGAGGCCAACCCAATGATGGGACACAGGGGCGTGAGGGTTGGAGTCACCTACCCGGTGATCTACTACTACCTGACGAGGGCCATGGCCGAGGCGGCCGCCGAGCTCTTAAGGGAGGGCAAGCACCCGGTGCTCGAGATAATGGTGCCGCAGGTCGCTGACGTCAATGAGATAAGGTTCGTTAAGAACAACGCCATAGTGCCCGCCCTGGAGGACGTGGAGAAGGAGTACGGCGTCAAGCTCAACGTAAAGATAGGCACCATGATAGAGACCGTGAGGGCCGCCCTGACGGCGAGCGAGATCGCCAAGGAGGTGGACTTCTTCAGCTTCGGCACCAACGACCTGACGCAGGCAACCTTCAGCTTCAGCAGGGATGACGTTGAGAACAAGTTCATGGCCCAGTACCTTGAGAAGGGCATACTGCCAAGCGACCCGTTCGACACCGTAGACCCCAAGGGCGTCGGGAGGCTTGTAAAGATAGCCACCGAGGAGGGCAAGGAGGCCAACCCGAGGCTTGAGGTCGGCGTCTGCGGCGAGCACGGCGGAGACCCGGCCTCAGTGATATTCTTCCACGGCGCCGGCGTCGACTACGTGAGCGCATCGCCCTTCAGGGTGCCCGTCGCAAGGCTGGCGGCGGCCCAGGCGGCCGTGAGGGAGAAGCTCGGCATAAAGGGCCCAGTAGGCGAGTGACAGCCCTTTCTTGCTTTTTTCTCAAAAACCCGTTATGGGGTTAGAGGCTTTCGCCCCTCAGGATGGGGCCAGGCCTCTGTGCTCTCGGCCCGACCGACCTGAGAGTTAGCGCGCTGGCTTAACGGGTCGCAAGCCTATGCCTCTACGAGGCTGACGTGGATAAGAATATAGGCAATATTATCTACTTGACGTCATAATGAGGCTCAGGCTAGGACTTTGCATCAGCTGAGGGTTCACGCCTAACCCTTGTCCTCTTGGGCTCTTTACTTAAAATATGACGGGAATCGCGTTATTATAGTCTAGATAACCTATATTTGCATAACTGTAAGCGCTCTTAAGAAAAGAAGCTCAGGATTTAGCACAGGGGTTCAGCTCTCATTCAGGTTCATGATGCCTTACGGTCATCGCCTCATCCCTGTTCCCCCGCACCCCGCTCGGGATTTCATCGGGCTTGGGGGCGTTCAGGGCCACCCCAGGGGCCCCACATCTTGAGTGCTCGGTTACGTACCTCCTGTTGTATATGCTGATTGCGGTGACAACTCATAAAACTATATGAAAGTTGAAACAGCTACGTACGGCGAGCTTAGCGCCCCGCAGAGGCTGATGATGGACCCAGGCACTGTCACTATGTATGCTCATGAAGCCTTGACTGTGAGGGGCTCTATAACGTGGTCTCCGTGTACTTGAGTGGGGACAGGGAGGGGGCCAGGAGGAAGCTCAGGAAGGAGTTTCAGACGCCTGGCCGCGTACCAATACTGGTCTCGAGGGGGCTCAGGGCGGGGAGGAGGTCAGCAGCTAGAGCGCCTCATCAGGAGGAGCACGGTCACCGCGAGGACGACCGCTGCAGTCGCGGCCACCGCCAGGTTCACGTAGCTCGCCGTGGCTCTCCCCCTCTGGGCTGGGAGGCCTGGACCTGCTGTATCGATATAATGTAGGGCCTTGACGATGGCAACGCCGCGGAGCGCTGCGGCACCCAGCCTGTTATCCTTGCTATCTGGTACTGGCCGCCCACGGAGCCCACCGTGGAGTAGCTCGAGGTGTAGTTGGAGCCTGGCCCAAGTATAAGCCTGCCCACGCTTGAGTACCTGAGGTAGAGCCTGCTGTCGATGAGCACAACCTCGTTAGCGCTGACGTAGCTCATAGTGACCACGCTGTCATATATTATGAGCTCCCCCTCCACGTCGTCGAATTCAAGGCCAAGGGTGCCATTGTCTATGTGGTTCACGCCCTTGAAGTAGCTCCAGGTTATGTTACCACTGTAGCCCTCTATGGTGACGTTGTTAAACATGGCGCCCGCGGCCTCGAACGGGGGGCTCAGGACCTCGTTGGCGTAGTAGACAACCCTGCCCTCCACGACGGACGCCTGCGAGTAGGCCAGCACGTCGCCGAAGGGGCTGACCCCGGTCACCACTATGTACCACTCCTCGCCCTTGCCGACCTCGAACGGGCTCGCGTTACCTATGGAGCTCGGCCCGGGGAGGTAGGCCTGGCCGACCCAGAGGCCGAGGGTTGAGTTGTAGTAGAGGGGGACCTCAACCTGTTGGCTGGCGTTCTCGTAGAGCTGCCTGAGGCTGGCCGGGAGTATAGTGGCCGAGAAGAGGCCGCACCTGACCGGGGTGCCGTTCTGGTATGTAATCCTGGCCTCCACGGTGACCCTCCCGCCCTCCTCGACTATGGGCGGGAGCGCGGCGACCTGGGCGCTCAGGGGCTGCCCCACGTAGATCATGTCAACCCCGTAGCCTTTAACCAGGCCGCCAAGCGTGGTGGAGTTGTAGGAGGCGTTGAGCAGCACCCAGTAAAGGCCTGGTCGGACCTGCCTGGGGACCTGGAGGAGCCCGTAGTAGAGGCCTGAGGCTGTCAACGGCACCTGCGATGACGCCACGCTGCCGCCGGCCGGGCTCACCAGGCTGACGGTGACGTTGGAGCCGTAAAGCATGGTATCGAAGAGGTCAAACCCCGTCTGGGAGGACACCATGGCCGTCGTCTCTATGGGCGGCACCGGGACCCCTTCAACTGCAAAGAAGCCTCCCTCGGGCACGGCGCCCGGCATTGAGAGCACCTGGGGGGCTAGGATGAAGAGCTGCATGAGGTAGCCCACGTATATGGGTGTCAGTCCGTAGGCCTGGCCGGACACCTTGATTATGTAGTAGCCCGGCGAGGCGGTGAAGTTCACGCTTGACGTCCCCAGGCCTATGGGCTGCGAGTAGACCTCCGTGTAGGTGTTGTTGAGCGGGTTATACTTGAGGACGTCCACCCTCATGCTGACGTTGCCTGGAGCCCCCGCAGGCGAGGTGGCGAAGGCCGCCAGAGGCACGCCGAGGTACGGCAGGTATGGATACATGGGGGTCGGGAGGGGCATGTTGCCGAAGTAGCCCACGAAGACCTCGACGTCATATGAGGCCCGGGAGCCATTGTAGCTGCCGCTGACCTCAATGAAGGCGGGGCCTGAGGAGTTCAGGGGCACGTGGAGGGACGCCTCCCACAACCCCCTCGTGGAGTTAAAGTACATGGGCTCCTCGGCCGCCGTGCCGTTCATAAGCTCCAGGCTGGCCGTGAAGGAGCCACTGACAACCTCGGAGTCCCTGTAAGTTATGTTAGCGCTCACGTTAACTGTGGTGCCCGACGCTATGAACTGGGACACGTTGCCCAGGAGCACCTCTATTGAGAGCCCCTGCCTGCCGCTCCTTGAGAGGTACCTGGCCAGGTTCCCAGCGTTTATAGCCCCAAGCCCTGTGACGAGGTTGTAGCCGTTGGACGCGGCCCAGGGTATGTTGTAGCCGAATGTGATCGGTATGAACGCGTTCCTGGTAGATGAGTTTGAGTATAAGCTGTAGAGTGTCGGCGCCACGAGGCCGAGCCTGTGGCCCACGTACTCCTCGACCAGGGCTAGGAGGCCCGCGGTCAGCTGCGACGCCTCGCTCGTGCCGCCGGCCAGAACAGTCTCATTGTCCTCTGTGACCATAATGGCGCCTGGGAATATGTTGGCGTTGGCTGAGACGTCAGGCACTGCCCTGCCGTAGGGGAAGCCCTGGGGAGGCGTCGGTACCACGCCCTGCTGCCACCAGGGCATGGGCTCGTAGGCGCTGTAGCCCCCCGTGCTGCCGCCGAAGTTCTGCATGTAAGGCACGAAGCCTGCTGACGACCAGGCGGTGCTGTAATATGAGCTTACGCTGCCGTTTGGGTAGAGGTTCAGGTAAGTCGTGGTCCCCCCGACCGCTAGCACCCAGGGCGAGGAGGCGGGGTAGCTGACGTCCCCCACTGGGCCCGCGCTGTACCCCATGCCCCCGCCGTCGCCGCTGGCGGCCACGAACGTTATGCCCTCGGCTGCACCCAGCGCGTAGTAGACGTCAGCCAGGTAGACGTTATAGTAGTAGAAGCTGAAGCCATAGTAGGAGAACTCGGACTCGGGTATTCCGAAGCTCTGGCTCACTATAGACACGTTGTCACGCTGGTCTATGTAGGCTATTACAGCGGAGAGGGGGAGGACGCCGCCCGCCACATAGAGGTATATGTGCGCCATGGGCGCCATGGAGTGCACAGCCTCGACGTCCAGGTCAACCTCAACGTTCCAGCCAGTGAGCACGCCCAGGTTGGGGTCGTAGGGCCCTATGGGGACTACCGTGATGTTGGCCCGTGGGAGGCCGACAAGGGAGTCATAGTAAGCTATGTCCTGGGACAGCGTTGGGTCGCCGTAGAAGTCGACAATTCCCACGTTGACCCGCTGGCCCTCGTCGCCAAGCGAGTACAGGCACGTGGCGTTGTAGGCCCCTGCAAGTGATGTCATGGGGTACACCTCCTCGGGGTAAGAGATGTTAACGCCGTAGAGGGACCTGAGCCTGACAAGGTCCTGCGACGTGAGCAGGAACTTAGGGGTGCGCAGCACTACTCCTGTAATATTGGATATGTATGGCACGGGCCACGGGAACTGGCCCCCATACTCGGTGACGGCGTAGTAGCTCTCGGTTCCGTTACTGAATACCCCTATGGAGACCCCCAGGGCCTTCTCCACCCTGGAGGCAGGCCCGCTGAACACTATCATTGAGCCGGCGACCAGGAGGACGCTGATGCCGTGGGAGCTGAGGTACTCCTCGGCCTCCCTGAGCTCTTTGCTGGGTATGAAGAGCCTGGAGGCCTGGGAAGGGCTGAGGAACATGCCATAGAGCGGGGAGCCCGGGACGCTGACTGCCTGGGCGTAGTAGAATATCAGGGGCACGTCCCTTAGGGGCACGTAGAGGACGCCAGTTACATTGATGTTACCCGGTAGGGGACCCACGTACCTGAAGCCCCTCAGGTCCCCAACGTAGCTTGATAGTATATCATTAGGGCTGGCGGGCCCGGCCACTGCCTTAACGTGGCTCACGGGCAGGGCAGCAGACGCGATGATGAGCGCCAGGAGAACTAATGATATGGTCTTAGCGTTCAGAGCCTGTCGCCAAGCAGTATCTCTGCGGCCGGTGGGCTTAAGCTTAAATCAGGGAGGGCCAGCCCTTGAGCTCCTGGGGCAGCTTATGGCCTGCCGTGATCAGTAATGTGCCACCTGCGTAGGCAGGACTGCAGGGCGCTGCCGAAGAGCTGCACGCCAGGCTCGAGGCGCGGGGCGAAGTCTAGGGCAGTCTCATAGGGGCTGAGGCCCCTGCCTGGGATGTCTACAACTAGCTGGGTGTCGTAGCCGCCGAAGGCCACGGTCTCGGAGGGCTGCCGCCCGTGGAGGCCATGAGCTCCTGAATGAGCCTAGGGGAGCCAGCGCAGAGGTACTTGCCGCTGGGGTAGCGAAGGCAGGGGAAGGTGGACTTGGCGCCGCCTCCGACGCCCATGGGGACAAAGTAGACGGAGCCGCCGCCTAGCACTATGACGGGCAGGAGGTGGGGGCCCACGAGCACCAGGGCAAGCCTCAGGCGGCGGGCTGGGGTAACACAGGGTCGTGAACGGCCGCGCCTACATCTACGCCGCCCACGTGAGGTGGAGGACGGCAGGAGGAAGATAACCAAGTGCTACCTTGGCCCTGATAAGTACACGTACGCCACCAAGACCCACAGCGACATGGGCATAGAGCTGAAGGGCATGGCCTATGAGGCTGGGAGCCCAGGCTCGAGGCTCATAGACTACATCAACGGCCTCGCCAGCAAGCTAGGCGCTGAGGTTGAGAGCGGCTCCCTAGACCTTGAGCGGGCCAGGGGCTGGCTGAGGGCCGTGAGGGAGGCTGCGGCGAGGCTTCAGTCCCTGGCCGACAGGCTAGAGGGCTACGTGAGGCAGCTCGAGGCCCAGGAGGCGGGGGCTGCCGCCCTGGCTGCCCCTAACGAGACTGTCGCCAAGGCCCAGCCCCTCGAGGCGCCCCAAGTAACCACGCAGGCCCAGCTGACGCCTGAGGACATAGACAGAGAGGTCAAGAGGACCCAGGAGACGGTGAAGGGGGAGTTCAGGAGGGCCCAGGGCGCTCGCTAGGCGCCTCGAGCCCTACGCCGTACGCACAAAAGCGTGCGTAGAACTCAACAGGCGCCTCGAGGGCCCGCCCAGCCGTCTGTCCCTGGGCGCTCATTCTCGTCAGCTTACGATCACTAGTTGCGCCCAGGGACCTCCGCCTCGCCCAAGGGCCCCATTCACGGCGCTCCCCATGCGTAAGATTCCTGGCACTTCTGTCTCTGCGGGCTGAGGCCACGAGGTTTAGAGGTTCACGCCGAAAAGGGGAAAGCGAAGAAAAAGAGTTTCACTAAGGCGCTTAGGCGCCCCTTAGCCTTCAGGCTATGAGGTCACGTTTATAAGTATCAGCTCCCTGGGCAGGGTGAAGCTCTGGCCGCCGACGGTATAGTACACGGGCGTCAGGCCGCTGTAGTACACGTTAACGTAATAATTCGTGTAGGGGTTGCTTATTGTAATAGTGTTTACACTCACCGCCACTGAGTTGCTCTGGTACTGGAAGGAGCCTAGGAGCGCCCCTATCACCTTTAGAATGTCGCCTACCTCTGAGGAGGCCAGAGAGACCACAGGTTCTGCAGACTTCACTATGGCCGAGCCAAGGTCTATGGCTATGCCCAGGGGCGACTTGGCCCCGTTAACGCCAACGGAGAGGTCCACATAGGATGCATAGGATACCTGGTAGGGGTTCACTATATCAAAATACGTCAGGTTCGTGGCGTAGTACTGCCATATGACTGGCGCGGGCGTGTTGGGGAGAGGGCACGAGTAGTTAATTTCACTGCTATAGAAGTCGCCTGGGTCCTGCATGAGGACCTGCTGCTCGTAGGCCCACTCGTTCAGGTTGACGCATGGGTCGTAGGCCCACCAATTATAGATCACGGGGACCTCGACGTTGTCGATCCCCACGACCTCAACCTCCGTCAGCTGGAGGCCGAGGTACCAGCCCACCGTCGCGCCTGAAGGACTCTGCAGAGTCCAGTTTACCAGCGCGGCCTGGCCAACTATGTAGAGCTGGCCTATGTCAGGCTCTTTATTCCATGGGACGTAGGCCTCTATGGAGTTACCTTCTTGGACCTCCCCTTCACTCGTGAACGTGAAAGTGGTCTCCAGCTCTACGGAAAACTGACTGAGAACCTGGGGCAAATTCCCCGTCTCTTCGTACTCCCCTGTAGCGGCCTCGACCGCGCTGCCAGGTGTCATGAGGCCGTTTATAACGGATTGATTGACCACTTGAGAGAACTCCGTTATACTTATGACCACGTCTGCTCCACCAACAGAGCTGGGCTGCCCCAGGGCCACGGCGAGGCTTATGGGGGCCGTGCCCGTGTCGTTGGGGTACCAAAACATGACGTGAGGTACTAGGTAGCAAGGCATACCGCAGTACGTGAAGCTCGTAGTTATTGGGACGGTGACGGTGCCCTGCTCTGGCGATGCCTCACCAAGGCCCCTTACAGCTATCCCAGCTCCCTTGCCATTTGCCTTCAGGAGAGTCCTGAAGGGGTGGTTCACCATCACGTTTACTGCTATGGTCCCGTTGCCGCTGAGCGGGAGGCTCAGGTTAAGGGGCTGGAAGGAGGGCTGGGTCAAAAGCTCAACGCTTCCGTTGGGCAGGGCTATGGGGTACGAGACCCACATGATTATCGATGGCTCAAATGACCTTATGGCTGCCCTGCCATAAGCATGTATCCAGTCCTCGGCCCAGCTGACTAACCTGCTCAGGTCTATCACGGCCTGGGCCCCAGTCCCGTTGAAGACTGGGATGAACTCTGTCCCGTTGGGCGCTGGGGCCCAGGCCCAGACTGAGAACGAGGCGTTGGTGAGCTGGGTCGGGTCTCCGTCGCCCCCCATAGCGTATGCCCTTATTATGATTCTCCCCCTGTGGAACAGGCTAGGCACCAGGTAGGACAGCCCGGCGAGCAGGGAGGCCGATACAACGACGGCAATGACGAGGGCCAGGGCCCTGGCCGCCCTCAAGAGAACCGCACCTCGAGCTACTTTCTGTGTATGAAAATGTTAATATAGTTTTGCAGCCTAAGGTCAAGGCGCCTGGCCCTCAGCTGGCGAGGCGCCCCAGCCCCTTAGGCCAGCCAGGACCTCCTCAGCGAGCCTGACCTCTGTGTAGTGAAGGATGTGGTCGAGGGACCTGTGGCCAGTTATCTTGGCGACTATCGAGGGCGACACGTCCCTCTTCAGAAGGTACGAAACGAAGGCGTACCTCAGGGCGTGAGTGTTAAAGCCGTAGGCCCTGCAGCAGTACACCTTGACGGCTGCCTTTGGGTTCCTGAGGGCTGAGAGCGCGGCGCAGGCCTCGCTCAGCAGCTGCCTGCCCTCGCCTGACCTGAGCTCCTCGGGGAGGACCATTAGGCGCACATCATTGTCCTTGTGCTTCTCGACCCTGACCAGCACGAGGTCCTGGCCAGTCTCGCAGAACTGCCTGACGGCCTCAACTGCCTCCCCTACACGGCTGCCGTTGCGCAGTTGAACCAGAAGGACCACGTCATAGGGGCTCCTGGAGCTCAGCATGTGGTTTAGTATTCGCCTATACGCCTCCTCGAAGTCCAGCCCTGAGTCCCAGCCCCTCCTGACCAAGGCGAGGTCCTGGCGGTTACCTTACTGAGCTAAGGTAACAGGGGGTCAGGCCCGCTCGGGGGGCCAAGCGAGGGCGCAGGGGCGGGCTGCACAGAGCTGCAGCATATATGTTATTTTTAGCTTAAAAAACTTAGAAAAAGCCGAACAGCTTAGGACAGGACCGAACAGGCCCGAGCCAAGCCGAACAAGGTCTAACTAAACCAAGCAGAGCCTAACAGGCTCAAGTCAGGCCGAAGAAAGACGAACAAGGCCCAACAGTCCTTATTTACCCTTATGATAATGTCCCATGACATCCCCTTTATAGAGATAAGAAATAGCATTTCTTAAAAATCACTATTGACCTTGAAAATCAGTTGCCTAGGGAAATATATTTCTTTTAATAAGATTATTATGTTAAAGGCCTAGGCGGCTTGGGACCTCTATTTTTCTGGGCCGGCAACGCTGAGCTGGGTGCCCAGATGGACAGGCTGAGCCAACAGGCCATCGAGCTGAGGACGCTGCTCGTGCTGGCCTCCTCCTTCAGGAGGCCCAGGGCCGTCAGCTGGTCTCCGGCCGGAGGCCTTGACTACAGGTTCCTCTACAACGAGGTCGGGCAGAACCTCTACATGATCGTGACCTTGAGGCAGTCGCCGGCCCTCATAAGGCTTGACGGCAGGCCCTACTACGAGGTCGACGCCGAGCACGTCCAGGTCCCCCTGCCGCCCGGCAGCCACGAAGTTATGGCTGAGCCCACGGCTTACGGCGACTTCGGGGAGCCCGCCCAGCCCATGCCGCCCGAGGCCTTCATAGTTGAGAGGGACCCCGTCGGCTACGAGCTCTACCTCTACGCCTCCTCCGCCCTGGAGCTGGCCAGGGCCACGAGGGACGCGCAGCTGAGGGACGACCTCAGCTCGCTGCTCTCCAGGGCCCTCTCGCGCGTGAGGGTGAACGCTGTCTCGCCGACGCAGGTGCTGCTGGCCTCGGCCGTTTACAGGACAAGCTATGACGTCAACAGGCTACTGATCTCCATAGACCCCGGCCTCGCTGAGAAGGTGTACGTGGAGCAGCGGCCAGCCGGGGTTGAGGAGGCCCTCAGGGAGCTCAAGGAGGGCCTGAGGTCGCTTGAGGGCAGGTACGGCAGGCCAGGCGTGATCTACGCGGTTGGCCACGCCCACATAGACGCAGCGTGGCTCTGGCCCTTCAGCGAGTCGAGGAGGAAGGTGCTGAGGACCACGGCGACCGTGGTCAGCCTCATGGAGAAGTTCAAGGAGATGAAGTACGTCCAGTCCTCAGCCCTCTACTACGAGTGGCTCTCCCAGGACGCGCCCGAGCTGCTTGACAGGGTCGCCCAGCTCGTCAGGGAGGGCAGGTGGGAGCTGGGGGCTAGCTACGTTGAGTTTGACCCCAACGTGACCTCAGGGGAGTCTATGGCGAGGCAGCTGCTCTACTCGCAGAGGTACTTCGAGAGGCTCTTCGGCAGGAGGGCCGAGGTGCTGTGGCTGCCCGACAGCTTCGGCTTCCAGGCGACGCTGGCGCAGATAGCCAGGCTCGGGGGCATAAAGTACTTCGCCACCCACAAGCTGACCTGGAACGACACCAACAGGTTCCCCTACGGCCCCTTCCTCTGGGACGGCGGCGACGGCGAGCCGCTCCCCGCCGTGGTCTACGGCTTCGGTGGCGGGGGCTACAACAGCCCCCTGACGGCCTCAGCTGTGCTTGAGCAGTGGGAGAGCTGGCCAACCAAGGAGCGCCCGGCGCTCCTGTCCTACGGCTACGGCGACGGGGGAGGCGGGCCCAACGAGGACATGGAGCTGAAGTTCAACATAGTAAACGAGCTCCCCGGGCTCCCAAGGCTCGTGCACGCCACCCCCTCGGAGTACTTCAAGGCGGTGGACTTCAGCTCGGCGGGAAGGTGGAGGGGGAGGCTATACGTTGAGACCCACAGGGGGACCTACACGAGCCACTCGCTCATGAAGGCGCTGCACTTCGAGGCTGAGAGGTGGATGAGGGAGCTTGAGGCCTGGCAGGCCCTCTCGGGCACGTACGACAGGGAGAGGGTCCAGGCGCGCTGGAAGGTCATAATGAGGGACGAGTTCCACGACGTGCTGCCGGGCTCGGCGGTCAGGGAGGTCTACGAGGAGGTCTACAGGGAGCTGAGGTCCCTGACTGACGAGCTCAGGGCGGACGCGCTGAAGGCGATGGCCTCAGCGGCCGGCGGCGAGGGGCTTGCGGTCTTCAACTCCCTGCCGTGGCGCAGGCACGGCTATATTATAACTGACAGGCCGATCAAGGGGTCACAGCGCATAGACGAGGGCTACCTGGCCTACGTGAGCGCCCCAGCCATGGGCTTCGCCCCGCTCAGGCCCCTGGACCCCGGCGACAGGGCCTCGGCGAGGGCCGAGGGGGACTCGGCAGTCCTTGAGAACTCCGCCGTCAGGGCAGTGATATCCAGGGATGGCACTATAACGTCGTTGGTTCTTAAGGCCGCTGGCGAGGAGCTCGTGAGCGGGACCGCCAACGAGGTCGCCGTCTACCAGAACTCCCCAGGCTGGGCTGACGCCTGGGACATAGAGCCCGGCTACAGGGCCGGCGAGCTGAGGCTGAGGGCCGACTCCGTCGCCGTGAAGTACAGCGGCCCGCTCATGGCGTCGGCCCTCATAAGCTACAGCCTCGGCAGGAACAGGCTGGTCCAGGAGGTCAGGCTCTACGCCGGCCTCCCCCTGCTTGAGTTCAAGGTGCACGCCGAGTTCGTCGACAGGGAGCTCATGGTGAAGGCGTGGCACTCCTTCAACACGAACGCTGACCGCTACGCCTACGGCGCCCCCATGGGGGTGCTGGAGGAGCCCGCCTTCAAGAACACAAGCTGGGAGAAGGCCATGTTTGAGGTGCCTTTCCAGAAGTTCATAGACCTCTACGACTCCGGCAGGGGCGTTGCGCTGCTCTCACCCAAGAAGTACGGCGCGAGCGTTGAGGGCAACAGAGTTGGGCTGACGCTCCTCAGGACCCCCATGTTCCCTGACCCGGCCACCGACCTTGAGGCCCAGGACTTCACCTACGCGCTGATGGCGCACGCCGGCGACTGGAGGCAGGCAGGGGTGCCGAGAGCTGCCTACGAGTACGCCTTCCCGCTGGTCGTGGCCAGCGGTAACAGGGAGGCGTCGCTTATGGAGCTCTCCCCGGAGAACCTGGTGCTTGAGGCCGTTAAGGCGCCTGAGGACGGCGACGGCCTAGTGGTCAGGATGTTTGAGACCCACAACTCCTCCGGCGTCGGCGTGCTGAGGGCCCCCTTCAGGGTCGCCGAGGCCAGGAGCGTCAACATACTTGAGGAGGAAGAGGTGCCAAGGACAATACAGGTTGAGGGCGACGCTGTGAGGTTCTCCTACAGGCCCAGGGAGATAATAACGCTGCTCCTCAGGCCGGCCCGCTAGGAGCAGCCCGGCCTCCTGCACCTGTAGACCTTTGTGTTCCCCCTGACGCCCTCCTCAAGGTAGCCCAGCCTGACCAGCTTGTCAAGCCTCCTGTACAGGGGGCTCCTGGGTATGTTTGTCTCGCCCATCACCTGGGAGGCCGTGGCCTCACCCCCAAGCTTTGATATAGCTGACAGTATTGCCCTGTCCCTGTCGTCCAGGGCCTCGGCCGGGCCGCCACCTCCCCTCCTGCGCATAACTAGGGCGGCGCCGGCTCCCCCTGCAGCAACAATCACCACAACTATTATGAGAGGCAACAGGTACGAGGGTGAGGGGGCGCGCGTCGTGGTCGTTGTTGGGGTTATGCTGCTGGTCGTCGTGACGCTGTGTGCAACCACTGTAGTCGTGGTGCTCACGGGCGGCGACATCATGTACTCTATGGTAACTGGGCCCGAGGGCATCACGAGGGCCGGCGACCCGTTGACGTAGAACACCTGCTGAGGCACGGGGCTCACGTATATTGGCGTCGACTGGGGCGGCAGGAAGACGTCGCCAGGGCACGGCATGGTGAAGTTGGCCTCCCAGAGGGCCCCCTCCTTTGAGGTCGCCTGGAGCGTCAGGTAGGAGACGTTAACGATGCCTGGCTGGTCAACCGCCACCAGGAGGTCGGTGCCGTTGTACTGCACTGGCAGCTCGGTGGTGCCGTTCTCGACGGCGAAGTAGGCTGCAGGCGACTTAGCTGGGACCACCAGGAGGGCCGGGGCGCTCGTCACGTTGTAGACGGCGTAGAGCTCCAGGTCGCCGGCCTCATCTATCCTAGCAGTGGCTGAAATCGATGTCGCCTGGGCCCTGGCGACCGCCAGCAGTGCCAGCAGCGCAACCGCAAGTGTCGCTACCGCCACGGCCCTCCTCAATGCCATCACTTCACCTGTGAGGGGTTTCTAATAAAAAAGCGAAACTCATGCAATTTAAGGCTTCTCACGACGTGGTAGTTGTGGCGTTAGACGTGAGCGGCGAGTAGTAGGCCTCGACAGTTATAACTGGCCTCAGCACGTACTGCCCGTTGCCGGTCAGCACCAGGTGCGGCCCCATATATATCACTAGGTAGGCGCTCTTGCCGCTGGTCACCTGGAGGCCGCCGTTGATTATGGGCGCCTTCAGCACGCCGCTCGGCAGGCTGGCTGAGACGTTGACGCCCCCCACCTGGACCGTGACGGAGGACACCACGAACCTTATCTCAGTGTAGTTGCCGGGCGGCAGGCTCTTCGATGTTATCAGTGACAGTGATGAGCTCAGCTGGACGGTTATAGTCTTGTTAGAGACGGTCATCCACCCCTTGGAGGCGCTGTGTATCATTATTGACGTAACTGTGAGGTAGATGGCGAAGGAGGTGTTGTTGGAGGCGCCGGAGCCTGAGCTGGAGTGGCCTCCTGGGTCAGTCATGTAGAAGTAGACGGTGCCTCCCCTGCTGGTGTAATAGTAGTAGGCCCCAACGGCCGCAACTGCAACTACCACTACCACCACGGCCGCCGCCACTGCCGCTGAGACGGACCTTCTCATCACGCAGTCCCGCCCCAGTAGTTGAGGGACCCCCTTTTAGGGAGCCGCTCGCGACGGGTAGCGGGAAGCCCCGGGAGGGGGCGGGAGCAGACTCCCGCCGCGGCCCTAATAGGCGCCGCAAGGCCAGCGTGAGCGCGAGCGGTGGTGCAAGTGAGGAGCGGCTTGATGGCAGCTGCGCTGGCCCTTATGGTTGGCCTGGCGCTGCTCTCCCCTCTATCTTTGATAAAGGCGGCGGCTCAGACGACCCAGGGGCAGCAGGGCGGCGCTAACGCCACGGCAACGTCAGCTGAGGTGCTACTTAACATAACCCAGAGGGCCATAGCTGTTGCCAAGGCCCAGGGTGTTAACGTGACGGAGGCCGAGGAGCTCTACTCTGAGGCCCTCTCCTACTACAGGCAAGGGAACTACAGCCAGTGCATAGGGGTCGCCATAGGCATTATGAAGGTCCTGGCGACGCAGCTCAAGAAGGCAAGGCCGGCCCCAATGCCTCAGGCCATAGGCGTTGAGGCCCAGCTCAGGGCGATAGAGGCCTTCGTGTCATCAAACCCAGCCCTCAACAGCACGGAGAGGGAGCAGCTAATTTCAATGGTGGAGCAGGGGCTTAGGTACGCGGCGCAGGGCAACGCCAGCGCCGCCGCCCAGGTTCTCTCCCAGCTTAAGCAACAGCTCTCCAACCTCTCAATAAACGTCTCAGAGTACGCCAAGAAGGCGATGATAGGGAGGATAGCGGAGCACATAGCGCATGCAAAGCACGAGGCCGAGCAGGCCTGGGCCTTCCTGCAGCAGGCCAACGTGAGCCCGTCAGACGAGGCGGAGGAGGTCTTCGGGGCAATCGAGGGGCTCCTCAACAGGTCAGCTGTCAACGCGACCCCTGCCCAGCTGGTTGAGATGGCAAGGACGGCTGAGGAGCTGGAGTCCGAGGCCCCTGAGCTGATGCCATTCCCCAACGCCTCAGGCCGCGTGATGGTCGTTGAGGCCCAGGCCCACGTAATTAGGGGCATTAACGAGAGCATCCAGGCCGTACAGCCGCTGCTCCAGCAGCTAAGCGGCAGCGAGAACCAGACAGCTGAGAGGGCCCTCAACCTGCTCGAGGAGGCGCTGAACGACACCTACACGGCCGTGCTCCTGTTCGCCAGGGGCAACGACACGGGCTCCCTTGTTATGCTTAACCAGTCAATAGTGCTAGCTAACAAGAGCCTGGGCCTTGCAGGGAACCTGAGCTCAAGCTCCCACGGGCCGGCAAGGGCGGTCGGCCACGCTATAGCCAGTGCAGACGAGCTCGTCATAAAGCTTGACGAGAGGCTCTACGCCTTCATCAGCTCACAGAACATAATTGGCAAGGTGGTGGAGCTGAGGGCCGTACTGCTCTACGAGGTTAACTCCAGCGCCTACATAGGCATAGCTAAGGTTGTCAACCTCTCGTCCCACCACGTGGTCTTTGTGCTCGTTGAGATCACGGGCTCAACCAAAGTGACGGGCAACCTGACGGCGTCAAGGCTACCGGTCGGCGCAGTGACATTGGGCCTTGTCGAGGGGAGGGTCCAGGGCCTCTACTTGGTTGAGGCCTACTCAGTTACGTTAGAGAACGCAACCCAGGGCCTGTTTACCTGAACCGCTTTCTTACCACCTACCGATATCGTCCTTTTTCGGCCCCTAGAGCTTCTCACCTCTTCTCAGCCCTGTTTAACAGCTCAGAGGGCCCCCTCGTGACCCCCTCTCCCTCGCCAGTTATCTCAGAAGTCATCGGCCCCACGGGCGTGATCCTCTTGGAAGAACAGGCCCCAGTCCTCAGGCTCCATCATCTCCCCTGAGGTGGTAGAGGTTTATGGGAAGAGGGTGATGCGCCCTTAGTTAAGTTAAGATCAGGGACAACCTCACGCATAACTACAGATATTACGGTCCCCCTCTTATCAATTCTTATAGGGCGATGCCAGTTCGCGGTCCCGAACAGTGAGGGACTACTTCCCGGGGCCTCTGGCATACTCTGGCTACAGGAGGGCGTTTAAGCTAGCTCTACCCCAGCCGCGAGGGACTGCCTTGGGACTCAGCCTCGGTAGGGTCGTTGACCTGACGTGCGACCTCTTCAACGGCATGCCAACCTACCCAGGCGACCCACCGTTTAAGCACGAGTTCGTGATGAGGGGCTCGAGGCCCGGCGAGGTGACGCTCTCAAGGCTTGAGGCGGGCTCCCACTCAGGCACGCACGTTGACGCCCCTCTTCACTTCATACCTGGAGGGGGGTCCGTTGACTCAATAGAGCCCTCGAGGCTCATAGCAGGGGCGGACGTTGTGGACCTCAGCAACAAGAGGCCAGGGGAACCGATAACGAGGCGCGACCTCGAAGGCAAGGTTAGGAAGGGGAGGGCGGCGGTCCTCTACACGGGCTTCTCGTCAATGAGGGGCTCAGAGCTCTACCTCTACGCCTGGCCCTACCTTGACAGGGGCGCCGCGGACTACCTCGCTGAGGTCAAAGTGAGCGCGGTTGTAACTGAGGGAATGAGCGTGGCCGGCTGGGCTGGGGCCGAGGGCTTCCCGTGGAAGCCAACGGTGAGCCCTGACGACGTGTCATACGTTCACGCCAGGCTGCTCTCCTCAGGCGTCATAATAGTTGAGGGCGCCTGCAACCTTAAGGAGCTGGTAGGCTGCAACAACGTGACCCTCGTCATAGCTCCGCTCAGGGTGAGGGGCGCAGAGGGAGCCATGGCCAGGGTGCTGGCGCTCTGCTGACGCCCATGGCCTTGGAAGGGGAGAAAGGAGAGGGCTCATCTACAGGCTTCCTTAGACTACTCCCTTGTCTCATCTACAGTTTTACATATATCTCTCAAAACAATATAATTAGTAACTAGGGGATAAGAAACGAAAGTCTTGCTGGCCCTGCCCCCAGATGTTCACAACCTGGAGATCTACAAGGTAACAGGTATGAGGGCCCCTCCCCTGGGGCTGGCATACATAGCGTCAGTCCTCGAGCAGGCTGGCCACAAGGTCAAGATAGTTGACAGCCCGACCAGGAGGCTCGACCTGAAGTCGTGGATGGCCGAGGTCAAGTCGTTTGACCCGGACATAGTTGGGGTCTCCATGATGACCCCGCTGGCCCCCAAGGGCTACCTCGCGGCAAAGGAGCTGAGGAGGGAGATGCCCGACGTCACCCTAGTGGCCGGGGGCACCCACGCGACCTACATGTATGACGAGGCCCTTGACGCCGGCTATGACTTCGTCGTCAGGGGCGAGGGCGAGTTCACTATGCTTGAGCTGACGGATACGCTCGAGAAGAGGGGGAGGGACTACGAGGCCCTGAAGGCGATCAAGGGCCTCGTCTTCAGGGAGCAGGGCAGGACCGTAGTAACGCCTGACAGGCCCTTCATAGAGGACCTCGACAAGCTGCCGTGGCCTGACAGGGAGCTCCTGGACATGGACAAGTACACGCTTTTCGATAAGCCCATTAGGATAGCCCACGTCATGGCAAGCAGGGGCTGCCCTTATGGCTGCATGTACTGCATAACCAGCTACTACTGGGGCAGGAGGTACAGGTACAGGTCCGCCAAGGGCGTGGCCGACGAGATAGAGTACCTCGTTAACAAGTACGGGACGAAGCAGATAGTGTTCACTGACGACGAGTTCACGGCTAACTGGAAGTTCGTGAGGGACTTCGTGAACGAGATAAGGACGAGGGGGCTTGACATCAAGTTCTCCTGCGGCGCCAGGGTCGACCACATGAGCAAGGACATAATGAAGCTGCTATACGACAACGGCTGCAACGCCCTCTACTTCGGCGTCGAGTCAGCCAGCCAGGAGACGCTGAACAGGATAGGGAAGAAGATAACCCTGGAGCAGGCCAGGAGGGTGTTCCAGTGGAAGAAGGAGCTCAAGGGCTTCGCCACAGGCTCCTTCATCCTTGGATTCCCCTGGGAGACTGTTGACGACATGAAGCAGACCGCTGAGCTCGCCGTGAAGCTAGGCCCCGACTACGCCCAGTTCACGGCACTGACGCCTTACCCTGGCACCCCGCTATGGGACTTCGCAGTTAAGAACAACCTGATAGTTGACACTAACTGGGAGCACTACACCACCGTGAGGCCTGTCATAAGGGGCTTCAACTTCACGGCCGAGCAGCTGGGCAGGGCCCTGATTTACGCCTACAGGAAGTTCTACCTGAGGCTCGGCTTCATGTGGCAGGAGGTGAGGGCCGGGAGGTTCGGTGACCTGGTCTCGGTGATCACCAGGGAGACCCTCTCGGCGTTTGGCGACGCGCTTGGGCGCGTCTTTGAGCCCCTGAGGTGGGGAGGGGGTGAGAGGGATTGAGCGAGGCCGGTAACCCGGTAGTTGAGAAGCTTGAGGGCGAGGAGGGAGGTAATAAGAAGGATAAGGGGAACATAGGCCACCTGCTGGCGGGCATAAGGCTCATCTTTAACAACCCCGTCACAAGGGCGTCGCTGAGGCTCGCCTCAAGGACAGTTAAGGTTAAGTATGCTGACGGCACGGAGAAGGAGGCGCCGCTCATATATCATTCACTGAGCGCCTTCGTCGGCGAGCAGATAGTCGAGTGCCCGCTCACGGCCAGGTTCCTCATACCGATAATTAACAAGTCCATAGAGGTCGGCATAAAGGCGCTTCACGGTGACGTCGAGTCCGCCAAGAAGTCCATAAGCGACCCAGCGATAAGGAGGGGGGTAGCGCTCGTAATGAAGGGCCTTGGCCTCTACGGCGTCACCGTGCCGCAGAAGATGCCAGCCCCCTTCCTGATAGTCTGGAACTTCACAAACATGTGCAACCTGAAGTGCATACACTGCTACCAGAGGGCTGGAGCCCCGACCCCTGACGAGCTGACCCTGGAGGAGAAGCTGAGGGTCGTTGACGAGCTCGACAGGGCGGGCGTGGCCTCCGTGGCCTTAAGCGGCGGCGAGCCTACTATACACCCCCACTTCCACAGGATAGTGAGGGAGCTGTCATCAAGGGGCATACACACCGCCGTCGCGACCAACGGCTGGCTCTTCGCTGACATAAACGAGCTGGCCAAGGCTAAGGAGGAGGGGCTGAGGTACGTCGAGGTCTCGATAGACAGCGCCGACCCCAAGGTCCACGACAAGTTCAGGGGCGTGCCCGGCTCATGGGAGAGGGCCGTAAAGGCGCTTGAGAACGCGGTCAAGCTGGGCATGGACCACGGCATGGCAGTCACAATAACGAAGATGAACATAGGTGAGGTCAAGAACCTGCTCGACCTTGCTGAGGAGATAGGGGTCAAGAGGGTGATATTCTTCAACTTCGTTCCAACGGGCAGGGGCCTTGAGAACGCGTGGCTTGACCTGGACCCTGTTGAGAGGGAGAAGTTCCTGAGGGAGATCTACCTCGAGATGAAGAAGAGGCCTGGGCTCCAGATAGTTAGCACTGCCCCCCAGTACGGCAGGGTGGCCCTCCAGGTCAGCGGCGGCCAGGAGGTGGCGCCGACTCACTTCGCGGTGAGCGGAGACCCAATAGTTAAGGCCGTGGCTGAGTTCGTGGGCGGCTGCGGCGCCGGCAGGATATACGCTGCGATACAGCCCAACGGGGACGTGTCGCCGTGCGTCTTCCTGCCCGCCGTGGTGGGTAACCTGAGGAAGCAGAGCTTCTGGGACATATGGACCAAGAGCCCGCTCTTTGAGCAGCTTAGGAACAGGGACAACCTCAAGGGCTACTGCAGGGTCTGCCCATACAGGAACATATGCGGCGGCTGCAGGGCCAGGGCCTACGGCTACTACGGCGACCCGCTGGCCCCGGACCCAGGGTGCATATACAACCTCAAGGACTGGCAGGAGCTGACCTCCAAGGCGCCCAAGGTGAAGCTGGTGACGCAGCAGGCGGGCCAGGCCGAGGGGGTCGCCAAGAGCTAGCCTTCAGGCCTTTCCTTTAAGCCACGCTTTCTTTTCCACCGTCCTCTTAAGGCCTCTCAGCCAAATGCCTTGACTTCACCGCTCAGTGCCGGAGGTAACACATCACAGAGGCCGTTAAACTTAGGTGCCTTGAGCTTAATTACCTTAAAACAGGCACCTTGCCAGCGCCGGGGTCAGCGCAACCGCTCGCCCCGCAGGCGCCAGAGGGGCACAGGGGCGCCGCAGGCCGGCCAGGGCGCCTGCGAGCCAGCGTCACCGCCAGGGCACCTGACTAACCATGGGAGGCGCGCCCTCAAGGATGCTAAAGGTTATAAGTTCCTTGCTTTTTACGGAAGAGCGGTGCCGCGGTCGCCTAGCTGGCTAGGGCGCCGGCCTGCTAAGCCGGTGGGGGAAACCCCGCGCGGGTTCAAATCCCGCCCGCGGCGCCACCTCCTCTTAGGCGCCAGCTAATAACAAGGTACGGCGCCGTGTGCCAGGGCGTGGGAGCTTGACGTGCCCAAGCGCCGCGGTGGGGAGCTCCAACCCGGTTAAGCTGGAGGGCGTCAGGGAGGCCTACGAACTCATCTACAGCTGCGCCAGGGTTACGCCTGTGGCCGTGAGCGGCCTGCCGCCCCAGCCAGTTGGGCTCGAGGAGACGAGGAGGCTTGCTATGCTGAGGGCCTCGCTGGCGTCGAGGGGCGCTGATCACGGCGTCGGCGTGGAGTCGGGTCTCTTCAGCGTCTCAGGCTCCTGGTATGTCATAACGTTCACCTGCGTGGTTGCCGGCAGCTCCAGCGCCTGCGGCGCCTCCCCCGCCTTCGAGGTGCCAGAGGAGGTCGCCAGGGAGGCCATGAGCTCTGAGCTGGACGAGGCCGTGGGAAGGAGGTACGGCCTCAAGGACATAGGGTCGGCTCAGGGCATAATAGGCCTCATGACCGAGGGCAAGGTGATCAGGAGGGACCTGGTCAGGTGGGCCACCCTTATGGCCCTGGCGGGCCTGAGGGGCCTCCCCCGGCTCACGAGCCCCTCTGGGAAGCCATGAACTCGCCGACGGCCTTCGCCACTGAGGCCGCGAGCTCGTCCATCTTCTCGAGCTCCTCTGGCCTGGGCCTGGTCCTAAGCGTGACCAGCGGCTCAACTACCTTAAAGCCTGACCTCTGCAGCTGGTCCGCGGCTATCTTAGCTATTGGCCCCCACCCATATGATGTCACCACCCCCGCCGGCCTTCCCCTGCCGAACATCTTCACCTGGAAGGTGTAGAGGGCCTCGTAGAGGGGCATCGGGATTGAGGCGTCGTAGGTGGGGAACATCACGATGAGCCCGGCTGAGTTGTTGGCCTCGCTCAGCACGTCTGAAATGTGGACCTCGGCGGCGTCAATAGCCTTGACGTTCAGCCCCCTTGAGCTGAGGTCCTCCTCCAGCCTCTTAAGGGCCTTAACGGTGTGACCGTACATGCTAATGTAGAGTATTGACACCTCCCTCTCAGGCCTTGGGAGCACCCACTCCTCATACAGGTCGAGGGGCAGCCGCGGGTTTGACCTGTAGAGAGGTCCGTGGGCTGGCGCTATCACCTTGACTGAGCTCATCAGGGGCCCCAGCTTCTTCAGCGCGTCAAGCGTGTTCTTAGCGTACTTACCAACTATGTTAACGTAGTACCTCTTGGCCTCAGGTATGTACTTGTCAAGGGGGACCTCGTCGTCGAACAGGCCCTCGCTCAGGGCCCTGTAGGAGCCGAAGACGTCACATGTGAAGAGGACGCCGTTGACCTCCTCAAGGGTCATCATGGTCTCAGGCCAGTGGAGCCAGGGGGTGTAGATGAACCTCAGCCTCCTGCTGCCAACCTCAAGCACCTCGCCGTCCTTGACAGGCCTCAGCCTGTCGCCAGGGACGTCGTAGAAGTCATCAATCATCTTGGCCCCCACGCTTGATATGGCCACCGGCGCCGCCGTCCTCCTTACGAGCTCCTCCAGGGTGCCCTGGTGGTCGGGCTCGAGGTGGTTCACAACTATCAGCTTAACCCTTGAGAGGTCCCCGACCACCGCCCTCAGCTTGGAGAAGTACTCCTCGGAGTAGTCCTCCTCGACACCGTCAACGGCTATGAACCCGTCGCCTGCGTCAATAACGTAGGCGTTGTATGATATGCCCTCTGGTATGGGCCACATGTTCTCAAACCTGACCTTCCTCCTGTCGTTGACACCAACCCAGTGTATGCCGTCAGCTACAGTCAACGGCTTTGTGAAATCCTTCACGTCCTTTCGCCTTCTGAAAAGATGTCCTCTTCACACTTAAAATATTTTTCTCTCTGGAAAGAGATTCAGTGCTGTATAAGGCTAATATCTTGGCCGTGGAGCCCAGGCCTGGCTGGTAGCATGAGGGTAGCCTACGCTACAATGATATACAGGTCCCTGCTCCCGGCTGACGCTGTGACTAGACTCCACAACATGGGGGTTGACTACTACGAGCTGAGCTACGACAACTTCCTCAACAGGAGGGGTCAGGAGGACGCGCTGCTTGAGGACACGCAGGCGTCGCTGAAGCGCCAGGGCCTCAGCCCCTCGAGCGTCCACCTGCCCTACGACAAGCAGACACTAGACATGCTGGCGCAGGGCAAGGAGGGGGCCTTCACACGCATGATAAGGTGGATGAGGGCGGCCAGGGAGATGGGGGCCTCCATAGCGGTCATACACACCCTCCCGCTGAGGCACTCCGACGAGGCGGTGGCCGCAAACATAAGCGCCCTCTCAAGGCTCGCCAGGGAGGCCAGGGACCTGGGCCTCACGCTGGCCGTGGAGAACAGGCTGGAGGGCGACATAGTGGGGTCAACCGTTGACGAGCTCATAAAGATAGCTGGCTCCGTCGAAGGCCTCAGGCTCTGCGTTGACATAGGTCACCTCAACGTCAACTCCAAGGACCCGCCTGAGGAGATAAGCAAGGTTGCCGAGGCTGGCCTCATAGCTGAGGTTCACGCGCACGACAACGACGGCTACTCGGACGACCACATGCCTCCAATGACTGGGACCGTGGACTGGTTCAGGGTCGCTGGGTCCCTCGTTCACTTCGACGGCCAGCTGACATACGAGGTCTCCTGCAGCGGCCCCGAGGCCAAGTGCAACAACTACGTGAGGCTTATAAAGATGGTAAACAAGAGCGTCTTCGGCTGAGCCTTTAAGGGCTGGGCGCTAAGCTGAGGTGGGCACAGCTTGAGGCTGCTCATGATTCACGTCTCAGAGGTCAAGTTCTGGGCTGTCGAGGAGGCAATTGAGAGTCCGCCTGACCCCCCATCTAAGTTCGAGGGCAGGGACTGCGTCGTGGGCTTCATAAGCGTCGAGGAGGGCGACGCCCCTGACCTGGCTAGGCAGGCGGCCCTTGAGATAGCCGAACACGCGAGGAGGTCTGGCGTCAAGTGCGCCGTGGTCTACCCCTTCGCCCACCTCTCGCCAAGCCTGGCGCCGCCAGAGCAGGCCGCTGCGATACTCAGGAGGGTCGAGGACGAGCTTAAGGCCATGGGCTTTAGCACGGCTAGGGCGCCCTTCGGCTGGTACAAGGGGTTCACCATAACGTGCCCAGGCCACCCGGCCTGCGAGCTCTCCAGGACAATAACTGCCCCCAGGGGGCCGTGGTTCATAGCCGATGGCAAGCTACTGTCGCCCAAGGAGGCCATAGACTCAGGCCTCATGCCAAGGGAGCTGGAGCCCGGGAACCCATGGGACAACGAGGCTATTGGAACCATGGAGAAGCTGGGCGTCACCAGCGACGGCCTGACAAGGCTGGGGGAGGTGATGATGGAGTCCCTCGCCTCTTGGGCGGCTGAGAGGCTTGGGGGCGAGCCGAGGACGAGCGGCGGAGGGCCCTCGGAGCTCTACGGCGTGAGCGGCCTGGCCTCCATACTGAGGTCGTGCCTTGACGCGGCCAGGTACCTAGAGGAGGGCTCCGTCAGGCTGAGGTCGCCCGTCCCAGGGGGCGACGTGGTAGTTAAGGCCGGTGACGTGGGCGAGGAGGAGTTAGTCAAGGCGCTCTCTGAGGTATCAGGGACCATGGCCAAGGGCCTCACGTGGCTTGACGCCTCAAGCGACAGAGGCTTCTCAGTGAACTACGACGTGCAGTACTCTGTTAGGCTCGGGGTCTACATGAGCAGGTCAAAGGGCGCGGCAGCGGTGGCAGCCCACGGCTCCGTAAGGGGGAACCAGTTCACGTGCCTCGGCCCCCTGAGGCTCATAGCATCCTCAGCGGTTGACGCGGGCCTCAGGGAGGCGGAGGCCGGCTCAACGCCCTCGCTCCCCTTCTGGATGGCGCCCCTTCAGGCGGCGGTTGTGCCAGTGAAGGAGCAGCAGACCCAGTACGCGGAGGAGCTGCTCTCTGAGCTCCAGGCGGCGGGCGCCAGGGCCTACCTTGACCCAGCGAGCAAGAGCCTCGGGGCCAGGATAAGGTCGGCTGGCAAGGCGTGGGTGCCAATAATTGCAGTTGTGGGCGAGAAGGAGGCCTCCAGCAGGACGGTGAGCGTCAGGAGGAGGTGGAGGCAGGGGGAGCAGGAGGTGGTGCCCTTCGACTCCCTTATCAACGAGGTGCAGCAGCTGGTCGCCCAGTCGCCGGGGAGGCGCTTCAGGGCGCCTGAGTAGCTAGGCCTGAAGAAGGCCCCCGAAGGCCTTCAGGTCAACCCTAGCCCTTCCAAGCCTAATGAGCTCGACGCTGCCCATGTACTGCGTTAGCACAGTTATAGAGCCCGACCTTGAGGGCCCCCTCTCGACAACAGCGAAGTGATCGCCCTCCGCGTCCCGAAGGCCTACAAGCAGGCCCTCCCAGGCCTCAGGCTCCCTCCCCTCAACGAGGAGGCCGTCGAGGCTGAGCACCCTCCTCCTCGACCCCATCATGCATGAGGCGAGCAGCCTGTCCCTGTTGGTCCTCCTCTCAGCCTGGCTCTTCCCGGCTGGGGCGAGCCTTGGAGCGACCACAAGGGGGCCTGCCATCTCGTGCCTCAGTATTGATAATGACCCCTGGTCGAGGCCTATGGCAACCACGGCGTCCGCGCCCACGGCGAGCGCCAGGGCCGCCTTGAGCTCTGCCCCCTCCCCCGAGGCCCAGCCGTCGGTGTCTACGACGAAGCTGCCGGAGAGCCTGGAGAGCCTGATGGCGCAGGCTAAGTACCTGGCCTCTAGGCCCCTTGGCGTGTAGTCACCCACCAGGCAGGCGGAGAGCGGCTCAGGCGCTGAGGAGCCAGGCGTAAACGGCCTTGGAGGCATGGAGAGGGCCTCGAAGCCGGGGCAGTAGACCTCGTTCTGGCCGACGTCGGTTGATATTATTGAGTTCACAGCGCCTGAGTTGTAGAGGTACGCCGCCAGCGTGCTCTTGCCGCTGTCGGTTGGCCCCACGAGGACCACCCTCCTGGCGCCCCTGAGCTCATCTATGAGGGACTCAAGGGCCTTGAGTCCCTCGGGGTCGCACTGCCCAAGCTGGCCGCCGCTTATCTCAACCTCGCCATCGCCCTCAGCTATCACAGCCCTGCCGACGGGCACGGTTATTGATGAGCCTGCCGTGACTGGCCCTCCCATGAGCTTCAGGTCCCCGTCCCTCACAGCTATCATAGCTGGGCCTCTGACTGTGGTGCAGCCGCTGAGCTTCATTGAGCCTCCCAGCGCCCATCCCTTCTCGCGGGCTCGGCGTTTAAGTTATCTCTCTGCTTAGCCGCGGCTGGCGCCATGGATGCAACGGCCCCGGGGCTCGCCTTTGGCCAGGCCGTGCCTGTAACCCTAGGAGCTAGGTAGGCCAGGCGGCAATGAGGCACAAAAAATTAATAGCCCCCAGCATGGTTATATGCGATGGCACGCCGCGGTAGTACAGCCCGGCATAGTATGCGGGCCTGTCAAGCCCGTGACCCGGGTTCAAATCCCGGCCGCGGCGCCAGCCGCTCCTGTTTAAGCCTGCCTGAAGGCATCTGTTATCGGCTCCATGGGCGACGGGTGGGGCACGGCAAGCCAGTAGAGCCCCTCAGAGTCAAGGCCTGAGTTCATGGCCATGGCGAAGGCCGTGAGTATAGAGGAGGCGTCCGGCGCGAAGGCCTGCGCTCCCATCACCCTGCCGGACTCGTCAACCAACACCTTGACCCACCCCTCCTGGCCCCCAACCGTGAGGCTGTAGGCCTCCGCCTGCAGGCCGTACCTTATGACGTCGAACTTAACCCCCATGGACTTGAGCTGCTCCTCCGTGTACCCCACAACCCCCATCTCGGGCACGGTGTAGACTACCTGGGGTACGTCTACGTAGCTCATCCTGTAGAGGTCCCTGCCGAGGAGCATGTTCCTTGCAGCGACCAGGCCTCCCTTCGCGGCCGCGTGCTCCAGCATAAGTCTCCCGGTGACGTCACCTGCCGCGAAGACGTTGGGGACGCTTGTCCTCATGCCCTCGCTAACCCTTACGCCGCCTTCCAGCTCGAGGCCCAGCGCCTCCAGGCCGTAGCCGCTCAGCCTGGGCCTCCTGTCAACTGCCATCAGGACCTCGTCGCCTCTGACCTCCACGGCGGAGCCGTCCCTTGCAACCGCCCTCAGGACCTTAGCGTCGCCTCTGACCTCCACGGCGGACGCCCTGTAGCCAAGCCTCACGTCAACGCCCCTCCTCTGCAGAAGGCTGAGCGCGGCCCTCGAGATGTCTACAGGCATGTTGAGCAGCAGCCTGTCAGCGCTCTCAACCAGCGTTACCTTAACCCCGAACCTTGAGAGTATCTCAGCCATCTCAACGCCTATGTAGCCCCCGCCCACTATCACCATGGAGTCAGGCAGATCCCTGGGAGTCCTTGAGTAGGCGTAGAGGTCCTCGCTCGTCATGCACAGCTCCCTGCCCGGGATCTCGGGGATGAAGTCGACTGAGCCGGCCCCTATGTGAAGGTACCTGAAGCTCACCTCAGCCTCCCCGCCGTCCTTAAGGCTGACCCTGAGCGACCTGTCCCCTGTTATCGTGGCCCAGCCCCTGAGCAGGGTCAGGTTCTCGCTAAGCTGCCCCACGAGCCACCTGAGCTGGGAGAACAACTGGGACTGGACCCTCTCCGTGGCGTTGACCGCCCTCCTCCAGGCCTCATCGGGGTCAACCCTGGCCCCCAGGGAGACGGCGTCGTCAACCCTTATAGCCCACTCCCTAAGCGCCTTCGATGGCACGCAGCCAGCGTTGAGGCAGGTGCCGCCCAGGTTCTCCCTGTCCTCTACTATGACTACCTTGAGGCCCGCCCTGGCGAGCTCGAGGGCGCCAAAGAGCGAGGCTGGACCTCCGCCTATGAATGCGGCGTCGGCCCTTATGGGTCCAGACAAAAGCCTGCACCGACGCTTAGTTAGGGGCTGACGTTTTTTATCTTTTCTCTTTTTCGAACTTTGCGGGGCCGGCGACTAAGCCCCAGGACTTGGACAACCTAGGTGTTTCAGATTTATCCTTTACAATATTTACCTTGGCCTCCACAGGGCGCCTGGTGAGCGGGTGCTCAGGGCCAGCGAGTCCGTAGCGGCCTCCCACCTGGAGTCGATGGGCTTCAGGGTACTGGAGTTCCACAGGAAGGTGGTTGTAGACGGCGTCGAGGTCTCAGATATAGACATAGTCGCCGAGAAGAACAACATAGTCTATGCGGTTGAGGTCAAGGCAGGCCTGGCGGACGTGTCCTCCATGAGGCAGGCCTATGTGAACTCCGTGCTGACAGGCCTGAGGCCGGCCATAGTGGCCAGGGGCTACTCTGACGAGGCCGCCAGGGCCGTGGCCTCAAGGCTAGGGATTGAAGTGATAATACTCGATGATCAGCTCTTCGTTCAGCCCGACGAGCTGAGGGAGCTTATAGTTGACGCCGTGGAGGAGGCCCTGGAGAGGGTGACGCTGCCCCTCTCCTTCTGCGGGAGCCTGAGCGAGGAGGATCTCAGGGCCGTGAGGGCCATAGCGTCAGCGGAGGACTTCAGCTCGGCGGCTAAGCTGCTGGGGGTCACGGCGGAGCAGCTGGGGAGGCTCGTGGAGTCCATGAGGAGGAGAGGGGTTATGCCGAGGGGCGACTTCAGGGCCATGAGGGTTGCCTCGAGGCTCCTGCTTCTCTGCAGCAGCTGAACTTATTTAGCTGGAGTTTTTCGATATATCACTGAGAGAGTGAAGTGCCACGGAGGCCGTGGAGACCCAGAGCCTGACGCGGACCTTCAGGGTGAAATCTGCAGAGGTCAGGGCGCTGGACGGGGTTAGCGTCAGGGTTCCAAGGAGCTCCGTGGTGGCCCTTGTGGGGCCAAACGGGTCAGGCAAGACGACGCTGATAAAGATACTCTCAACGCTGCTGCTGCCCACGTCGGGGAGGGCCTACGTCATGGGGCACGACGTCACAAGGGAGGTAAAGGAGGTCAGGGGGAGCCTGGGCCTGGTGCTGACGGGCGAGAGGCTCTTCTACTACAGGCTGACGGGCTACGAGAACCTGCTATTCTTCGCGAGCCTCTATAACATGGGCCTGGGCGAGGCAAAGCAGAGGGCTAGGGAGGTGCTGGAGCTGGTGGGCCTTAGCAGGTGGGCAGACGTTCAGTACATGAAGTACAGCCTTGGCATGCAGAGGAGGCTGGCCCTCGCCAGGGCGCTAATTCACGACCCTCCAGTGCTCCTGCTTGACGAGCCAACCCTGGGCCTTGACCCCGTCTCGGCCAGGGAGCTCAGGGGCCTCGTGAAGTCGCTCTCGAGGGACAAGGCGGTGCTCATGACCAGCCACTACATGGGCGAGGTGGAGGGCCTGGCCGACTACATATACGTGATAAAGTACGGCAAGATTATAGCTGAGGGCACGCCGGCCGAGCTGAAGGCAGCGGTGGGCAAGGTGGTGGAGGTCTCACTTCCTTATGACGCCGTCCCCAGGGACCTCAGGAGGTTCATGGCGTTCGTCAGGGGTAACAGGGCCGTGCTCAGGGTGCCGAGCAGCATGGCCGACAAGCTGGACGGGAGGGCGGAGTACTACAGGGAGGAAGAGCCGACGCTTGAGGACGTCTACGCTGCCCTTGTCGGCGAGGAAATGATGGAGATAGACTACAGGGCGAGGGCCAGGGGCGCCTGGGCCTGGAGGGGTGGCATGGCTTGAGCGTGGCGAGGAGGCTTAGCATAGTGGCCGCGAGGCTCTACGCCTATGTCTACCTCAGGGGCTTCAGGGTCTGGAGCACCTACAGGACGCAGATAGCCCTTAACGTCCTCAGCTGGGTCCTTCCAGTGTTCACCTACTATTTCACTGGGACGGCGCTGGGTGCAAGGATAGTGAGCGGGGCCTTCAGTATGAGGCCCCAGGACTACACGCCCTTCGTGGTAATAGGCCTGGCGTTCCAGGGCTACGTCTCGTCAGTTATAACAACTATAAGCGGAAGGATGAGGAACGAGCAGCTCATGGGCACCATAGAATACTACCTTATGACCCAGAGCGGGGTCCTCGGCATGCTGATATACTCAACGCTGTGGGGCTTCATACTGAACTCGATAAGCACGGCGGTGACCCTGGCCGTAGGCTACGGCCTCGGGGTCAGGTACCTGGCGTCAGGGCTGCCAGCTGCAGTCATAATGGTGGCTGAGCTGCTCATAGCCACCGTTGGGATATCAATGGTGGCGGGCGGCATAGTTATGATAACCAAGCAGGGGAACCCAGTGGCCTTCTTCTTCTCAACTGTGACCACGTTGATAGCCGGCACGGTGTTCCCCGTCTCGGTGCTCCCGACCTGGCTGAGGTACATAAGTTATGCCGTGCCGCTGACGCCCGCCCTGCAGGGCCTCAGGCTGGCCCTCCTGGACGGCGTTGGCCTGGGCGGCGTCCTCTGGTATGTCGTTGTGCTCCTCATCTACGACTTAGTCCTGCTCCCCCTGGGGGTCGCGGTTTACACCTACGGCTTCAACAGGGCCAGGAGGGACGGCACCCTCAGCGAGTACTGAGCCTCAAAATCACCTGAGGGAGCCCTGAGGTCAGGCGACGCCACGAGGCGCAGGGCATCAATGCCAGGGGTCGCCGCCTGCTCCTACAAATGAGCGCAGCCCCTGAGGCCCGCGGCCGCTGAGCCCCATACAATCCATGTATAAGTTTTATTAACTAGTTGATTTGCTAACAATAGCTAGGCGATCTATGTATGGTATTTCGTAAGGTATCCGTCCTGGCTAAAATCTTTGATACGAGGGACCACGCCGTCATTATGGTAGATAACACCCCAATACTCATAGTCAAGCATAACGGCAACTTCTACGCCATGGACGCCAGGTGCCCTCACATGGGCTGCGGCGTGCTCAGCGACGTTGAGGACGGGCACATTGCCGTCTGCCCGCTCCATAAGGCTAAGTTCGACGTGCTGACCGGCGACATGGTTTCACAGCCAATAGTCATGCCTGAGAGGCGGTGCGAGTTTAACAGGGAGCTGCAGCCCCCGCTTAAGAGGTACGGCGTGAGGGTGAGCCCTGAGGGCCTCCTCGAGATCGATATCTAGCGGAGAGCTTCAACGTAATGGCCTTGTCTCACAGGGATATCATGCCCTTGGGCGGGCGTAAGAGCTGGCCTCCTCACCCGCCCTGAAGGGCGAGGGATCCTTGGGCGAGGAGGTCAGCTGTAAGGCGTGGGCCATGCCCACCTCTTTATTCACAAGTATATGGCATGCTCTTTGCCGCCTACCATATGGTTCTCCTCACGCGCGGCCAAGCCCATGTAGCCGCGTATGGCCTCCTACACGTCGCATTAGACTGCCATGCCGTAAGTGCCACTCGGTCCTGCGGCCAGGCCCTTGGCCTGATCAACTACTGTGCCGTGTTTGAGCTGGTCACTTGTCGCTGTCAGCCTCAGCCGCAGGTGCTGGCGGCCCCCAGCTGTGGCCATCTAATCCTGGGGCAGGACAAGGACGCCGTATGAGTTCAGCCTGTACCTGGCCAGGACGCTCACCTTAGTTGGGGGCCATGTTAGCGACGTGTACTCCATGCCGAGCTCCAGGCCGTTAAGGTAGAGGTCCATGACCTCGCTCCCCCACGACAGCAGCTCCCGAAGGGACCTGAGCATCAGGGTAAGGGGCACGAGCACGCTACCCGAGGCCAGGGGCGGCTCCATGACAAAAGCCACGTAGGTCCAGCGGCCGGGCCCCATGGGGTCGGCTATGTAAACTCCCCAGTTAACGACGTCTGGCCTGTCATTCACGACGGTGGGCAGCCCAAGGGTTAAGTTTGGCGACTGGTAGCCCATAGGGTTGAAGCCGGGGCTGCGGTAGAGCCATATCATGACCTCAAGCTCCCTGGGCCCCACGCTGCGCTGGCCTGGCCCCCTGGTCAGCCACAGGTCGAAGGCCAGGTTGCCCCTGCCGTTCGAGAACTCTACGAGGTAATCAACGTAGGCGATGGCCTGGGGGAGCTGGCCTACCTTGGCCGGCAGCTGGAGCAGGGGGGATGTGCTGGTTGAGAGCGAGCCCCAGGGCTTGTAGCCATATATGACCTCCGGGTAGCCCAGCACGGTCTCAGGGGGCCTCGCGGCCGTGGCCTCGCTGTAGGAGACCACAACGTTCAGGCCGTCGCTACACAGCTTAGCAGAGGAGCTGCCCGAGCCCTCCCAGGTGTTCCAGGGGTTTGGGTCCACAACCACGCTGTGACCCTCAGAGTCCTTCACTGTTACCCAGCTGGGCTCCCCAGCCTTTGTGGAGGAGGCCGCCACGCAGTCCCTGAGGCCGCTGGGAGGCACAAGGTTAAGGTAGCCCCCGAGGGACTTCAAGAGCGCTTCCCAGGCAAGGTGACCTCAGGGGGCTATATCCTCTGCTGCCGCCTGCCCCCTGCGCCCTGCCTCAATCACCTGTCTATTCATAGTCGAGCGCAGTGACTCCCCCTAGCCCCAGGGCCCCAGCGGCGCCGTTGGCGTCATGGGTGGTTGCTAGGCCCAACGGCGCGGGGCCCATATTTTACGGCGCTTCCCAGGCGTAAGTTTTCATGGCACTTCTGCCTTTGCGGGCTGTGCTGGCCTCTCCCGCCCTAAAGGGCGAGGCTTGCCTTTCACCTTTGTCACTAGGTTTAGAGGCTCACGCCAAAAAAGTTAAAGAAAAGGGGCCTTTACTAAGGCGCTTAGCGTCCCTTTAGCCTTCAGGGCGATGAGCTCACGTTTATAAATATCAGCCCCCTGGACATGGCGAAGCCGTAGCCGCTGGCGTTGTAGTACACGGGGGTCAGGTCACTGTAGTACATGTTAACGTAATACCGCGGGATGAAGTTGCTCACCCCCACGACGTAAAATGTCTGGTACTGGAATGGGTTGAGGACACCCGCTATCAGGTCTGCGAAGGCGATCGCCCCTGGCTGGCCGAAGGCCTTGCTCTCCATCACTGACGCTATGGCCGAGCCGAGGTCGATGCCTACGCTTATGCGGCGGTAGATGGGGCGGTAGATGGTTCCGTTAACGCTATACGAGAAATCATCGGAGAACGCGTTAAACATGCTGATAGGCCTCACCGCAGTGTAATTTGTCAGCTTCACGGCGTAGTCCTCCCAAATTACTGGCGCTGGCGTATTTGGCAGCGGGCACGTGGAGTTCATGCCAGCCTTGAAGAAGTAGCTTGAGTTCTGCATGAGGACCTGTTGCTCACGAGCCCACTCGCTCAGGTTGACGCACTTATCATAGCCCCACCAATAGTAGAGCCCCATGGTCGTCTGGTGATAGACATTCGCGATCTTAGCCTCCGTCGGCTGAAGGCTGAGGTACCAGGTTACTGGCCTGCCGAAGGCGCTCACCTCAGTCCAGTTGACCAGCGCGCCCTGGCCAACTATGTAGAGCTGGGCTATGTCGTTAAGATTCGTTGGGATGTCGGCCTCTGCGTCGATGGGCAAGAGGATCGTGTAGTTAAGCGCAGGCCCCATTACCGGGGAAAGCATCCTGACGGCCTGTAGCAGGTTCCCTGACTCGGCAACTCTTAGAGCGGCCTCGAACTCGCTGCCAGACAACGTGACGGAGTCCACGATGGCAGGGAGTCCTGATAGTTCTATATCCACAGTTGCGACGCCTTCGTTAACGGAAGTGACGAGAGGACTGGGCTGCGCTAAGGCCACGGCGAAGCTTATGGGCGCCATGCCTGTGTCGTTAGGGTACCAAGCAATGACGTGAGGTACCACGTAGAATGGGGGTGAGAGAGCCGACGCCTTACCTGAGCCCCTCGCGGCCGCCCCGCTGGCGTTCAGGATGGTCCTGAAGGGGCGGCCCATCACCGCGTTTACTACCACGCCCCAGCCGCCGCTCAGCGGGAAGCTCAGGTTAAGGAGCCTGTAGAAGGGCTGAGCCACGAGCTCAACGCTGCCGTTAGGCAGGCGTATGTAGTATGAGACCCATATGATTATCGATGGCTCAAAGACGCCTATGGCGACCCTGCCGTATGCGTGCACCCAGTCCTCGGCCCACCTGGCTAACCTGCCTGGGCCTATCACCGCCTGGAGCCCCGTCCCGTTGTAGATAGGTATGAACTCAGTTCCGTTAGGGGTCGGCGCCCAGGCCCACACTGAGAAGGAGGCGTTGGTGAGCCAGATCAGCGTGTGGTGGCTTCCTACAGCGTAAGCCCTTATTATTACATCCCTCCAGTAGAGCACGCCAGGCGTCAGGTAGAACAGCCCCGCGAGCAGCGAGGCTGAGACAATGATGACAAGGACGAGGGCCAGGGCCCTCTTGGTCCTCAAGGAGTCCACCAGGGCCGCTCTACGTTTGTGAAGTTATAAAATTTATTGGCTTACAGTTTTTATGACTTTGAATCGCACGTTCACCTATTTCTGTTATTATTTTCTATTTATATTTTAAAGTTTTATAATAGATTTTAATAAATTAACAAACTTCACAGCGCCTTGGACTGGCCCTCCTCTTGACCGCTCGCCCCCTTCTGCAAACCTAAGACATCGGAGGCCTCAGAGGCGAGCCTGTGGGCCACCCTTATGGGCTCAGGGACACGAGTGAAAACCTGGTATGACTCGACCAGCTCCCTGGCCTCATCAAGGCCTATGCCCCACGTCACAAGGTAGAGCTCCCCCCTGGCCGTCTCAACCCTCCTGGCGTTTGAGACGAGCGATATGGCCCTCAGCCTGAGCTCGGCGTCACTGAAGTGTTGCCTAAGAGGGGCCTCGAGCCTCCTGAGGCTCGGCATGTAGCTGTAGGCCACGACGACGGGGAGCCCCGTGAGCCTGTGGAGCGCTGGCAGGGAGACGAAGTTGAAGCCCCCGATCGTTATTGAGTCAAGCATTATGACGCCCGGGGGCCTGGCCATGAGTGATACCATGCCTGAGAGCACGGAGGTGGCGTCAAGGCCGTCGACCCTTATGAGGCCTATGGATGCCTCGACGGGCCACAGCTCCCTGTAGGAGACGCAGGCCACTGCCGTGAGGCCGCCTCCCAGCTTCCTCACGACCCCGTCGTCGCAGGCCACCGCGGTGAACTGCAACCCTTCCCCTGTGAGGGCTGCGAGGGGAGACTTATTTGGGGCCCTGGCCGCGCACCTAGAGGCCCTCCTCTAGGGCACTTTTACCTCCCAGCCGCAGGCCCCAGCTGGGGGGCAGTCCTGATACGCCTGGGAGAGCTCAGCATCAGGACCCTCGATGACCTTGACGCCAGGGGCTCGAGGGTGCTGGTCAGGGTGGACTTTAACTCCCCGGTTAACGACGCCGGGATGCTGATGGACGACTCAAGGATAAGGGCCCACCTGCAGACCATAAGGGAGCTGCTGGAGCGCGACAACGCGGTGGTCCTAATGTCGCACCAGGGCAGGCCGGGGGGCAGGGACTTCGTCAGCCTCAGGCAGCACGCCAAGGTGCTCTCGGCATACCTTGGACAGGAGGTGAAGTTCATAGATGACGTCATGGGGCCCTACGCCAGGGACTCCATAAAGTCCCTCAGGCCCGGCGAGGCTGCTATGCTTGAGAACGTCAGGTTCGCCTCAGAGGAGCTCGTCGAGGCCCCCCTGAGGCAGCAGGCGAACACATACCTCGTGAGGTACCTCTCCCCCCTCTTCCAGTACTACGTCAACGACGCCTTTGCGACCGCCCACAGGAGCGAGCCGAGCGTCGTCGGCTTCCCAGCTGTGCTCCCCTCGGCGGCCGGCAGGCTGATGGAGAGGGAGGTGGCGGCCCTTGCTAAGGTGCTTGACAGGTCCCTCTCGCCCAAGGTCTTCGTGCTCGGGGGAGCGAGGGTGGCGGACACCATAAAGGTTATTGAGAACCTCGTGAGGAACAGGCTGGCCGACAGGATACTTACAGGGGGGCTTGTGGGGGAGCTGTTCACGGTGGCGAAGGGTATCATGCTGAGCACGAGCAGCATGGAAGCGCTTGAGAGGTCAGGCGCCCTCGCCCTCCTGCCCAGGGCCAGGAGGCTCCTGATGATGGGCGCCCCCATAGAGGTGCCTGTTGACTATAAGGTGCTTGAGGGCGAGGAGGTGAGGGAGGAGCCCATGGGGAGGGTGAGCGGCCTAATAATGGACGTAGGGGGAGGCACTGTTGACGCGTACTCATCAATGGTGGAGGAGGCGAAGCTCGTTGTGTTGAGGGGCCCCATGGGCGTCGTCGAGGACCCGAGGTTCAGGGAGGGGACAGAGGCCATGATAAGGGCGGCCATGGATTGCAAGGGCTATGCAATACTTGGCGGGGGCCACGTCGCTGCGATGAGTGGCCTTGAGCCTGGCACGAGCGACGCAAAGGTGCACATATCAACGGGCGCCGCGGCCTTCCTAGCTTTTCTCTCGGGCGAGGGCCTCCCAGCGCTGGAGGCCCTGGCAGGGGGTGGCAGGGCTTGAGCAGGGGCGTTGAGCCGAGCTACACCATAAGCTTCTGGCTCAGGGAGCTGCTGGTGCCTGTCGACGGCTCAGGGTCAAGCATGAAGGCCCTCGACCTGGCAGTTGACTTTGCAATGAGGTACGGCTCTAGGCTCACCGTCCTCTACGCCTGCTCAGAGTGCTCAAGCGCTGACGTGGTGAGGAAGCTGGTCGAGGACAGGGTCGGGGGGAGGGCTGAGTACAGGTTTGTTGTGTCAAGGTACAGCCAGTCCTCCTCGAGCGCGGCAAACGAGATACTCAAGACTATAGCCGAGGGCTCCTACGACGCCGTGATAATGGGCGCGAGGGGGACAAGCATAAACGGCGACATAAACGTGGGGTCAACTGCCATTGCTGTCGCGGCCCACGCGCCTGTCACTGTTATACTTGTCAGGTGACGCCTGCCCTCCTTGGGGGGATGAAGAGGAGCCCAAGGAGGGCAGCCGATATAAGGAGCATGGCGACGCCGGCGTACATGACGTACCTGCATAGGGCGCAGCCGAGCGCCTCCGCGACGGCCCCCATGAAGAGGGCTATAGCCCCAACGCCGCCCAGTATGGCCGCGAGCAGGGCTGAGAGGTCGTCCCTCTCCAAGATTGCCCACCGCCCTGGAAGCCCTCTCCCCCTTCTTACTCTAAGGGCCTCAGCACTTAAGGGCACACCTTGAGGTTCGAGAGGGACAGGGACCTTGAGGAGGCGGTTAAGTGCGTTGTTGGAAGCCTGGGCCTCAGCTACATAGACCTCGAAAGGCTTTACGTTGTGAGGAGCAGGGGCTCAAGGTCAAGGGCCGTAGCAAGGATATACCTGATGCCATCGGCCTGGAGGTTCGCCCTGAACATGGAGCCAGCCTACCTCATAGAGTTCATCTCAGAGAGGTTTGACGGCCTGCCTCCAAGGGAGAAGGTGAAGGTCATAGTCCATGAGCTCCTCCACATACCGATGGCCTTCAGCGGGGGCCTCAGGCCTCACGGCAAGCACGTCAACGACAGGCTTGCCTCAAGGCTTGCCTCAAGGGTTGACAGCAAGTGTATAGAGCATTTAAGCCGCCTGGGCAACTCTAAGGCGGCCGATGAGGACACCATCAGTGACTGAGCGGTGGTGACGGGTTATCCCACTGAGGCTATGTTCTCATGAGATGCCTGGCGGCCAGCACTGCGGGGTCCCAGGCCCTGCCTGAGCTCGGGTGGTAGCCCATCTCCACGAAGAACAGGTCATCGGCCGTCATCCTCCTCATGATCGCAGCCGCTATGACGCCCAGCCCGCCTATGACCTCCTCTGGCCCACGAGGCCGCTGGCATCCCCGCGGCTCCGCCTATTACTAGGACCTGCACCGTGCCAGGGTCCCTTGGGCGGCCCAGGAGTTTAGCCTGAGCTCAGGGGCCTCCTCGGGAGGCAGCTCAGCGCTGACCCCTCAGGACCTGGAGCACTTGCCACCCCCCCCCCCCCATTAATATTGACCTGCAGTCAGCCTCCAGGCTGCCAGTGAGCACGGGCTCCCTCGGAGGAACCAGCTCGCCCCAGACCCTGAGCGGCTCGAGCACGAGCCTGTCATCCTTGACGTAGAGGTAGAGGACGTTGTCATAGTACGTCGAGAGCGGCACGTCCCAGGCGCCCTCCCTGGGCGAGGCGTAGAGGTGGAAAGTCATTATGCCCATGGAGGCCCTGCGCAGCAGCGTCCTGTATACGAGTCCCGTGTAGTCATCAAGCGTGTTGAACTCGCGGAGCAGGTGAATGCCCTCAACCACGATCAAGTCTGGCCTGAAGTCTCTGTCGCTCGCGTAGGTCCTAAGCTCAGCCTCCCCTATCGTCATTGAGGAGGCCTCGAAACTCTCAGCCACCAGGTTGTTTAGCTTGCCCTGCAACAGGTCGCCGCACGTTGCTAACACGTCCCTTAAGCTGGTTGTCCCGTGGATGTAGGAGCCGTACCGAGTCCTTAGGCCTAAGGCGACGGCAGGCGCCACCAGGTAATAGGCGGAGAACTGGACCGGGTCAACTGAGGGGTCGTAGAGTATTAGGGTGCCCATGCCCGGTGTTATCGTCAGCCTGCCCAGCTTGCACGCCCTCTCGTGCCTGGCGCCGCTCGGCAGCGCCTCGGGCCTCAGGGGAGGGGGGAACTCAACGCCCCTGGTCGTAAAGGCGTAGGGCAGCGAGGCGTACTCTACGTTAGTCCCCCTCATCTTCCTTATCTCGGCGTACCTCTCGAGCTTGTTCTTGACGACCCTGTACTTGAGAACTATCACGCCGTCAGCTATGAACTCCTCAGGGCCAATGGGCGAGGACTCGGCCCCAAACGGCAGCTCAGCTATAAGCAGAGAGGTCGCCCCCCTCCTCTTGAGGCCAAGGTAGAGGGCTGAGTGCATGATCTCCCTGGCCCTCGGGGGGTCCCTGGCGAGCTGCTCAACAGCTGTGACGCTGTCAAGCACCACCCTCTTCGCCCCCATGGAGTCCACCTGGGAGAGCACGTCCTCAATAACGTCGCCTAGGGCCTCTGGGTCGCTGACGCTGAGGGCCTCGTAGTACTTGAAGGCGCCCCTCCCCTCGAGCGGCCTGAAGTCCATGCCGAAGGAGGCGGCGTTGTCGATGAAGTCGTCCCTCGGCTCCACGAAGCTGACGTACAAGGAGGGCTCCCCCGACGCTGCGCCCGCGTAGGCGAACTGGGAGGCCAGCGTGGTCTTCCCTGCCCCAGGGTAGCCAGCCACGAGGATTATTGAGCCCCTCGGCACGCCCTCAATGAACAGATCATCTAGCCCTGGCACGCCCAGCAGGACCCTCTGCCTCCCAGCTGAGCCCATTGCGAAGTCATCTTCCTACTAATTGAAGTCCGGTTAGGTTTTTTAAATTAACGGCCTTAGGGAGGGCTGGGTCCATTATATGGGCGGGGCTTGCCTTTCGCTTTGTCATTAACTTATCGGTATGAGTCCTCGCAGTAAAATACGAAATGATCTCTACTTGATATGGAAAGGGCTCAGTCTGTCGTTTAAGGCGACCCAGCCGCCCGACGACCTGCTAAAGAAGTGCCCAGGCAGGCGAGCTCGTGCCTTAGCCTGGGGACAAGGGCGGACCTGCTCGAGGCCAGTACGACTGCGCTGAGCCCTATGAAGACCCAGGCAGGGCCGCCGACCTCGTAATTTTTCCACACAAATTTGGGTGGAAACGTTGTGAGGCCTTACGGGGCCTTCACGGCGCGCCGGCTGATGTTAGTGGGACCGCGGGAGCTGCCGGCGGCTGCCCTTCGCGGCTCGTCCTCGCCGCTTCCCCTCTCCCCGCGCCGTCTGCGGCCCGTGGCGCGGGAGCCTCAGTCGTAGAATTCCCTTTACGACTGTAACGCTTCTACGTAACTACTAGTTATTTTAATCGCTTCTAAATATAGTTTTGTCAAGTTACTTTTATATAGCATTACCGAGGCAGTCTTCATTGGTGACCCCCACCTGATGACGGACTCCGCTCACGAGGGTGGGGTGATAAAAGTGGATGGGAGGGTAGTGAGTGGTATTTCCCTCGACAAGCCCCAAGGACTTAAGGGTGACTGCGTGTGATCCCTTAAGAGGGGTGCCCGCGGCGGAACTAGAAGTAAGGAAAAGTCACGCCACGGGTAAACACTAAACTCTCCAACGGGATCTTTTTAATTTTCCCAGGACTTAGGGGGCACGGCGCAGCCTATTGATACCCAGGGTATCTGAGACGGAGCTCAGCAGAAGGCTTAAGGTCCTCAGGGACAGGGCGGCCGCCTCGGGGGCGCAGGCTGCCCTGCTGACGTCGCCTGTGAGCATCTTTTACTTCACAAACCTCTCCTTCATAACGACCGAGAGGCCTGTGGCCTTAATAGTGCCAGTTGACGGGGAGCCGTTCGCCGTGCTGCCGAGCGTCGAGAAGGGCCACGCCGAGTACAGGAACTCCAAGTGGGGAGGCGTCGTCAGGCGCTTTGAGTACTACTTTGACTACCCAGGGGACGTCCACGTGGCCAACCTCATCGCTGATGCCATAGCTTCCTCAGATGTCAGGTCCGTCATGGGGGAGCCCCTGGGGCCCAAGGGAGCCTACGGCTACTCCGGCCCGCCGCTGCAGGAGCTGCTCGCCAAGAGGGATGTCAAGTGGATTGACATGGGGGACCTGGTGGCTGAGATGAGGCTCGTCAAGTCAGAGGAGGAGGTGTCGCTGATTGAGGAGAGCGGCAGGTGGGCCTCGAGGGCAGTAGACGTCGCTAGGGGCCTCATGGAGCCCGGGAAGTGGGACTGGGAGGTGTCGCTGCAGGCAAGCCTTGAGATAAGCAAGGAGATGAACGATGTCTACAGGCCCTACGTTCCCCTCAGGGGAGCTGTGGGCTGGGCGGTCGGCTTCAGGGGGCAGGTGGGCGAGTTCTCGGCCTTCCCCCACGCGCTTGTAGCCGAGAGGCCCATGAGGGATGGGGACGTTATTGGCATAGGCTCGGGGCCTGAAATAGGGGGCTACTTCGCTGAGCTCGAGAGGACCCTCATACTTGGGGAGCCCAGCGCCGAGGTCAGGGAGCTCTTCGACAAGATGCTTAAGGTCAGGGAGGCGGCAGCTGAGGCCCTGGGGCCCGGCGTCAAGGCGTCTGAGGTGGACGCGGCGATGAGGCGCAGGGCTAAGGAGCTCGGCGTTGAAAACCTGCTGAGGCACCACACGGGCCACGGCCTTGGCCTTGAGGAGCACGAGCCGCCTTTCCTCGACGTTGGGATAAGCGAAGTCCTGAGGCCTGGCATGGTGGTAACCGTTGAGCCAGGGCTCTACGTGCCGGGCCTGGGTGGCTTCAGGCATAGTGACACCTTCCTCATAACTGAGGGCGGTGCCAGGAGGCTCACAAGCTACCCAGAGGACATAGACAAGCTCAAAGTTAAGCGCTGAGCTCCACGGCCTGGGAGCCCCCTATTTCCTATTATTATAATAGGTAGGCAGCGGCCTGCGCGGGGCGGAAGGCTAACCATCGTTCACGCCCGCGCGCTTATAGATACGCGATGCGAAAATTATGACTTAATATAGGCCATACATTTCCTTAATCTTCAACGCTATCTTATCATACTCCTCCTTGGTGAAGTCGGCCGGAAGAAGGCCGCATTTCTTTGCAAGCTCTATCGCTTCAATAGTCTTCCCGTCCTTCAGGGGCTCTATAGATCGGCTGTTGACATGCAGTAGCTGCCTTCTCTGCTCATCATAATCTGTGTGCACGTGCCTGAAGTGAGTTACTATAGCTACTATTTTCGCCTCCTCCGGTGATATCATGCCGTAAAGCAGGGCGTCCCTGGCGTACGATGTCCTCAGTGGCCTTACTTTCCTCTGACACAGCGGGCAGTAGAAAGAGGCCCTGCCGGCCTTCCTTGACCTCTCGCTGTACGCCCTCTTCCTCCTCAGCTCCTCCTCAGAGTACTTGGGCAGTGCGCGAACCTTGTCGAGGACGCCCTGGAGCTCCGCCTCGTCGAGGAGGAGGGACCTTGGGCCGGAGCCGTAGTGCGGGTTCTTGACGTACTTGAAGTTCTTCAGCAGGCCAGCCTCGACTGCCTGGTCTATCTGGTGCGGCGTCAGGCCGTACCTCTTCACGGCTGTCGTCTTGTAAATGAATTTCCTGTCCGGCTCAGCCATCCGGCTCGCCCCAAGCCTCAGCCTTATGCCCCTTGAGTTGTTCCTCCACAGCCTAGCTCACAGTTTCTCCGAGGACTGCCTTAGCCTTCAACGCTTATAGCGGTAGCCTGGCCGGGCCGCTTCAGGAGCTTGCTAGGAAAACGCAGAAAAGCTCGCCCTCCAGCCCAGCCTATGTGATGAGAGGAGCAGGGGCTTCTGAGGGGAAGGATGAGGAGGCCTCCAATCGCTGAGGGTTGCCTATGGCCAAGGTCACCATAGTACTCCTTGAGGCTGCCCTTGAGCTTGTCCCAAAGGAGATAGCAGGCCACCCGCAGGTGGTTAAGTCTGCAAGGAAGTACGGCCTCAGGCCAAGCGACATGCTCCTTGACGCGGGCATACACTGGAAGGCCATGAGGTCCCTGGACTCCTGGTGGAGGAGGGGGAGGCCAGACGTAGTTCACCTGAGCCTCCTTAACCTCCTTGAGAAGGCCCCAGTGAGGGAGGGGCTTGCGGAGGTCTACGTGCACCTCCAGGACGGCAGGGTCCTCGCCTTCTCTCCAAGCGTCAGGATACCCAAGAACTACGACCGCTTCAAGGGACTCATGACGCAGGTCCTTAAGCTTAACAGGGCCCCTCCCCAGGGCGAGGCGCTCATATGGAAGGCCAGCGACAGCCTGAGGGAGCTCCTCGGCGGCAGGGGACTTCTGCTGCTCAGTGAGGACGCGGAGGTCGAGGAGAGGCCAGCTGACGTCGTCAGTGAGGCGGCGGAGGGCAACATGGTTATAGGCTTCGGCGCCTTCCCCAGGGGTCCGTTCTCCCAGGAGGTCCTCTCGGTGGCCAGTAGGAAGGTTAAGATAAGGGGAGGGGAGCCTCTCAAGGCCTGGGACGTGGCCTGCGCCCTCTCGTGCGCCCTCTACGACCTGGCTGAGGTACTCAAGGGCCAGGACTAGCCTCATTAGGCTTCAGTCCCCAAGCTACACATCATTGCCCCAACCTCTTGGCTATAATACACTATAAGGGGTTGCTGACCCTCATTTACTGTAAGGTCCTTAGCTTTAGAGAGCTTCACAGGGCTCGCTTCTCACACCTAACGAGGCTTTAAACGTTAAGGGCTGCCCAGCCCCTCCGCCCTCCTCCTCAGCAGGGTCTCGTACCAGGGCTCCCTCATTGAGCCTACCGACACGTAAGTTATCGCTGATAGCCTCCTCACCAGCTCCCTGGCCTTCCAGAGCGGGGGCTCGGGCAGCCTCGAGTTCCAGTTGTCGTAGCCAACGTGAGCGCTCACAGGCCTTATATCCGCAGCCCACGAAACCATGACTTCAAGGTCGAAGTCCATGAGCGGCTCAACGGATATGTACTTGTAGGGCCACCTGAGCTCAGACATGGCCTCGTGCCTCCTTGACGGAGGAGGGGCCCTTGAGACGGACCTGGCAAGGTCGTCCCTGTTGGTCTCTATGGTCACCCCAAGCACCGAGTTCCTGGGGAGGACGTCGAGGAACTCGCTGTACCTGGCAGGGTTCTTGGTCAGAAACATGAACCTCGTGGAGGGGAACTCCCTCGCCCTCCTCAGCACGGCCTCTACCCACTCCCTGGGCATTGCATCGCTGAACAGGTCCCCCATGTCAACAACGAAGACCGTGTCACCGGGCCTGAACCTTGCCTTGAGCAGCTCCTCGGGGTGAAAGGTCGGCTTAAACCCATTCCTGTACTTTGGGCTGTCCTTCAGCTTTCCCTCGAGCAACTTCATTGCCCAGCAGTACGTGCAGAGGTGGGGGCAGCCTGTCACCGGGTTCCATGACTTGTTCGGAGAGACGGGCCTCCTTCTCCCCTGGTCCGGCGAGAGCGCCATGCCAACGTGTAAGGTATGGCCGGGCCTAATATCCTGAACGGCGTAATACCGCTACGGTATTACCTCGGTTGAGTCCTGGGTCGGGTCGTACCTCAGGTCCTCTAGCCTTACGACGCCCTCCCTTACGAGCTCGTCAACCCTGGGTATTGCGGAGAGCACAGCGTCAAGGTAGGCCCTCGTGACCCTGTCGACGGCCTTAAAGCCCTCCTCGCCCCAGTCCCTCTCTATCATTGAGTAGAGGCAGCGGCCGCCGCAGTACCTCCTGTAGGGGCAGGCGGCGCACTCCTTGGCGAGGTATGCCCCCATGGGCCTGAAGCCCCCCTCGACAGTGCCGAGCTCGGCCCACCTCTCGTAAACGGCTATGGGGCACGCGAGCACCCTTCCATCGGTGCTTATTGCAAAGCTCCTGTAGCCCGCCCCGCACGGGGAGCCAGGGTAGCCGCCGAAGTAGTGGGCGCTTATGACGCCCAGTATTGGGATCATCCTGAGGACCCTGCCCCTTTCGAGCTCCCTTAAAAAGAGGTCGACGAGCCTCCTTATGCCTGGCAGGTAACTCCTCTCCGCCCAGCCCTCAAAGTCCCACCTGGGGGACCAGACAACGTCAAGCTGCCAGTGGACCTTGTCGAAGAGGCCCAGGGAGAGTAAATGGGTGACGTCCTCGTAAATGTCCGTGTCAGCAGTGACCGCCATCCTTGCTATGGTCTCAACGCCGAGGGACCTCACGTGCCTTGCAGCCTCAGTCACCTTCCTGTAGACCCCCCTTCCCCTGTGCTTGTCCGTCACCTCCTCCCTGCCATCAATCGAGAGGAGGGCCACGTTCATCCTCTTCCAGTAGGCGTCGGGCAGAAGCCTGTGCAGTGTCCCGTTCGTCTGCACTCCGTACCTCCTCGCCCTGACGTTGTCCATGACCCACTCCACGAACCTTGGGTTGATGAGGGGCTCGCCGCCGTAAAAGATTACCGTGGCGTCCCTGTCGGCCTCTACGACCTTCTTAAGCTTCAGGGGATCGTACTTTACGGTGTAGGGCACCACCTTCTCTGGGAAGGAGCCGCCGCAGTAGTCGCACCTCAGGTTACAGGCGCCGGTGGTGAACACTAGCCACAGCATCGCTACCAGGCGTGAGGCGCGGCGGGGCTATTTCAGCTCTCAGCAATAATTTGCTGCGCTCCAACCGTTTGTCCCTACACTCTCACTTCAATCACTTTACGTGTGTTCATGATCGAGCGTAGGGACCTCCGCCTCGCCCACAGGGCCCTTGGGATCCCTGTGGGCCGCTTGGGCCTTTAACCTTAGGCGACAGGTGTAACGCTTACTATCGCCAGGGGCACAGGACACGCTGGCGGGAGCTTGGTAAGGGTTGGGCCTTTCGACGTCTCCATACTCGCCGCGGACAGCATGGGGGTAAGGAGCATAGCCACCGTGGTTGACGCCTGTGGCGTCAGGCTCGGCGTAGACCTTGGCGCCTCCCTCGCCCCCAGGAGGTACGGCCTCCCTCCCCACGAGCTTGAGCTCAAGGCGCTGGAGAGGGCCCTCGGGAGGGCTGCCGAGGAGGTGCAGGCCTCAGACGCCATCGTTATAACGCACTACCACTACGACCACTACATGAGGGACAGGCCTGAGCTCTACTCAGGCAAGAGGCTACTCGTCAAGGACCCGGAGCACAACATAAACTGGAGCCAGAGGGGGAGGGCAAGGAGGTTCCTCGTCGAAGGCGGGGTCGCCAGGTCGGCCTCGGTCTCATACGCTGACGGCCAGTCCTTCAGGGTCGGCGACCTGACCCTTGACTTCTCCCAGGCTGTCTGGCACGGGGAGCCAGGCACGAAGGTGGGCAGGGTCCTCATGGTCAGGGCGAGGTGCAACGACGAGTCCGTAATATTTGCCAGCGACGTCCAGGGGCCCGCTGACCCGCAGGCCGTTGAGCAGCTCAAGGCCTGGGCGGGGGCGAGGCTGCTCGTGCTGAGCGGCCCGCCCACCTACTTCGCAGGCTTCAAGGTGCCTGAGGAGGCCGTCCAGAGGGGCCTTGAGGGCCTAATGGAGCTCATAAGGGCCCACGTGGCCGAGACCATAGTGGTTGACCACCACCTCCTGAGGGACCTGGCCTACAGGGAGAGGCTGGCCCCTCACACTCAGGCCGCGGAAGAGGAGGGGGTCAGTCTGCTGACGGCCGCCGAGTTCATGGGCGTTGAGGTCAACCAGCTCGAGGCGAGGCGAAAGGAGCTGTGGGGCAAGAAAGGGGGCGGTGAAGGCAAAGGGGGAGGCGAGAGGGAGGGCGACTACGAGGAGTAGTGCTACCTGCTGAGGCTCATGTAGGCCCTGAGACCTCTTCACTGAGCGTCAGCTGCCGCTAACAGGCATCACCCTTGTCTGGCCCGAGGGGACAGGGGCTTCAGCCATGACCTCCCAGGCCTATGAGGCCCATTATAAGGTCGGCCATGGTGACGTAGTCGACGTAGTTGCTGAAATTCATCAGGCCCTGCAACAGGTTTAGGACTGGCCTGTTGGCTGCGTTCACTGTTATAGCGTAGTGATGTACTATATAGATGTAGCTAATCAAAATTGTAGCAACGTCCCCAAGCCACTGTGCTGACCAGCACCACTATGGAGCTTATGACGCCCGCCAGCGAAAGTTCCCTCTCCCTGAGCCCCAGGAAGCCTAAGGATTAACCATATGGAGCCCAGCGGCGTGAGGGCGAGGGCCCCCTCAGGGCGGCTCACTGGTTCGCGGCTTACCGCCCTCACCTTCGCAGCCTCACAGCTAGTGGGCAAGGGCGCAGGGCGCGCCCTTGTCTACAGCCCCCCTCAAGGCCTACAAATCAGTTAAGCTTGACGTCAAGGACTCGGAGCTCAGGCTTGCGAGGGGCGAGGGCGAGGTGAAGCTCTACAGCAATAACTCAAGCTGCAAGTACGACGTGAGCGAGGAGGGCGACGAGCTCTCAATTAAGGCTAAGGTCTGCGAGGTCGAGCTCTCACTTCAGCCCGAGGCCGCATCACTTGAGCTCACGGCCGAGGACTCGGACTTCAAGGCCGACCACGGGGGCCTGTGCAGGACGAGCGTTGAGGCCCTTGGCTCCGCCTTAAGGCTGCCCCTTGATTGCCTTGGCGAGTCTGACCCCACAGTGAAGGTCAAGTACAGCTCCGCCACCCTTAACTTGGCCTACGGCGAGCTCAGGGGGAGGTCTAAGATATCGGCTGAAGCCGAGGGCTCAAGCTTGACTATAAACGCCGCCGTGAGGGGGAGCACCAGGGTGACGCCTATAGTTAAGAGCAACGAGGGCAGCGCGGTCAACATAGGCTTCCTGGACGTTGATAGCTCCCTGGGCGGGGGCGAAGGGAAGGTGGTCCTTGAGCTGAGCTCCAGCGATGGCCACGTCAAGGCCAAGTTCTCGAGGTGGTGATACCGTGAGCGCTATAGAGGTCAAGGGCCTGAGCAAGTCCTACGGTAAGGTTGTGGCCCTCGAGGACGTGAGCCTGGAGGTCAGGAAGGGGGAGCTGGTCTCCCTGCTGGGCCCCAACGGGGCCGGGAAGACCACGCTGGTGAGACACCTCTACTGCGAGCTGAGGCCCGAGAGGGGGGTAGTCAAGGTCCTCGGCTCTGACCCCTGCGACAGGGAGGTGAGGCTCAGGATGGGGGTGACGCCCCAGGAGGCGCAGCCCTACGGGGACCTCACGGTGTTTGACAACGTCTACTACGCAGCCAGGGTGAGGGGCGTGCCAGGGGACAAGGCAAGGGAGATGGCCCTAGACACCGTAAGGAGGCTCGGCCTTTGGGATCACAGGGACAGGTACGTCATGGACCTCTCAGGCGGCCTGAAGAGGAGGACGCTGGTAGCCATGGCTGTCGTCCACTCCCCTGAGGTGCTGGTGCTTGATGAGCCCACGACAGGCCTTGACCCCATGGGGAGGAGGGAGCTGTGGGACGTGCTGAGGCAGCTCAAGGGCGAGGGTAGGGCCATACTGCTGACTACCCACTACATGGAGGAGGCTGAGGCGCTCTCCGACAGGGTCTACTTCATAAACAGGAAGGTGTTGGCAGAGGGCACGCCCTCTGAGCTCAGGAAGAGGTTCGCCTTCTACTACGAGGTCGTTGACCTAGAGGAGGGGAAGGTGTACAAGGTCAGGGAGGACGAGGTTAAGGAGTTCGTGTCGAAGCTTAGGGGGAAGTTCGAGGTCAGGGCGCCCTCCCTTGAGGAGGTCTACCTTGAGGTGATGAAGGACGCTTAGGGAGCTTACGTCCCTCACTGAGATGTTCTTCAAGGAGGCCAAGGCGTGGCTCGCTGCGAGCCTCTTCTTTGCAGTCATGCTCCCAATAGCCTTCGTCTTCGGCTTCAGCTACATAGTCAGGGGCCCGGCCATCTACTACCTTATCTCCGGCATGATGGTCTTTGACGTGGCCGTAGCAGGCATGCTAGTCGTTCCGAACAGCATAGGCTGGGACAGGGAGGACGGCAGGCTCTCGCTCATGATATCAATGGGCGTCCCCCTCTGGGCCTACGCACTGACGTCAACCCTTGTGAACAACCTCTTCGCCATAGGCTCAGGCCTCCTGGTGCTCGGCGTGGCTGTTGCCATGCGGTACTTGGACGTGAGCCTCAGCGGCCTGTCCATGCTCACCCTCGCGCTCCTGGTGAGCTCCTTCCAGGGGTCCATGGTAGGGCTTCTGATGGCATCAAGGATAAGGAACTTAAGGGTGCTGCAGCAGGTGACCCAGATAGTGGCCTTCGGCTTCAGCTTCTTCGCCCCCGTCTACTTCCCCCTGAGCATAGTGCCGAGGTACCTTGTGCCCCTCGCAATGCTTGAGCCGACGACCTATGCAGCCCAGGCCATAAGGCTCTCCCTGCGTGGGAGCCCGGCCTCCATTATCTGGGACCTCGGCACGGTGGTCTACGGGGTCGTGATTGCAACGATAGTAGGCAGGCTGGGCCTGAAGGCCTAAAATGAGGTGAACGCCTTAAGGTCCATTGGCCTGGTGAGCTTCGTGGTCGACATGGCGGCCTCAGGGGACGCAGGCCTCAGGGCACTGAGAGGGCTCTCAAGGGATGAGCTGCTACTAGTTGCAGCGGGCGGCCTCTCGGGCATGATCTTTGGCGCCAACGCCCTTGCCCTGCCCCTCTACCTGAGGTCGCTCGGGCTTAACTCATTTGAGGTAGGGCTCCTGGTCGGCGGCTACGTGCTGGTTGGCACAATAGCGGGGCTCTTCATCTCGGCCCTGGCTGACGCCTACGGGAGGAAGAACTTCTTCCTCCTCGGGAGGGCTGTCTCAGCGGCCTCGTTCCTCCTCCTCTTCCTGGGGGTCCCGCCTGCGGCGCTCCTCATATTCGGCCTCGGAGGGGGCTCCCTGCAGGCCCTCATAGCCGAGAAGTCAAGGAGCATAGACAGGAACATGAGCCTCATGTCGTCAATCTCCACGGGCCTAGCCGTACTCGGGGCCTCAGTACCATGGCTGGTGGGCCTCAGGGACACTATGCTCGTCAACATGGCTGTAGTACTCGTTACCCTTGCCCTCGTCACGCCGGTGAGGGAGGGCTACAGGGGGACGGGCAGGGTGACCCTGAGGCTGAGGTCGATCGGGAACATAGCGAGGCTCTCGACCGACGCCATGATAGGCCTCGGGGCCGGCCTGATACTCCCCCTCATGTCGCTCTGGTTCAGCCTAAGGTTCGGGGTCGTGGCGAGGCAGCTCTCGCCCGTCTACATGGTGGCCGACGCGACCCTGGCCCTCGCCGTGCTGGGGGCCCCCAGGCTGGCCAAGGCCATCGGCAGGGTCAAGGCCATAGTGGTCACGCACGCTGTCGGCATAGCGCTCCTGATAGCGCTCCCCTTCGCTTGCTCCTACCTCGAGGCCTCCGCCATATTTGTGCTCAGGAACGCCGCCATGAACATGGCCAACCCCCTCTTCTCGTCCCTTGTCGTCACTATAATACCTGAGGAGGAGAGGGCCAGGGGGTCGAGCCTGATAAACTTAATTGACGGCCTGCCCAGGTCCATGGGGCCCTGGGTCACGGGCTACATATTCTCGACAGGTGACCTGACCCTCCCCTTCTTCATAACGGCCTCCCTCTACACGGCAGCCACGGCCGCCTTCTATTTGCTGTTCAAAGACGTACGCTAGGAAGCCCAGGCAAGCGGTGCTAATGGATATGGACGCCTTAAGTTATTAATTATTAACGCAATAGTTAAAATATCTTAAAAGTAAAGATAGGTTTCGTGAATGCCTAAAGATTCGTGGACGGTTAATCGCCTTTAACAAACTACTTATAGAAGCCCTTCTACTGTAATATATTGGTTAAAGAGTTGCCCGCGAAGACCGTTTTGAGGCCTGAGGTGGAGTCCTTTTACTCCTTCTCTAAGGTAGTTGTAAGCGAGGAGCACTGCAGGGGCCTGGCCTGCTACGTGGCCAGGTCGCTTAACCCAAAGGCCTGGGAGATGGCAGTCAGGCAGGAGCCGCCAACATATTGCCTTGGCAAGTGCTACGTGGGGCCATCAAGCTCTCGGACCAGCGGGGTTCCCCACATCGAGGTGAGGTCCAGCAGGGCCGTCGTGCTGAGGCACATAGTCAAGGGACCCGTCAGCTCGCTCGGCCAGTACCTTGAGCTCGGCGGCATGAGGGGCCTTGAGAAGGCGCTCAGGATGACCCAGGCCGAGGTCATAGAGGAGGTCAAGAGGTCCCAGCTCAGGGGCAGGGGAGGCGCCTACTTCCCAACCGGCCTGAAGTGGGAGTCAGCGTACCAGCAGAGGGCGCCCCAGAAGTACGTCATAGTCAACGGCGACGAGGGGGACGCGGGGGCGTACGTTGACAAGCTCCTGATGTGGTGGGACCCATACCTTGTGCTTGAGGGGGCGCTCATAGCAGCATATGCAGTAGGCGCCTCAAAGGTCTACTTCTACATAAGGAGGGAGTACCCTGAGGCCGTGGCCTCGGTCAGGAGGGCAGTTAAGGAGCTCTACGAGGCCGGCTACGCGGGCCCAGCCGCATCAAAGGGGCTGCCCGTCGAGGTGGAGGTCCACGTGGGCAGGGGCTCCTACGTCGTGGGCGAGGAGACGGCAATGATAAACGCCATAATGGGCAGGAGGCCTGAGCCCACGCCGAGGCCCCCTTACCCCACGGAGAGGGGCCTGTTCGGGATGCCCACGGTTGTCAACAACGTCGAGACGCTCTCCAGCGTCCCGTGGATAGTTGAGCACGGCGGTGACGAGTACGCTGAGATGGGCTACAATAAGAGCAGGGGGACCAAGGTGCTCAGCCTCAACAGCCTGTTCGAGAGGCCCGGCCTCTACGAGGTAGAGTTCGGCGTCCCACTTAAGGAGGTAGTCTACGACATGGGAGGCGGCCTCAAGGGCGGCAGGAGGCTAAAGGGCGTGATAGTTGGAGGGCCGCTGGCATCCTTCATAAGGCCTGAGGAGCTTGACGTGAGACTAGGGGTCGAGGAGCTCAGGGAAATAGGGGCCAGCCTCGGGCACGGTAACGTGATAGCCTTCAGCGACGACACCAGCCTGCTCGAGCTCCTTCACGAGATAGTCCACTTCGCGGCCTTCGAGTCGTGCGGCAAGTGCTTCCCTTGTAGGCTAGGCACCGCCAGGGCCGACGAGATACTTGAGGCGGCGCTCGGCAGGGGGTACCTGACGCCTGAGGAGGCGGATGAGCTGAAGTCAATAGCCACAGTCATGAGGTCAGCCAGCCTCTGCGGCCACGGCCAGGGCACAGGGGACGCCATACTCTCGTTCCTGGCTAAGGGCGCAGACGAGATGGTGAGGGGGTGAGCCATAATGACCGTCACGATCAAGGTTAACGGAGTTGAGCATAGGGTTGAGGAGGGCCTGAGCCTCCTCGAGGCCCTCAGGAGGCTCGGCTACTACGTGCCCAGCCTCTGCTACGATGACAGGCTTAGCCCCCAGGGCTCCTGCAGGCTGTGCGTGGTCGAGGTGAACGGCAGGCTTACGACGAGCTGCACCACAAAGGTCCAGGACGGCATGGAGGTCAGGACAGACAGCGAGCAGGTGAACCAGGTCAGGAGGGATGTGCTGAGGCTCCTCGCGATGAACTACCCGCGGGACGCGTACGCCAAGTACCCCTTCAAGGAGTTCCACGTGGCCCTCAGCAAGTACGGAGTGGAGCTCCAGGGAACCTCAAGGCCCGACCTGATCGACAACAGCCACCCGTACATAGTTGTTGACATGAACAGGTGCATCAAGTGCTTCAGGTGCGTGAAGGCATGCGACGAGGTCCAGGGCTACCACGTCTGGAGGGCGTGGGGCCGGGGCGGTAGGATAATGATAAGGCCTGACGGCCCCGACCTCGCCCACAGCTCCTGCGTGAGCTGCGGCCTCTGCGTTGACGCCTGCCCCACGGGGGCCCTGGAGGACAGGAGCGTGCTGACCTACGGGTGGCCTGACACATGGGTTAAGACCACATGCCCCTACTGCGGGGTCGGCTGCGAGCTGGAGGTAGGGGTCAAGGACGGGAGGATTGTAGACGTCAGGCCCTCCAGGACGTCCGTGGTGAACAGGGGCAACCTGTGCGTCAAGGGCAGGTACGCCTGGGATTACGTATACTCGCAGGACAGGGTGCTGAGGCCGCTCATCAAGGTCGACGGGGAGTGGCGCGAGGTCAGCTGGGACGAGGCAATCTCCTTCGTGGCCTCAAGGCTGAAGGAGATACTGGCCAAGTACGGCCCTGGGAGCGTGGGGGTCCTGGTAGGCGCCAGGGTCACCAACGAGGAGGAGTACCTGGCGGGCAAGTTCGCCAGGGTGGTCCTGGGAACTAACAACGTTGACAGCTGCGCCAGGGTCTGCCATGAGCCCTCGGCCCAGGGGCTTGAGGACATGCTCGGCACCGGGGGCGCTACCAACACCTTTGAGGACATAGACCTGGCCCGCACCATAATGGTAGTCGGCTCCAACACAACTGAGAACCACCCAGTGATAGGGAACAGGATCAAGATGTTGGCGGAGCAGGGCAGGGTGAAGCTTATTGTGGTGGACCCGAGGAGGACCGAGATAGCCGAGTACGCGGACTATCACCTGGCCCTGAGGCCCGGCACAGACGTAGTCCTCTTCAACGCCATGGCTAACGTCATAGTGAGCGAGGGCCTCATAGACGAGGAGTTCGTGTCGGAGAGAGTTGAGGGACTTGAGGAGTTCAAGGAGGTAGTAAGCAACTACACGCCTGAGTTCGCGGAGAAGGTTACAGGGGTCAGGGCTGACGTCATAAGGGAGGCGGCGAGGCTCTACGCCACTAATAAACCCTCAATGATATTCTGGGGCCTCGGCGCGACCGAGCACGTTCAGGGAACTGAAATCATATACCAGCTCATAGACCTGGCCCTGATCACGGGCAACGTGGGCAGGCCCGGCTCCGGCCTCATGCCCCTGAGGGGCAAGAACAACGTCCAGGGCACGGCAATAATGGGCGACCACCCTAAGAAGCTGCCCGGCGCAGTGCCGCTGACCCAGAACATAGAGATGTTTGAGAAGCTGTGGGGGACCAAGCTGAACCCCAGCCCAGGGCTCGACGGCATAGAGATGGTAGAGGCCGCTATGAGAGATGACCTGAAGGCACTGATAGTGTTCGGGGAGGACGTGCTGATGTCGCACCCATACATGGAGATGACGGAGAAGGCGCTCTCAAAGCTGGAGCTCCTCGTCCTTGTAGACATGTTCCACAACGAGACCTCAAAGTACGCCCACGTGTTCCTGCCAGCGGCGAGCTCCTTTGAGAAGGAAGGCACCTTCACCAACGCCGAGAGGAGGGTGCAGAGGGTCAGGAAGGTCATAGAGCCCCTGGGCGAGTCGCTGCCTGACTGGCAGATTATAATTAGGCTGGCCAACGCCATGGGCTACGGCGACTACTTCAGGTACTCGTCACCTGAGGACGTGTGGAACGAGATAAGGTCCGCCTGGCCCGCCGTCTACGGCATAACCTATGGGAGGCTGGAGAGGGAGGGGGGCCTCCCGTACCCGACCCCACGTCTCGACGCCCCGCCCGTGAAGGTGCTTCACGTAGGTCAGTTCACAGTAGGTAAGAAGACTAGGCTGAGGCCAGTGGCATACATACCGTCCCCTGAGCAGCCCACTGAAGAGTACCCGCTCACGCTGATAACAGGCAGGACCCTCTACCACTTCAACATGGGCTCAATGACGAGGCGCACGGGCAACCAGGTAATAGAGCCAGAGGACTTCATAGAGGTAAGCGAGGGCGACGCAAAGGCCCTCGGCATAAGCGACGGCGACGTGGTGAGGGTCACCAGCAGGTGGGGCTCGACGCTGATCAGGGCCAGGGTATCGAGGAGGGTCTCCAAAGGCGTAGTGTTCGCGACTGTACATCACCCCGAGGCCTTGATTAACCGCGTAGTCTCGCCCGCTGTCGACAGGATATCCCACATACCTGAGTACAAGGTGACCGCCGTCAGGGTCGAGAAGGCCTCCTGAGCGTCAGCATTAGCCTCTCAACCCTCTTGGCAGCGTCAAGGCCGAGGGACTGGGCGTCAAGCAGCGAGTGAAGCTCGAGGTGCCAGACCCTCAAGCGCCTGTAGGCCTTGGACTCCTCCTGGAAGGCCGCGGCGGCCTCACGCGGCCTGCCCGCCAGGGCAAGTGAGAGGGCCCTCCTGTATGCTGTGGGGTCCACCTCAACGACCCTGCGCGGCCCCCTTGATCGCGGGGGCCTGTCCCCTGGGACGTCAAGGTCGTAGAACTGGCCCTGGCCCCCCAGCAGGGAGGCTCCAACAAGTCTAGACCTTGAGGACCTCAGCAGGTCAGTCATCCTGGCCCTGAGCCCAAGCGAGGCCTTGGAGCACATGAGCCTCACCGCCTCCCTTATCATGTCTGTGGGGCCGCAGAGAAACGACGAGCTGACGAAGCCGTGGCCCATCAGCGGTGAGGCCAGCCTCTCAGAGCACTGCTCAAGCAGGGCCTCAAGTCCTTCCGCCGTTGCCCAGGCCGCGTCGCCGGGCACTATGAGCACGGTGCCTGAGCTCACCTGCCCCACGGCGCTTGCAACCCCCCTTGGCGGGCCGCCGCAGGGGAGCTGAGGCAGGTCCTCAACTACCTTCACGTCCCCCAGCAGCCTGCCAAGCCTTGAGATCTCGTCCCGCGAGGAGACCAGGATAACGTCGCCGACCTCCCTGGTCACCTCAAGGACCCTCGATATCAGCGGCCTTCCGTCGATGAGGGCCGACAGCTTGTCTGAGCCGAACCTGGAGGAGGAGCCGCCAGCTATCACTATTACCTTGGGCCTCCCCACGCCCTTCACCCCCAGTTGGAGGCTTCGCCCTTCAGGGCGGGGAGATCTCTTATTGCCCAGTGCAACGGAGCGTTGCCCTTATCCTCCCTGAGGACGGCCACCAGACTCATCTCAGCACTAAGAGAATAATTGGGCAAAAGCTTATGAGCCTTTTGCCCGAACTTTGCTGTGGAGTTGGGCGCGGGCGAGCTTAGCAGGCAGTGAGCCCGCGCCTCCCCGGGGCTGACGGCGGGGCCTGAGAGGTGATGGGGAAGGCCCAGCGGACGCAGAGCCCCGCCCTTTAGGGCGGGGGCCGCCAGTACCTGCGACCCAGGCGCGAGAAGGGTTATTCGGAGGCTCACACCCTCATGAGCTGCCTGGCGGCCAGCACTACGGGGTCCCAGGCCCTGCCTGAGCTCGGGTGGTAGCCCATCTCCACGAAGAACAGGTCATCGGCCGTCATCCTCCTCATGATCGCAGCCGCTATGACGCCCAGCCTGCCTATGACCTCCTCTGGCCCAGCGACCTGGCCCCCTATTATGATCCCGCTCGACTCCTCGGCCAGGAGCTTCACAGTCACGTCGCCCCCTCCTGGGTAGTACCTGGCCCTCGACCTCGTCGTTATTATTGAGGTCACGTACCTGATCCCCGCCTCCCTGGCCTCCCTCTCGTTGAGGCCCACCCTGCCGAAGGCAACCCCCTCAAACCTGGTAACTATGTCGCCCAGGACCCCGGGGAACCTCTTGTCTCCCCCGGCGGCGTTGACCCCCGCCACGAGGCCTGACTTGTTAGCTATGGGGGCCAGGGGACTCCAGTAGGGCTGCCCTGTGACCAGGTTCCTGTGCTCCATCGCGTCGCCAGCCGCGAAGACGTAGTCGTAGGTCGCCTCCATCCTGTCGTTAACCGCTATGGCGCCGTGGGGCCCGAGCCTCAGCTGCCCCCTCACGAGGTCGACGTTCGGCTCAACCCCGACGGCCGCTATCACCAGGTCCGAGTTCAGGTACGAGCCGTCGCTGAGCCTCACCCTGCTGTCATTTACCTCAGACACAGTAACCCCAAGCCTGACGTCTATGCCGGCCCCCCTGGCCATCTGCGTGAGGGCCGAGCCCAGCTCCTCGTCCAGGTCCCTGCTCATCAGGTAGGGCCCCCTGTGCACCAGGTGGACCGCCTTGCCCATGTTCCTCAGCTGCTCCGCCACCTCAACGCCCAGGACCCCTCCCCCGACCACCGTGACCTCCCTGGCTGCCTCCGCCGCCCTCCTGGCAGCCTCAGCGTCTGCTGGGTGATGAACGTAAAGCACCCTGGCGTCAGCGCTGAGGAGCCTCCTGGGCCTCGCGCCGGTGGCCACTATCAGCCTGTCGAACTCCAGCTTAGCCCTCTGCCCGCCCACCCTGGCCACGACGACCCTTGACCTTACGTCAAGCTCCTCGGCCTCAGCGTTAGTCAACACCTCTATGTTCCTCCTCTCCCTGAAGAACTTGACGTCGTAGGCCTGGAGCAGCCAGTAGTCCTTGAACAGCCCTCCTATGTAGTAGGGCACGCCGCAGGGGGCGTGGCTTATTATGTTGGTCCTCTCGAGGACGGTTATCCTGGCCTCGGGCGCCTTCCTCCTGGCCCAGGAGGCGGCCGACATGCCAGCGGCTCCGCCACCTATCACCAGTATCTCCATGCACTTTCCCTGCTGCCCGCTGATGCCAGGAGTTTAACGCTCAGCTACAGGCCCCAGGCCTAAAGCCGATGCCCTAGAGGGAGGTCTGGCCTCTGGGGAGGCTAGGTCATACCGAAAGGGGGCCCTCCTTGGCCTAGTTTAGTAATGAGTATAGTAGTTGGAGATAAGGCATCTGCGTCGCCCACCTCAGCTCTCTGATAACGACATCCATTTTGCCCTCCTTAGGGCAAGGCTAAGCGGCTATTTTGTCGTCCTGCGCTAGCCCTGAGAGGGCTCAGCTGCTTGCGCGTCGCCGCTGTTGACGTGGGCGGCACGTTCACTGACGTAGTCTACCTTGACGAGTCTGGGAGGCTGAGGCTCTCAAAGGTCCCAACGACGCCCAGGGAGCCGGAGAGGGGGGTCATAGACGGCCTTAAGGCTGTCTCGCCTGAGGCCCCCTTCGAGGTACTCCACGCCACCACCATAGCCACCAACTCGCTCCTGGGCCAGGTAGGCCTTGAGCTGCCCAGGACGGCCCTGGTCACCACGAGGGGCTTCAGGGACGTAATTGAGATAGGGAGGCAGAACAGGCCGCAGCTCTACAACCTCTTCTTCAGCAGGCCAAGGCAGCTGGTGCCTAGGGAGCTCAGGTACGAGGTAAGCGAGAGGACCCTGGCCGACGGCACTGTTGAGAGGCCCGTGGATGAGGGTGAGCTGGAGAGGGTCGCTGAAGACATGGTGAGGAGGGGCGTCGTCTCGGCAGCCATCTCTTTCCTGAACTCCTACCGCAACCCCTCAAACGAGCTGAAGGCCAAGGAGGTCCTCTCGCGCAGGCTCAGGTACGTGACGGCCTCCTCTGAGGTCGCCCCTGAGCTGAGGGAGTACGAGAGGACCTCAACGGCCGTGGTCAACGCTGTCCTCAGGCCAATAGTCTCAAGGTACCTCGAGGGCCTCTGGGGATCCCTTTCGGGCTTAGGGGCCTCGTCGCTGAGCGTCATGTCCAGCGCCGGGGGCCTCGTTGACGTTGAGGAGGCCTCCCTCAGGCCGGTTCAGCTGATAGAGTCAGGCCCCGCCGCGGGGGCCATAGCGGCCGCCGCCCTGTCAAGGGAGCTCGAGGTCAACATGGCCATAGGCTTCGACATGGGGGGCACGACGGCTAAGGCTAGCTCAATAGTCAACGGCGATGTCGAGGTGACGACGGAGTACGAGGTAGGGGGAGAGGTGCACTACGGCAGGGTCGTGAGGGGCTCAGGCTACCCGGTGAAGTTTCCGTTCGTCGACCTGGCGGAGGTCTCGGCGGGGGGCGGCACGATAATATGGAGGGACGAGGCAGGGGCTCTGAGGGTAGGGCCCTTAAGCGCTGGCGCCGACCCTGGGCCGGCCTCATATGGCATGGGGGGCGACAGGGCAACGCTCACTGACGCGAACCTGGCCCTGGGCAGGCTGCCGACCGAGCTGGCGGGAGGCCTCATAAGGCTCAGGCCCGAGCTGGCGCTTCAGGCCCTCTCAAGGCTAGGCGACCCAGAGGCCGTGGCCTCCCAGGCCGTTGAGCTCGCAAACCTCGAGATGGCCAGGGCCATAAGGCTTGTAACAGTTGAGAGGGGCCTCGACCCCTCGGAGTTCTCGATAATTGCCTTCGGAGGCGCCGGCCCTCAGCACGCTACTGAGCTCGCTGAGGAGGTTGGCTCAAGGAGGGTCATAGTTCCCCCTGAGCCGGGGCTCTTCAGCGCCCTTGGCCTGCTGATGGCCGACTTGAAGTACGAGGCCAGGAGGCCGTTCCCAGGAGACCTTGAGGGGGCGTTCGCCGAGCTTGAGGGCGACCTAATGAAAAGGCTGGGCCGCGTGGACTACTTCATCAGGCTCCTCGACGTGAGGTACCAGGGGCAGGGCTGGGAGCTCACGATAAGGGCGCCCCAGGATCTCAGCCCTGGGTCTGTCAGGGAGGCCTTTGAGAGGGCCCACAGGGAGGCCTACGGCTTCACCCTTGACAGGCCTGTGGAGGTCGTGGCCGCAAGGGTGTTTGCCGTGATAAGGAGGACCAGGGTCAGCCTCGGGGAGGCCAGGGAGGGGGGCGAGGCGAGGCCGATAGCGTACAGGAGGACCTACATATCGGGCTCCTGGGACGAGGTGCCCGTCTACAGGAGGGAGGAGCTGCCCAAGGGCTTCAGGGTCGAGGGGCCGGCCATCGTGGAGGAGTACAGCTCGACCATAGTTGTGCCGAGGGGCTGGAGGGGCGAGGTGGGCCCCATGAGGGCCTTCATAATGAGGAGGTGACCTGCTTGACCTCATGGGAAGTGGTCCATAGGGCCACGGCCTTCATAGCCGAGGAGATGGGGGTAGCTCTCAGGAGGTCAGCCCTCTCCCCCAACATAAGGGAGAGGGCCGACCACAGCTGCGCCGTGGTAGACCCAGAGGGCAACGTAGTCGCCCAGGCGGAGCACATACCTGTCCACCTCGGCTCCCTGAGGGTTGGCGTCAAGAACCTCCTAAAGGTCATGGAGAAGGAGGGAATTGAGCTCGAGGAGGGGGACATGCTGTTCTCGAACGACCCCTACATAACTGGGACCCACCTTAACGACGTAACCGTGATGGCGCCAGTTTACCTTAACGGCAGGCTAGTGGCGTACGTGGTCAACAAGGCGCACCACGTAGACGTCGGCGGCCCCGCCTTCGGCAGCATAAACCCCCAGGCCTCAACAATATATGAGGAAGGCCTCATCATACCCCCAACTAAGCTCGTCGAGGGAGGCACCATAAGGAAGGACGTCGTGAGGCTCTACCTAGCTAACGTGAAGGCCCCTGAGGCGGCGGAGGGCGACCTGAGCGCCCAGGTGGCGGCTAACCTAACTGGAGTCGCCAGGGTGAGGGAGCTCATAGGGAGGTACGGCCTTGACCAGGTGACCTCAGGCTGGAGGAGGTCCATTGAGTACGCCAGGGAGCTCGTCAGGAGGGAGCTTGAGGGCTGGCCAAGGGGGACCTTCGAGGCCTCTGACGTCCTTGAGGTTGGCCCATCAGAGGGCGATGACGTAACGATAGGCGCTAGGGTCACTATAGGCGAGGTGGTCAGGGTTGAGCTCAGCGCCCCGCCCCAGGTCCAGAGGCCCCTGAACGCCGTCTTCGGCGTGACCTACGCCGCCTCCTCCTTCGCCATTAGGTCGCTCATGAGGTCCGAGGTCCCGGTCAACGAGGGCCTCTACTCAATGATTAACGTCCTCGCCCCAGAGGGCTCCATGCTTAACGCCAGGCCGCCTGCCCCCGTCGCGGGAGGCAACCTCGAGACGAGCCAGAGGATAGTTGACGTGATCCTGAGGGCGCTCTCAAGCGCGATGCCCGACAGGGTCCCGGCGGCCTCTTCTGGCACCATGATGAACGTGATGATAGGAGGGGTGGACCCAAGGACAGGCAGGACCTGGGCCTACTACGAGACCATCGGCGGAGGCTCGGGGGCAAGGCCTAACGGGGACGGCGTCTCGGCCGTCCACACGAACATGACGAACACCATGAACACTCCCATTGAGGTGGCGGAGGCCTCATACCCCATCGTGTTCACGTCGTACAGGGTGAGGGATGGCAGCGGGGGCAAAGGGAAGTACAGGGGAGGGGACGGCATAGTTAGGTCGTTCAGGGTGACGGCGCCGGCCAGGCTCTCGATAATGGCCAGCAGGTTCAGGCACAGGCCATGGGGGATCGCCAGTGGCTCGCCTGGGGAGCCCGCCAGGGTGAAAGTGGTTAGGGCTGACGGCAGGGTCGAGGAGGTGGTGCCCACAGTGACCCTGGAGCTGGGGCCTGGCGACGAGGTGATAATAGAGACCCCAGGGGGCGGCGGCTACGGCCCCGAAGAGGCATAAGTCCTAAGCCTACGCCCCCGGCATGGAGGAGGTGGAAGCTAATAGACGGCTCCCTCGCGGTTGGCCCTGGGGACACGATATTAGTTAGGGCAGGGAGGGGTCGACGCCAGCGAGGTGATAAGGGTCGACGTTCCCCTCGTGCAGAGGCCAGCTAAGGGGGTCTCTGGATAGACCACATTAGGGAGAGGGGCTACGTCAGGACGCCTGCCCTGCTGTTCCACACCCAGGGCAGGTACTTGCTTGAGTGCTCCACGATTGCCACGGCCTCTGTCGATAGCGCCCCGATGGGTACTTCTTCAGCGGCCCCCTTATCTTCCCATTAGCCAGGGGGCCAAGCGTTAAGCTTAAAAGGTCTTCCCTAGCATCGTCGGATAGCCCAGAGAGGTGTGAGGGCGGTGGAGTCGTTTAAGGTGGTGTGGCTTCGCCTGGAGGCCCTCGAGGGCCTCCATTGGTAGGTCCCTCCTCGCGGCCCTTGTGGTTGTTGTAGTAGCCTCCCTTGCCGCTGGCGCGCTCCTGTACCACAGGTCGTTGACGCAGCACACATCCACGACGCCCGCTCAGCTCTCCATGAGCCCGCCGGCGCCCAGCACATACACAGCGATAGCCGGGCAGCCCCTGGAGCTGTCCGTGGGCTCATTTACAGCTTCCCCGGGCAGCTACGTGCTCTTCTACGTTGGCAACGGCTCTGTGGTCAACTCCACGAGCGGCTACGCAACGGTGGTCTACAGGCACCCTGGCAGGTACCTCGTCTACTACGCCATCTACTACAAGGGCAGGCTTGTCGGCAGCTCCCAGGGCAACCTTATACAGATAACTGTGGCGCCGCCTCAGCTCAACGAGAGCTTCGCCCAGCTCATAACTGTGCCTATCGTGGCGCCCTCTACCTTCGTGGCTAACGTGGACCAGCCGGTCAGCCTCAGCGCGGGCTTCCTCCAGCCGCCGTCGGGGGCCAACATGACTATAGATAAATACGTGTGGGACCTCGGCAACGGCACCGTCACAGCTGTGCCCTCGGTCAACGGCACAGGCTACGCCGAGCAGGTGGCCCTGACGGGCTCAGGCAACGTGAGCTACCTGGAGCCCAAGGTCAACCCTGTTACTGCCATGTATGCTAGGCCTGGCCTTTACACGGTCTGCCTCACCATAGTTACTGAGAACGTCAGCAGCGGCGCGACCTACAACTACACGTCCTGTTACACCATAGCCGTGAGCTCCCGGGCTGAGCCGTTCTCGCTGTTCAGCCCCCAGGCGTCGGTGCCGGACCCGGGCACAATAATAGCGGCCGAGAACGTGCCTGGAGGGCCGTTTAGCTTCGACCCGGCGATAGCCTACGACACCACAAGCTTTGAGGTCATAGATAACATCTTCGCCTCCCTCCTGCTCTACGATGGCCCCTACACGACTGAGTTCATACCCATGGCGGCCGAGTACCTGCCCACGGTGGGCAACTGGAGCAACGTGACCGCAAGGTACGAGTACGGCGCAATATCGCCTAACTACACAGTGTACGTGTTCAAGGTGAGGCCCGGCCTCAGGGCGGCAAACGGCGACCCGATAACAGCTTATGACGTGTGGTACAGCCTAGTGAGGGACCTGCTGCTCGCAGGGGGCGCGCCAGCGACGAGGGGCTGGATACTGGCCCAGTACCTCATACCGAACTACACGCCGTTCACGTTCATAGTTACGTCGCCCAATGACACCCAGGGGGCTGAGGAGATAGTGGACGCCATAACATACAGTAACACGACGGACACCGTGACTTTCCACCTAATTAGGCCGGTGGCCCCTCAGGTGTTCTTCACAGCCCTCGCCGAGGCCTGGGGGCCAGGCATACTTGACGCAAAGTGGCTTGAGGAGGTTGGAGACGGCATAAACTTCACGGGCCTCTACGACCACAACTACACCCAGCTGGCCGAGGCCTTCTACCAGTACGAGCAGACGGCCAACGAGTGGGACTACAACGAGCAGGTCAGGTGGGACCCCATGGCGACGGGGCCCTACTACATAGCGGCCTACGCTCCAGGCCAGAGCATAGTCCTCAAGCCGAACCCGTACTGGCCGACCAACATAACCTACGTGCCGAGGCCCAACGACACCATAGTCATATACTGGGTCAAGGACCCCGTGACGGCATATGAGACGTTCGCCTCAGGGCAGGCCGACATAGTGGTTAGCCTGCCCGACAGCTTCATACCTAAGCTGCTGCAGCTTGAGAGTGAGGGGGAGGCCAAGGTTTATGAGTCCCCGAGCCTGCTGGAGGAGTTCTTCGGCTTCGACCTCCAGGTCAACGAGACCCTACTGCACCAGCTCAACCCGTCCTTTAACATCCCCAGCTGGTACTTCGCCAACCCGCTTGTGAGGGAGGCCTTCGCCTACGCCTTCAACTATACCCAGTACATAAATGACATAGTTGGCAACGCCAAGTACCACTTCAACTTCGGGAGCCCATACTGCGGGGCCATAATAAGGGGCCTGGACATATACATACCCCCGTCGGAGCTGACAGGCTGCCCGACCTTCAACCTGACATACGCAAAGTGGCTGCTTGAGGAGAGCGGCTTCTACAACATAAGCGTTTACTTCCCGATAGTGATCCAGAGCGGCGACACCACTGACTACACGGCTGCCGAGATGTGGGCCCAGGCGCTCCACAACATAGACCCAAACATAAACGCGGTGCCGCTCTACCTCCCGTGGCCCCTCATGCTCTCATACTGGGTCCCTGACCTGAACCCCATGGCTATCTGGAATAGCGGCTACGTGGCCGACTACCCGCTGGCGTCAGACATGATGAACGCCCAGTACACTGGCATGGTCTGGGCTGACCCGGACGGCTGGAACGTCACCTACCTGGAGAACCTCAGCGCCTACTTCAACGCCTCTAAGATAAGCTGGCCAGGGCTTAGCCCGAGCCTTGAGCCCCAGATCGGCAAGCTGCTCTGGCAGGAGGCCATGGAGTATCAGGAGCTGCAGGACCTGATGGCCGAGGCCGACGGCGTCGAGCTCACCAACGCCACGGCCTCAATACACCTGTTCAGGCAGGCCGAGGACCTTGCGGTGCAGCTGTACTTCTATGTCTACACTATTCAGCCCAACAGCTACTGGGTGGTCAAGCCCTACATGGCTGGCTACTTGGGGACAGTGACGTGGGAGGAGAACCCAATGATAGCGGGGGGCAACGACAACATATTCTGGTGGTGGGTCAAGGCGTAGCCCTATTTTACCTTAAAGGGCTATGGACGCCGTGTCAAAGGGCGGCAGGGTGCTCCACGGCGGGAAGAAGGTTGAGGAGCTGGGCCCTAACTACATAAAGCCCACTCTCATAGAGGTTGACGCCTCGAGGCTGCCGGAGCTCTACATGTACAACAAGGAGGTGTTCGCCTCCATAGCAGCTATAGTTAAGGTCAGGGACCTCGACGAGGCCATAGCCCTTGCCAACGGGAGGAGGTACGGCCTTGACGCGGCGATATTCGGCAGCGACCTCTCAAAGATAAGGAGGGCGGCCAGGCAGCTTGAGGTGGGGGCCGTCTACATCAACAACTACCCCTTCGGCGGCATGAAGGACTCAGGCATAGGGAGGGAGGGCATAGGGTACACCATAGACTTCGTCACCGCCTACAAGTCTATAGTGTACAACTACAAGGGCAGGGGCGTGTGGGACTACCTCTAAAAGGTTAGTTGACGGGCCGCGCAGCCTTAGCTGACTCGCAATCATGCTAGGCTGGAGGCCTTACAGGGCCAAGTGAAAATGGCCCTGAGCGTTAGTGCCCGCTAAGCCCATGACGCAGCTAGGCGCTACAAAGGAGAAACGGAGTTGGAAAAGAAAAAGCTCGTAGGGAATCGGCTGAGGAGCCCGTTAGAGCCATCCTCTGGCCTTCATGGCCCTGTAGACCCTCTCGAGGGCCAGTATGAAGGCCGCGTCCCTCATGGTGGCCGAGGGGTTGGTCGACTTGAGGGACTCGTACCTGTCTATGAGCCTCTTAACGTTTGAGGTCATTATTGCGTCAAGCCTCTTCAGGGTCTCCTCCTCGTCCCACCAGTACCACTGCAGGTTCTCGACCCACTCAAGGTACGACATAACGACGCCGCCGGCGTTGGCCGAGATGTCCGGCACCACTATGGAGCCCCTCTTGTAGAGCTCGGCCTCCGCCTCAGGCGTCGTCGGCCCGTTGGCGCCCTCCACTACGAGCTTAGCCCTGACCTTTGACGCGTTGTCCTTAGTTATCACGTTCTCTATGGCCGACGGCATCAGGACCTCGGCGTCAACGAAGAGGGAGGCCATGGGGTCATATATCTTCTCCCCCTTTGGGTAGTTTATCACCTTCCCCGTCTGGGCCTTGACCTTCATGGCCAGCTCCACATCGATGCCGTTGGGGTCGTACACCGTGCCTGAGGTGTCGCTCACCGCGACTACCTTGGCTCCCTGCCTCTGGGCGAACAGGGCTGAGTACTGGCCCACGTTGCCGAAGCCGTGGACTGACACCCTGAGGCCCTGCAGGCCTCCCATGTACCTCTCGGCCGCCGCCCTGGCGGCCACGACGACGCCGTAGCCTGTCGAGTACTCCCTAACGGGGTTGCCCCAGAGCTCCGGCGGCTTGGCCGTGAAGACCCCGGGCACGTTGTAGCCCCTGATCCTTGAGTACTCGTCGACCATCCAAGCCATTATCTCGGGCGTTGTGCCGACGTCCGGGGCAGGTATGTCAACCTGGTCCCCTATGAGGGGGGCTATGGCCCTGGCGTAGCCCCTGCTCAGCCTCTCCAGCTCCCCCTTGGAGAGCCTCTTGGGGTCTACCTTAACGGCCCCCTTGCCGCCGCCGTACGGCAGGTTGTTGAGGGCGTTCTTCAATGTCATGCCCAGGGCGAGGGCCTTGTCAGTATCCAGGTCGACCTCTGGGTGGAACCTTATGCCCCCCTTGTAGGGGCCCAGGGCGCTGCTGTACTGGACCCTGTAGCCCTCGAAGACCTCCAGCCTCCCGTCGTCCATCCTGACTGGTATGCTGACCGTCAGCACCCTCTCAGGCCTGCTCAGCACCTTGTAGAGCTCGTAGGGCAAGTTGTCCATCTTTATGGCCCTCTCGAGCACCTGTAACATCCACTCAAAGTAGCTGACCCTCTGGGCCAAAGGGATCCCCCTCAGTATACAGTTATGTATTTCTGCTAATTAAAGTGCAACGTTTTATTAGGACCTTTAATGAAGTTTGTTAAAAACCAAATTAAAAATCAAAAGTGTGCTAAGAGAGGGCTATAGATTATGTATTTAGTTAACATGCGAAGCCAAAAAAATCACTCAACGGGCAGCCCCCTCTCCTTCACCATCTTCAAGTCCTTGGTCTCATAGGCAGTGTAGACCCCGAGGAAGTAGACGCCGATGGCAGCGACAGCCATGACTATGTAGTCCATGGGGTAAGGTATTAGGGGCTGCGACAGGGGGCCGAGGGAGCCTGTATATGATATTACGCCAATGACTATGTTGAAGACAACTATCCACACGGCGCCCTTGACGTCGGGGTGATGTGCTATGAACTGTATGACCAGCAGGGCCGCGACCTGTATCAGGGACAGGGCGGCCCAGTATATTGCGAAGCCCAGCAGGCCCCAGCCTTCAAGGACCATGTAGTAGGCGGCTATTGTTGCTGCTGAGGCCGCCCAGAGGGAGCCGGCGATGGCCGCGGCCGCCCCAGTTGAGAGCCCGAGCTCCCTCCTGTAGGGGCCCAGCAGGAGGAGGGGCAGGCCGATCACTACAAGCTCCACCACGGTGTTGACCAGGCTCCAGCCCGACCAGTAGACCAGCATGACCGCGGCTATGAACCCCAGCGGGTAGAACAAGTACCAGGCCGGCGGCCTGTAGGGCCTCTTGAGGTCAGGCGCCAGCCTCCTCAGGGCGTGGTTCGTGACGCCAACCGAGATGTAGTTGTAGACCGTCGCGAGGGCAGAGATAGACATTATGGCATACCAGGTCGGGAAGGGAAATAGGAACGCCACTGCTATGACTGTTGACACCAGGAGGGCCACCCAGGGGCTCTTGAACCTCGGGTGAATCCTTGCGAAGAATTCAGGTATGTAGCCCACCCTTGCCATGCCGTATATGTTCCTGCCGCTCGAGCCCGCGTAAGTGGCGAGGGTGCCGAGCGGCGAGAGGACGGCGTCTATGAGGAGCACTATGGCAAAGCCCACGAGCACAGGGACCCCGGTGGCCACGAGCTCAGAGTAGAACGGGTGCGCCTCCCAGGAGCTGCTCGCCAGGCCGCTCCAGTTGCCGAAGGCAATACCAGCGCTCTGCCAGTTTACGCCGCCTATGAAGGCCAGCTCTATGAGGATGTAGAGGACTATGGTAACGGCCAGCGCAAGGAGGGTGCCAAGCGGCACGTCCCTCTGCGGGTTCTTCGTCTCGCCGGCGTACTCAAGGCTCTGCCTGAAGCCCTCGTACGCCCAGACTATGCCAGTCGTTATCATGCCGCCGAAGACAGCCGCGGTGCCGTAGGGGAAGAAGCCCCCTGGGGCGCCTGTGAAGTTCTTCGTGTGGAAGTAGAGCAGCATCAGGAGTACCACGGTGAGAGTCGGCACCGTGAGCTTCCAGGCCGTGACAACCCTGTTGAACCAGCCAAAGACCTGCACCCCGAGGAAGTGGATGGCGAAGAACACAAGTATGAGGCCGGCCGTTATGGCAACCCCTACAGGGGTGAGAACCCCAACCTTGCTGTTCCAGACCCAGGGCAGGTACTCGCTCGAGTACTCAACTATGGCAACTGCCTCTACGCTGATGGTCGTCGCGGCCCCTATGAAGTATGCCCAGGCCAGCATGTAGTTGCTTAGCGTGCCGTGGGTGTAGTGGTTGTACCTCGCCAGGGAGCCGGTGAACGGGAAGAGGCCCCCGAGCTCGGCGAAGCCGAAGACCATGAAGGAGAAGAATATGCCCGCTATAATCCACGAGAGCACCGCGGCGGGCCCCATGAAGCCAACCGCGCCTAGGGCTGAGAAGAGCCAGCCAGAGCCTACCATGCCGCTTATGCCTAACATAAAGACGTCAAGCAGAGTAAGGGACCTCCTAAGCGTGGGCCCTGCCGTGGGAGGGTCGCTCACCCTCTCATTACTAGACTCAGGCGCAAAGGCTGACCACCGCTAGTCCTACGATCCTCCCTGCCATCTTATAAAAATTTCGAATCCATCTTATAAAAATTTCGAATGTTTAGTTTTAATTACCTACTACTTTCTATATTCTATACGTTTGGTTAGAGAGCCTTATACGCCCACACAAGTGCCGTTAGCTAAGCTGGTCCTGGTTCAAGAGAAGCCTCTCCCCTCTTTTTCATCATTTAAGGTGCCCAGAAAGTTGGCGCGGGCTAAGCAGGGCACGCCAGGATTTGCCCTGCGCATTGGAGTTCGTGCCCTACCTCGTGCCCCTCAACAGCACCTACGTTAACATCTCAGACCTCTTCTACCCCGTCCAGGACTGCAAGTACTCAAGGCAGTGATATGCTTAATAGGCCGCCCTTCATCGCCCTGGCGGCCCTTTGGAGGCTTTGGGGCGGTGAACTCATTTAAGGCTGCGTCCCTTCGCCCGAAGGCCCTCCAGGCCTCCCTTGATAGGTCCGTCCTGACTGTTCCTGTGGTTTGTTATGGTAGCCTTCGCTGTTGGCCTGCTCTGCACCACAGTACATCAGCAACACAGCAGCACACTACTACGTCAGCTGTGCAGCTGTCGCTGAGCCCGCCAGCCCTGAGCTCATGCACAGCTGACGAACGCCACGGCCGCCATGCCCTTGTTCAGGCAGGCCGAGGACCTGGCGGTGAGCCTCTACTTCTACATGTGATTCAGCTGGGCTACTACTGAGTGGTGAAGCCCTACATAAACTGCTACACAGGCAGCATCTCTTGGAGGGGAACCCAATGATTGCAGGAGGCAACGGCAGCATGTTCTGATGGTGGACCAAGGCCTAGGCCTATTTAACCTTCACGGGCGAGGGTAGCTGGGCCCGTGGCGCAGCCAGGATCAGCGCGCCAGCCTCCGGAGCTGGTGGTCCCGGGTTCAAATCCCGGCGGGCCCGCCATGCCTGCCGACTTCATAAAAACGTTTATTTTTTCCTCCTGCCGTGGGAGCATTGGAGGCACAGAGGTTGGTGGGATAAGTTGAGGGCACACGTTCTTGCGTTAGCAGCCCTGCTCGCGCTGTCGCTCCTGGCAGCTGCGCCAGCAGGGGCCCTGGGGCCGGCGGCCCACAGGAGCTACCAGGCGGGGCCGGTGCCTCACCCAACGCAAGTGCATCATCCAATACTCGTTACCTACGCTGGCAGGGCCCTCGGCGGCCATGACGGGTACTACTCCTTCCAGGCCTTCAAGTACATACCGCCCAACGAGACCCCAGAGGTCATATGGATAGCCAAGGACGTAATGTTCAACAACACGGCGGTGCCCTACAACGCCACCGTCTACGTGCCCCCTGGCAACTACAGCCTCATGCTCCTTAACATCTCGATAAGGGAGGCCGGCGGGCCCCAGTACGACAGGATAGTCGACGTATTTGCTAACGGCACCCCGCTGCTCTGGGGGTCCACCCAGGAGGTCCTGAACTCCACGGCAGCTGTTGACGTGACGTTCTTTGAGAACCTCCTGAGGGGCCCAGTGAGGTTCCAGGTGCTGCTGCCCAACTTCTACGCGCCCAGCATAGGCATAACGGGCTACTACCTGGTCAACTTGACGCTCCTGCTCTACAATGGCACCCCTCCGGCTGGCCTGCCGAACGTGATCATACCCCTCTTCGTCACCTCGCCAGCCGGCTACTCCTTTGAGTTCTTCGACGCATACCAGGACTATGCAGTGCAATACATGTCCATACCTAACGGCACCTACAGGGCCTGGCTCGTGCTCTACACCAATGGCGGCTACAATGACGAGTTCTGGTACACTAACATGCCAGCAGTCAGGTACATTAAGGTGTACTATGACGACCACCTGGCCGGCATAATCAACCCGTTCGAGACCGTCTACACAGGCGGCATAAACCTGTTCTGGTGGAAGCCGGTGACCTCAATAAACACCCTGGCCTTCCACATGCCTGACACTATAGACCTCACGCCGCTACTGGCCTACGGCCTCAACGCAACTATAGCCGTACACGTGGCCGACCTGCTCGCCTCCGCCGAGACCATGGGCGTGCCTGGCAGGTACTTCCAGTGGCACCTGGGCGGCTTCCTGGCGCTCTGGGTTAACAGCAGCAACCCGATGGTGGGTGCGAGGGTGCTGACGGCCAGCGCAAGCTACAGTGACACTGGGCCCCTCATAATGACTTACAGCGCGGCCGGCCTCTACTTTGACGAGGGCGCCAGCTACTCAATAAACTACACCTCGGAGCTCATGTTCGAGCACGGCACTGAGACTGTGAGCACGGCGGAGGCCGGCAGGACGACCGTGAGGCAGGCCTACAACTACGCGGGCACCTTCTCCTTCAACTACCTTGACGAGCAGTTCAGCGTGAGCTCGTGGGCCGAGGGCTACGAGCCCTACACGCTCAGCCTGACAGCCAACTGGCCGGTGACGCTGTACTACGACTCCGTCGCAGTGCCCATAACCCCGCCGACCACGTTCCCGTACAACGCGTCGTTCACGCAGAACGGCAGCATATACATGGCGCCGTCGTACAGCCTGAGCTACTCCTGGCATAGCTACAGCTTCACCGAGAGCATGAGCTATAACCTGGGGGCCGTGGGAGGCTTCTCCGGCATACTTGAGTTCATAAACCCGACTGGGGCCGTACTAATTGGCCTCACCTCTAACAACGCGCTCACTCAGAAGTCGCTGACAGCGGAGGTCCTGGTGAACGGCCGCGGCTTCACGGAGAGCGCCTACCTTGAGGGGCTGCAGAACAGCACCGTTAACGCGGCAGGGTACCTGATTGCCAACCAGTTCAGCTACAGCCTGATAAACGGAGGCCTGCCGTGACTGGGGCCTCACCTTTTCCCATAAAATATTCCCCTCATCTTTTCATCTTTTTTCACTCCCTGCGCATGACCTAGGCGCAACCTAGAAGGACCGCCGCGGCCTCAGGCCGTGAAGCCTCGTCACTTCTCTGCGGTTGGGCTCCGTGGGAACGTTTGTCCTCATCGGCCAGGCTTTGGCTGTAGCCTGAAGCTAATAAGCCTGTCAGGCACAGGGCCTTAGACTTAAAACTCCAATCGGCAGGGAAGGCAACGGTGCGGCGGTAGTCTAGCCTGGACTAGGACGCCGGCCCTCCAAGCCGGAGGTCCCGGGTTCAAATCCCGGCCGCCGCACCTCCCGCGCATGGAGCCGCCAGGGTCAGCAATTTAAGAATCCCACGCATACGGTTACCCCGTGGTCGCTATGTCATCCCAGCTCCGAAGGGGCTCCATGCCCTTCTACGCCATGGTAGCAGCCGTGGTGGCGGGGGTCCTACCTATAATTGGCCCTATAGAGGTGACCGCCTTCATAAGCGACGCAGGGCCGGCGGCCATATGGCCCGTAATAATTGGCTACGCGCTCTTCGTGCTGGTATCACTCCCCATACTTGAGTACACTAGGATAGTGCCATTCACGGGCGGCTACTACGGCCTCGCCGAGCTCGGCTTCGGCCGCGGGGCTGGCAAGTTCACTGCCCTGGGCAACTACTTCTTCTACAACTGGTGGCAGGCCGCCAACGCGTTCTTCATAGGGTGGCTCCTGGTCGACACGCTGTACTACGTGTACCACACGATGCCGCCCATGTGGGTCTGGCTCCTCGCCGGCATCGCGACGCTGGCCGTGACTTACGCTATGGCCGTGCAGCCCGCCAGGAGGCTTGGCAACGTGCTCACGGCCGCCGTCATTGCTGCCCTTATCGTTGTGGTCGCGTTCACGGTGGCCGTAATAGCTAGGAGCCCCTACAACTCGGCTTACTTCCTCAACCCGGCAAACAGCAGCGGCGGGCTCAGGGGGCTCATGCTTGCGACCGCTATAGTTGGCTTCTTCACGTTCGCCGGCTACGGCACGGCGCTCTTCTACACAGAGGAGGGGGCAAACCCCACAAGGGACGCCTGGAGGGCCATATACATAGGCCTCACGATATCAGCCGTAGCTATCGCCATCGCGGCCTACTCTGAGCTCGTCGCGGTGCCCAGGGGCGAGCTGAGCAACGTTATCTCAGCCCCGCTGCCCCAGATAGCGGCGTGGTCAAGGTACTTCCCGCTGGCGGCCCTAGCGGCGCTTAACTTTGTCATACTTCTCGTCTCCCTCATCGCCTTCGGGGCCGGCGGCGGCTCCCAGGCGAGGCTGCTCTGGGCCATGGCTAGGGACAACTTCATAAGGAGCGGGTGGCTCAAGAGGCTGAGCAGACACGACGTCCCAGCCAACGCGGCGCTGCTGAACTTCATAGTGGCCCTGGCCACGACGCTGGCGGTGGGCCTATCGCTTGTCAAGGTGTACGGCTACAACACGAGCACCGTGGCCGTGGCGTGGTACGTCATGGGGACGGCATCGAGCATAACGTGGTACTTCCACCACTTCGTGCCGGAGTTCGGCCTCTTCCCCTACCTCAGGAGGCATCCGGAGCTGAGGTTCTCAGCCGCCCGCAAGGTCATCTCAGGCCTACTGTTCCCAGTGCTGGGCACCGCCCTGTTCGTCTACACGTTCTACGAGGGCGTCATAAGCGACCTAGCAGAACCCTACTTCGCCTTTGTCGCGGCGTCGCTCTCCGTAATGGCCGGGGTGGCAGCATACACCGCGTACAAGGCCAGGGCGGGCCAGCTGGGCGAGAGCGTCGTCACCTACATGGCTGCCGAGGCGGGCAGAAAGACCTCAGGCTAATTTTTTAAAATTAGTTATAAATTATAGTGCGCCTGGCCTGGTCCCTGGCCTTGGGGAGGAGGCGCTCTCCAGCAGCGCCCTCCTCGTGTCGTAGCCGATGAGTCTCCACGCCACCGCCGCGGCGGCGCCGAGGCCCCAGAAGCCCAGGTTGAACACCATGAACTGCCACTCGTCCCAGGCTGAGGTCACGTAGAGGGAGACGTCGTAGGCCACTATGGGAACTGCCCTCACGAGGCCAATCATGGTGGCCCTTATGCTGGTTGGGAACAGCACCGGCTCGTAGACTGTCCTGACTGCCCACGCCAGCTCGCTGAACACCATGTTAAGGAAGAGCAGCGGGTAGAAGAGGGCCAGGAAGCCGTGACTTCCCATTGCGAGGAAGGCGGCAGCTATGAGTATCATCGAGGCCAGGCCGCCGCCGTAGGCGAGCAGCGTGAAGTTCCTGGTGTCCATTATGTCAGGCAGGAGGGCGGCGGGTATGCCAGCTATGGCAGCCCCGAGGGAGGCCACCAGCATTATGAAGTATGTCGTGGCCCCGTGGTAGTAGAAGTAGGCTATGGTGTACGCCATGAGCCCGAAGGTGAGGTACTGGGAGACGCCCAGCGCAACTAGGAAGGCGTACCTGCCGCCGAGGCCCACGGTCGGGGTGACGCTTGAGACGCTCGAGGCCGGCTGGGACGCCAGCCTTGAGGCCTCCCTGAGGGCCCTGTCCCTCATGCCCTTCTCGAGGAGCCACCTGGCGGACTCTGGCATTGCGAGCCTCACCGCCAGGGTTAGTGCCAGGGCGACTGCTGTGACAACTATGAGGGCGAGGGCCGCGTAGACGTAGGAGTTGCTGGCGGTGTAAGTAAGGTAGAGCACAGCGGCGCCGAGCGCCGAGCCTATGTTGTTGAAGTTGGGCGAGAGCACGAGAACCCTGTTCCTGGCAGAGGCCGGCGCGCTCTCAGCTAGGAACGAGAGCGAGACGGGCACCTCGCCCTCTATGCCGACCTTCATGAGGGCCGCCCCAACGAGCCCCACGAGCACGGCGGTGAGGCCGCTGCCCCCCGTGAGAGCTATGTCAACGCCTAGGATGATTATGCCGGCCCCTATGAGGGACATGGTTAGGTAGAAGGCCCCCTTCCTCGCGAGCCTGGTGTCAGAGAGCCTTCCAATAGCTATGTCCCCTATGAAGTCAAGGGCGTAGTAGGCTATGAGGAAGAGCAGGCTCCTGTGAAATACAAGGTACCCGGCGGGCCCTATGGCGGCCTCGAGCCCCCATATCAACATGCCCAGGCTTGTCGATGTGAATATGAGGGTGTGTGCCCTGGTCCACCTGGAGGCGTCTATCCTTGAGCCGAGCTCCTCGACCCTCTCCAAGCTGGCCCCCGGGCGTTTTTACTACTGCCGGTAGTAAAAGCTTTCGCCCATATGGTGAGAGCTGCCTGGGCAGGTGGAAGGACAGGAGGCGGTCACGAAAAACTACCACTGAGGTGGCAGGAAGGCCTGCGCCATTAACATGGCCTCGCAGGGGGGCGTGGGCACCTGCACCCCTGCGTCTGCCCTCCTCTTGGACTTCCTTAGACTCACTGCTTATCACCTCTCCTTTGCGAGTTGCTTATTGTAATATTGTGAGCGGCTGAGGCTATAAGCTGTTGTACTGACTGCTGAAGGGTTACCTAAAAAAAGTCACGTTAGGCTAAGGGGCGCGCTACTCCTGCCTCGCCCATGGGGCCTGCGGGGCCAGCGGCTGAGTGATGGGGGCGGCGGCTGCGGAGGCCGTTGTAGAAGTGCTTGTGGAGTAGGACTCCAGGTCCTGCACCCACGCCTGGGCGGCCTGCTGGAGGGCCTGGGAGGCGTTGGTTATCTGCCCCTCCAGGTAGCCCAGCACCTCCTTCTCCAGGGCTGGCTCGAGAGCCGTGGTGCTTATTGACACGGCCGGTATGGCGGCGTAGGCGTGCTCAGCGGCGTAGAAGGTGGCGTTTATCCACTCCCTCTCATAGGAGGGAATCGAGGAGTTCTCGAGGAGCAGCTGATAGGCCTGCTTGGATATTGGGAAGTTGGTCATGTTGTAGAAGGAGGCGGCCTGCACCTGCGGGCTTGCTATGAAGCTAATGAACTCGAGGGCGAGCTGCTTGTGGGCGGAGTACTTGCTGACGCCGAAGAACGTGGCGCCTCCAAGGGCATAGCCTCCGGGCGCCGGGGCCAGCCTGATATCAGTCAGGTTATTCATGTTAGTGAAGTAGGAGAGCTGCGCGGCAAAAATGAAGGCGCCTGGGGCGTAGTTTGGCTGCTCAAGCAGTGGCACCACGTTGTCATATGACACGAGAAGGGCCGTGGGCGGCGGCATGTAGCTTACTATCTCCCTCTGCACCTCGAGGGCCTCAACCCCGGCGGTGCTGTTGAAGGCCGGCGGCGGGAAGCCGTGGTTCCAGCCGCTCGGTATGCAGCCCATGAAGAGGTCGCCGTAGAGCGGCATCAACCCCATGACGTTGCCGCAGTTGAGGGAGGGGCTGTGCATGTAGTACCACTCGAAGACGAGGGCGTAGGCCTCGTAGAGGTCGAGGTCGCCGGTCTGGTCCCAGAGCAGTATGCCGTACTTAGTTATGTGGTGAGAGGTGAAGAACTGGCTCGCGTCTGCCAGCTGACTCCAGTTGTTCCAGGTCCACGGGTTGAGGCTGAAGCCGTACTCCTGCTGGAACTCCTGCTGAAGGGTCGCGTTGTCGAAGTAGTTAGCGTAGTAGGCCAGCAGCATGACGCTTGTCCCCCTCGCCACGCCGTAGGTCACGTTGCCTACAGTGCCACCGAGGGCCTGGACGGGGTAGAAGAGGTCTGAGATGTTAACGTAGGTGCTGTTGAGGGGCACGAGGTAGGGCACGAACTCCATGGTGTTGGCAGGCGTGTACGTCACTATGTCGTACTGGCCCTGGCCAGACTGAAGCACCGTGAGCTCGTTGCTTATGTACTGCGTGAACGGGAACGCTATCACGTTGACCTTTACGTTAGGGTGCTCCTCCTCGAAGAGGTGAGCTGCGAACTCCATGAAGCCCTGGCCCGTCTTCCCAGTGTAGGTGACCACCGTCAACGTCTCTGGCGAGCTGACGGTCATAGAGGTTGAGGTCGTGGTTGTCATCTGAGTTGTCGTTGTTGCGGTGGTTATAGACGACGTTGTAGGGCTTGAGGTCGTCACATGTCTCCTCATGGAGTAGGCCAGGCCGCCTGCAACGGCCACAACTACTATGATTATCACTATGGCCGCGAGGGCCCCCCTGCTCAGGGAGTTCACGCGCATAACACCGCCTGACGCTGCGCGCTCCTGAAATAAAAGCCTACCTCCTCGTTCACTAGAGTTTCCTTAGACAACTGTAGCCCTATTTAAAATATATAGGAAACAGGTGTTTACGTAGGTAAGGTAGATAACGCATAAATAGCTAGCAAGGCCTTACTAGAGTGGTGAAATCGTGAAGGCAATTTCAGCTAAGGTCACAGCCCTAATAGTCATTATCGTAGTTATAGTTGCCGTCGCTGGTGGGGCCCTATACGTGGTCGGCAGGAGGCACACCACAACTACGGCATCCACTACGACATCCACAAGTACTACCAGCGTCACAGCGACCCCCTCTACGACCCCCTCTACAACTCTGACAGTAGCAACATACGCCGGGGCGCCGGCCCAGCCACTGCTTAACGCTGCGGCCACCGTCTTCGAGGAGGAGCACCCGGGCGTCAAGGTTAAAGTCGTTGTGTTCCCCTACGACCAGTACATAAGCAACGAGCTCACGGTGCTTCAGTCTGGCCAGGGCCAGTACGACATAGTGACGTACACTACTACGACCGTCGGTCAGCTGGCCCCCTACCTGCTGCCCCTCAACTCCTCGGTCATAAATGAGACTGACATACTGCCGCCAGACCTCAATGCCGCTGGGCTTTACCGGAACCCGCTCACGGGCAACGTGACGTGGGTGGGCGTGCCCATACAGACCGACGGCATAGTTATACTCTACAACAAGAACCTGTTCAACAACGCGACCCTTCAGCAGGAGTTCTACAGCGAGTACCACGTACAGCTCAACCCAGAGACCTGGGGCAACTGGACCACGGTGCTTGACGTTGACCAGTTCTTCACATCACACAATATAACTAAGTACGGGGTGCTCCTCTACACTGACCAGAACGATCTGCCGGGGGACACCTTCCTGGCCGTCTTCGGCTACTACTACGTGCACAACTCGACCCTGAACTGCGGCAGCCCCTTCGGCGTTACTGGCTTCGGCACGCTCTTCATGGGATGCGTGCCGAGCGGCTGGAGGTTCCCTCCGCCCTCCTTCAACAACAGCGTCGGCGTGCAGGCCCTTGAAACTCTCAAGGAGCTGGTCAGCTATGAGCCTAACCCGACACAGCTCCAGGTGACATTTTACAACTCGCTTGAGCTCCTCATGAGCGGCCAGGCCGTAGCCATAGCTGGCTACCTGGGCCAGCTGCCGAGCATCGCTGGGACCCCCAACGCCAGCGTAATAGGCGTAGCCCCGCTGCCCGGGAACACCATAAGGATAGGGCTGACGTACATAGGGGTAAGCAAGTACTCGGCCCATAAGAAGCTCGCCCTGGAGTTCCTCCAGCTTGTCGAGTCGCCTCAGTTCCAGGAGGAGGCATTCGTGCAGACCTACGTGTTCCCGTCCTCCAGGCATGCCTATCAGCTGATACTGTCGAACAGCTCAATACCGCTCTACCTGAGGCAGTGGGCCCAGTCAGCATTAGCGGCCGCTAACACCACCGCCTACGTGGCCCCCTACTTCCCGGCGATAACTAAATCGGTCAACAGCCAGGTGGGCGAGTACCTGTTCAACTACATAACTGGGTCCATGTCGAGCCCCCAGCAGGCCCTCCAGGAGGCCGCCGCCGCCCTGGCTAAGGCCATTGAGGCCTACTACAGCGGCTACAGCGCTACCACGAGCTCGTCCTAAAGGGCTTACAGCCGAAAGCCTCGCCCCTCAGGGCGGGGAGGAGGCCAGCTCAAGCGCTCTTCCCTTTCTTTTTTCACCTCATTACAAGTAGTCCCACACGCCCCTGCCCTTGTAGTTGTACACTATAGACTTGTAGGCAGCGACGAAGTCTATGGTGTACCCTATGCCCTCCCTCCCTATGCCTGAGTCCTTCATGCCGCCGAAGGGGTAGTAGCCTATGCCGTGCTTTGGGTAGTCGTTAATGTAGACGGCCCCCACCTCAAGCTGCCTGGCCGCCCTCCTTATCTTTGAGAGGTCGCTGCCGAATAGGGCGGCGTCAAGGCCGTACCTCCTGCCGTTGGCAAGGGCTATGGCCTCGTCCAGGTCCCTCACCTTAACTATAGCTGCTATGGAGGCGAAGACCTCCTTGTTGTACATGTAGAGCTCCGGCAGCCTCAAGGCGTCAACCTCTATGAGAGTGGGCTTTATGTAGTTGGGGCCCAGCTCCTCAACCTTCTCCCCGCCGTGGAGAACCCTGCCGCCCTTTGACACGGCGTCCTTCGTGGCCTCTATAACCTCGTCAGCGGTCTTAACGTCGATTAGCGGCCCCATGTGAGTGCCCTCATCCCTCGGGTCTCCAACCTTAACCTTTGAGAGCCCCTCAACGATCTCCTCCTTCAGCTCGTCGTAGGCCTCTGGCTCGGCGAGCACGTACTTTATTGAGTCGCACCTCTGGCCCGAGTAGCTCGTTATGCCAGTCACTATCTTTGAGGCAGTCTCCTTGACGTTGGCGTCGCTCAGAACTATTGCTGGGTCCCCTCCCCCGAGCTCCATGACGTACTGCTTTACGCCCGCCTCCCTCATGACCTGGAGGCCCGTCTCCGTGCTCCCAGTGAAGGAGACTGCCGCCACCCTCCTGTCGGCTATCACCTCGCCGAAATCCCTGCCCCTCATGGGGAGCACTGCCAGCGCCTCCGGCGGGAAGCCCGAGTCTACTAGCGCCTTTGCTAGGGCCAGGGCTGGCAGGGGGTCAGCCTCGGCAGGCTTAACCATGACGGCGTTCCCCGCCACGGCAGAGTAGACGACCTTGTTAACGGCGTCGAAGAGCGGGTAGTTGAAGGGGAGTATGGCAGCTACGACGCCGAGTGGCTCCCTCTTGACTATGGCCTCCGTCTCAAGGGTCTCGTGGGACCAGTCACCTGGAACGTAGTCGCCGTATATCCTCCTCACGTCAAGCTTTGCGAGCCTAAGTCTCTCGACGCTCGCGTCAACCTCGCCCTCAGCGGCCCTCCTGGTCTTACCAGCATTGATTATGAGTATGTTGACCAGGTCCTCGCGGGCCCCCTCGAGGGCGTCGGCGGCCCTCTCGAAGACCTCAACCCTCTCCTCGCCCGGCATGTCCCTTATGCTCCTCCTTCCAACGGAGTAAACCCTGTCGAGCACCGAAAGCCCCCGCTGTGCTGAGGGCCTCGCCGTCGCAGCGGCGACCCTAAGGTCTATGGGGGACATGACGTCAAGCCTCTCGCCCTCAAGGCTCCACTCGCCGGCAGCGAAGTAGGGGAAGGCGGGCACGTCGCCCTGCCTTACGAGCCCCTTCAGCAGCTCCGAGCTGAGACTCAGCTCCGCTTTCCTCAACGTTATTACCCCTTAATACATGCGGGGCAAAGTTATATGTGACCCTTCATAAGGGGCCGCCCTTGATGCTAGGGCCTAGGGACCTCTTGAGCAAACACATACGTACTTATACTTTTATTTGTATGTCACCCTTGCCTCACTGTGACGCAGGATGTCCCTAGACGTAAAGCAGCTCGTGAGGATGAGCCTGAGGAGCGGGAGAGGCTTATGAGCCAGGTCTTAAGCCAGCTCCTGACCATGAGCAGGGAGCAGGTTGTGTCGACGCTCGTTGAGTTCATGAAGCAGCTCTCAGCCGCCGCGAACGACGACCAGTACAAGGAGGTCTGCAAGACCAACGTCGGCATAATAGCCAGGCTGCCTGACGCGACCGCTAAGCAGGTCATTCAGATGAGGCTTGAGGCGCAGTCAAGGCTTCCGCCAGACCTGAGGGAGAGGGACCAGCGCGTCCTGACGAAGGCTATACAGGAGAGCCCCTACAGCAGCAGGATAATGTCGCTGCTTAAGTAGCCCTCTGCAGGGCCCTTAATTTCCTTTCTCTTTTATATCTTGGCGTGGGCAGCGGGGGAGCTCAAAGCGGTGAGCCCTCCCCTCCTAGCCCTTCACCCTTTTTATTTTCCCCTTTCAGAACACCCGGGATCGCCTTGAGGAAGTGCATAGTGGCCAGCGGCATCCTGGTCGAGGGCGGCAGGGCCCTCATGATATGGCACAGGAAGCTCGGCGTCTGGCTCTACCCAGGGGGCCACGTGGAGCCCAACGAGACCCCCAGGGAGGCCGTCATAAGGGAGTTCGAGGAGGAGACGGGCCTCAGGGTCGAGGCGGTTGGGCCCACCTACGGCATAGGCGACGGGGAGGTCACGGACGAGCCAATGCCCATGGTCATACTCCTCGAGACCGTGAGGTACCCCGATGAGACCCACATACACTACGACCTGGTCTTCAGGGTCAGGAGGGTCGGCGGGGAGCTGAGGGAGGGCACGTGGATGACGCCTGAGGAGCTCGCCAGGGCTAAAACCTACGATAACGTGAGGAGGGCGGTCATGCTAGCTATGGCCCTCTCCTCCAAGGAGAGGGGCTAGCGCTGGCTGAGGTACCTCATTATCGCGTTCGCAGCGTCCATGCCGCTCTTGAGGGCCGGCCCCAGCTGGCTTGGCCCGTGCACCACGTCGCCTGCGGCGAATACCCCCTTCCTGTCAGTCATCATGTCCTTGTTGACCACTATTGTACCCCACTTCGGGTCGATCTTTATGCCGCAGCACTCGCCCTCGAAGGGCGGTGTGGCCCTCTCGCCTATGGCCTCTAGGACGAAGTTGAAGTATGCGTCGAACTCACTCCCAGGTATGGGCTCAGGCCTAGGCCTCCTCTCGCCTGGGACCTGCACCAGCCTGTTCCTTATTATCCTTGCAATCCTCTTGCCGGCCTCCTCCCTGTAGGCTATAGGCACGGTGAGCTCCCAGATCTCGACCCCTGAGGCCTCGAGGTTTGTCATCTCCATGGGCCCCATGGGGGCCTCGTTCCTGGTCCTCCTGTAGCTCAGCACTATCTTCTTCATCCTCTCCTTGTACTCAGGGTAGGTCCTCGGCACGTAGGCAGCGTCCTCAGCTGTGTAGCCGCCCCCCACGACGAGCAGATCGCCCTTGATGTCAGGCACTATGTCCCAGGGCCTGTAGCCGAACTTAGCCAGGTGGGTGGCTATGAGGAACTCCATGGCCGGGTAGACCCAGGGCATCTCCTCCCCAGGGACGTTTGACTTGTTGCTCGTCCAGGTGCCGGTGGCTATGAGGACGGCGTCGTATGACTTTATGATATCCTCAAGGTCAACTACGTTCTTAGCCTTCACCAGCTCGTCCATCCTCTCGAGGTTCCTGTTGCCGACCTTCGTGTTGAGCACGAACTCGACGCCGGCGTCCATCAGCTCCCTCACGCCCTCCCTCACCGGGGGCTTCGGTATCCTGTCCACATGTATGCCGAAGATGAGCATGCCTCCGGGCTCTGGCATCATGTCGTAGATCGTGACGTCGTAGCCCTTGCACCTGAGCAGCCCAGCTGCCCCAAGGCCAGCCGTGCCCGCCCCAACTATGGCGACCTTCTTTCCGTTGCTTGGGGGCACCTGGTTAGGCTTACACCTGAGGAACTTCAAGCTAACCTGCACCCCTGGGCAGAGCTATAGCAAGGAATTTATGCGTTAAAGGTGACAAGAACCCGGTGTCGAACGCCTTGGAGTGCGAGAGGGGGAGCGCCGAGGACTGCGGCGCGAACTGGATGGTGTGCCCCTCGGGCCTGCCAGAGGAGCTTGGGGAGCACATGATGATCTTCAAGTACTTGAGGCCGGGCTCGCTCATACCTGCGGTGTCCCAGGACATGGAGTGGGCATACTTCCTCTACTTCAACGAGAGCGGGGCCGGCTTCTACCTAGCAATGAGGAACGAGAAGTTCAACGACCCCGCCTGCGCGCAGAGGGTGAAGGAGGGCCTCATGAACAGCGTTGACGAGGTCCTTGAGGGTGACCCGCACAGGTCCCTGGTTGAGTACATAATCACCAACGTGATGTTCCCGGCCTGAGAGTAAGGAGGAGCCGTTAAGATCACCTAAGGCAAGGGCGAACGGGGAGGCCGCTTGAAGGTCTTTGACTACAGGGGGAAGGAGTGCCCCGAGGGCTACGTGCTGGCCATGAGGGTCATAGACGGCCTGTCGCCCGGCGAGGAGGCGGAGGTTTTAATGGACTCGTGGCGCTGCGCCGCCATGATAGCCTACTCGCTAAAGGACAACAGAAGGGTGAAGGTTGACGTCGATAAGGAGGGGAGCGTGATAAAGTTCAGGTTCACGAGGCTGAGCGCCCCTACATAACCTTTAACGCCTTTAAAGCCATCGCATCACGTTTAATACGGAGTTACCTGGCCTCCCCTTAATGTCCTCAGCTGATGATGGGCCCCGCTCACGAGGCGAGGGCGAAAGGGGGCCGCGGATGGGAGGGTAGCGGCGCTGCCCTCGATCAGCCCCTATGACCTGAGGGTGGCGCGGGTAATGCATCAGGAGGGGCGCCCGCGGCGCTGAAAGTAATCAATGGTGAGGGTTAGTTGCGCCGTGGGTAAACGCCCTCCTAGGCCCCTCGGCGTATAGTATGCCCACCAGGAAAGGCGTCGGCCTAAAGCTAACCTCCCTGAAGCGCCTCGAGGCCTCCCTGATGAGCTGGCTCGGCGTCATCATGCTAAGCACCGTCCTGTGTATGTCACCGAACTTCAGCCCATCCTTGCCGCAGCCCATGGCCAGCCCTATGGCTGGCCCCACGTACCTGAAGTGGAAGAGCGAGAGGCCGAGCTCGAGGGGGCTCTCGGGCCTGTAGAGGTCGACCATAGCGAGCCTCCCATCGTCAGCCAACACCCTTGAGAACTCGTCTAGGGCCCCAAGGTAGTTGGCGGCGTCCCTGAAGGAGAACATAGCAACCGCGCCGTCGAAGGCCCCCTGTCTGAACGGCATGCCCTCAAAGACCCCCCTCACGGGCCCGGTGCCGTCGCCCGCAGCCAGCGCGGCCCTCCTGAGGTTCAGGGTGCCCGGGTCCATGGCAACTATCCTGGCCCTGGGGTAGAGGGTCCTCAGCACCTTAGTTGAGGTGCCGGGGCCGCAGCCCGCGTCAAGTATTGTAGACGGGGGGTCCCTGCCGTACCCTATCAAGGCCGCGGCCAGGAGCCTCAGCCTCCTGGCGAGGTAGAGGCTTATGGCGTCGCTCACGGGCTCGTAGCAGCCCTTGGTTGAGAGCATCTGTATGTCATTAACTATGAGGTCCCACAGCTCGCCCTCAAGGCCTGACATCGGGGCCCAGCTCCAAGGCAGCTCTGGGCAAGCTACTAAATAACGGCTTGCTCAAGCTCCTCCTGCGTCAGGTTCAGCATTATGCCGCCGACCAGGGCCCTAACGCTGTCAACCTCAAGCGTCAGGAGCGTCAGTGCAGCAGCCACAAGGGCAGGCGTGAAGGGGTAGCCCTCGAAGGCCGCGAGGGAGGCCCTGTGGGCGGCTAGCCTCGCTGACCTCCTGGCTGAGGCCATGAGCTCCTTAACGCTCCTGCCCTCAAGCTTGACGTACCTCAGGGCCGGGGAGACGTCCATGACCAGTCCTGTGACCTCGCCCTCGAGGCCCCTCTCGTACGCCGCCGCCAGGAGGGCCCAGTCAACGCCGCAGACCTTCGGCCCCTCCACCGCCCTAGCAAAGGTCTTGGGGTTCAGCCTTAGTGCCCAGGCCTCCAGGAGCCCAAGGGCCGCCCTCTCCTCCACCAGGGGGCACATGATCCTCTCCACGTCCTTTGCCTCAGGGCCGCCTACGGCCGCAAGGGCCCCCCTGAGCACGAGGGAGCCGCCGAGCAGCGAGAGGAAGGTGAAGACCTCAGGCTGCCTGAGATCCGTATAGGCCTCCAACGCCATGGCTACTGCCCTCTTAAGGTCCCTGTCCCTCACCGCCTCCTGAAGCCTTGAGAGGCTCGCCGACGCCTCAAGCTCCTGCAGCACGTGGGCGGTGGAGCTGAGCCCCCACTCCATTGAGGGCAGCCACCTGGGCGGGGGCTGGCCCTCGGCGAGAGCCCTGGCCACAGTCATAAGGTCCTCGAGCTCCCTGAGCCTCCCGAAGGCGTTTATGAGCCCCCTTGCCTCAGCTGGGGCCAGCCTGTAGACCTCCTCAAGGTTTGAGAAGTAGACCGCGGCGAGCGCCCTCTCGAGCGACTCAGGGTCCTTGGCCTCCGCGGCCCGCGAGTACAGGCTTTCCCTCAGCGCCATGACGGCCTCGCTGAGGGGAGGGGCTATCTCCTTCAGCTTAGGCCCCAGCATCCTTGACTTCATGTACCTGAGCACGGGGACCAGGCGGGCGTAGTCGGCAGACCCTGGCAAGGGCCGCACCTCAGCCTGACAGCGCCTTCTTTATCGTGTCCAGCACTGCCTGCACGGCGGTCTCCCTGTTCCTCTCCACCTGCTCCCTCAGGCCCCGCTCAGCCTCCTGCAGCCTCCTCTGCATGTCCTCCTCAACCCTCCTCCTCTCTGCATCATATGCCTCCTGGAGCTCCTTCAGTGCCTCCTGGAGCAGGGGCTCCACCGAGGACGACATATTGGCTGAGAGGCCGTCCGCCAGCTTAACTATGGCCGCCTGCTGCTCCTTCACGTAGGCCTCGGTCTCCCTTATCTTGGACTCGAAGGTCAGCACGGCACCCAGCAGCCTGTCAACTGGCCCCTTTGAAGACAACCCGCTTCCCAGGCTTAGGGCCTTAACCTTACTTAAAAGCTTTTAAAATACTTTAGAATGTGCCAAGGGCTCACCAGCTAGTCCTAAAAACCTCTGCAGGCAGATAGCTGGGGCGTCAGCGCTTGGAGCGCGTCCGAGTGCTTGGCGAGGAGCTGCCCTACGCTAGGTGGCTGCTCCTCAAGCTGAGGGACAGGAGGACGGACCCGCCCGCCTTCAGGCTCTACATGAGGGAGGCCGGCAGGCTACTGGCAATAATGGCCTCAAGGGAGCTGGAGTGGACCAAGGAGGCTGTGACCACGCCCCTGGGCGTCCAGGCCGAGGAGCTTGAGCTGGCCTCGCAGCCCCTGCTCGTTGGCATTCTGGGCGCCGCCCTCCCCCTGCTCGAGGGCTTCTCAGACGTATACCCACAGGCCCGGGTAGGCCTCGTGGCGGCCAGGAGGGTGGAGGAGAGGGACGGCGTCAGGGTGGAGCTCTACTACAGGAGGCTGCCCAGGGTGCACGGAGGGGTCGCGGTAGTCGTTGACCCTATGCTGGCGACGGGAAAGACCGTGGACAGGGTGATAAACGAGGTCAAGTCGCTAGGCTCCGGCAAGGTTATAGTGGGATCAGTCATAGCCTCAAGGCAGGGGCTGGCCTACATAACATCAAGGCACCCTGACGTCACAGTGTACACGCTGGCCGTCGACCCAGAGCTGAACGCCTCCTTCTTCATAGTGCCCGGCCTGGGGGACGCCGGGGACAGGGGCCTGGGCGTGACGCCGGGCTAGGCGCTCCCCTTCCTCCTCCTGCCCTCCAGGAACTGAAGGATTCTCTCCCTCACAACTGGCCTCGCGGTGAGGGCGGCCAGCGTCCTCACGCCCTTGTCGCTGAGCGCCTGCATCTTGGCCTCGGCCATCAGCGCCCTGGCCTCCGCGAGGGCCCTGGGCTCGGCCATGGCTATCTTCGCTGACACCTCCTCAACCTTCCTCCTCAGCTCCTCGACGCTGTCAACGACGCCGTTTATTATGCCCGCCCTCTCGGCCTCCTCCGCGCCTATGTAGTCGCCTGTGAGCACTAGGTAGGATATCAGCTTGGAGGGGCCAAGGAGCATGCCTATTGTTGAGGAGGCGGGGGGCACCATGCCGTAGCGTACGGGGGGCAGGCCGAACTTGGCCCACCTGACGGCGTAAGCGAGGTCCGCGGCGTAGAGGACCTCGAAGCCCGCGCCCAGGGCGTAGCCGTTGATGGCAGCTATGACGGGCTTCCTGCAGCTGAAGGCGGCCCTGCAGAAGCCCCCGAGGCCGTCGTACATGAGCCTCCAGGCGTCCTCCTCGTTCTGGGCGTCCGCCGACTCCCTGAGGTCTATGCCGGTTATGAAGAACTTCTCCCCCGCGCCCGTTATTGCAACTGCAGCTGTTGAGCTGCTCGAGCACTCCTCTGACATGACCCTCATGAGCTCCTGGAGGTCCGCGTAGCCCAGTGCGTTGCCCGACTCCTGCCTGTCCACTATGACCCAGGATGTGTGCTCGGTCCTCTCGACCCTTATGACCATGCCTGTCACCTCTGTCAGCTATCTTGAGGGGATATTAAAGCAAGCTAGAGTTCGGCCTTCATAGCGGCTAGCAGTCACCTTTAGTGACTGCTAGCCGCTAGGCCTCATCACTCCTCCCCCTCCCCGCGCCTAGGTTAGGGAGCATTGCCTCCCAGCCACGACGCGGGGGCCGGCCGAACTCTACTGCGTAATAGGGAACATGATAGGAGTCTACGTCAGGAAGCGGCTCTAGGGCCTTTTTCGTTAGGGCCCTCGTAGGGGTCTTTCACCGGCAGCGGACGTCGCTTCCTGGGCGTAATCCTCTGGCAGACCTCATCTACGCGCTGTCTTGGAATCTCACGTTAATTCACCTACAGCTTAGCGTATGCTTTTTGGCTCGATTGGGCCTCCGTGGCTCGGAGGGCGCTATGGCGTCAGCCGCCGTCGGCGCGACCTCTCCCATCAGTTGGCCGCGCCAGCGGCCTTGAAGTCACCTCTGACCTCCTCCCCGCCCTTAAGGGCGGGGTTTGCAGTCGTTTATCACTATGAATGCCCTCCTGTAGCCCGGCCCCTCCACTATCACAGCCCTCCTGGGCCTGGCCGCGTCCGCCGAGAGGTAGGCAGCGAAGGCCAGCCCAAGTAGGACGCCGTAGTAGGCTACTGATATGGCGAAGCTGGCCCTCAGGGACCAGGGCGGGTAGCCAGCTATCATCAGGGCCGCGAGGAGGAGGGATACAACGAGCGCTGCAGCTGCCTTGCCGCCCCCAAGGCTTGCCCTGCCCTCTATAGCCCTGCCCTTCACCCTGAGCTCGCCAGCCGGCGTCTCCACGACGACGGAGTCACCGTCAACCCTGTAGCCTGTGGCGAGGCCCTCGGCCTTCAATGGTAGCCCTGGAGTCCAGCTGCAGGTAAGGATTTATGCTTAGCTAACGCCCTTGTCCTGGGGCACTTGACGTGGCCAAGGCTGCCGAGGAAGTGGTGAGGGCTGTCGCCTCAGGGGTGAGCGACCACAGGGCCATGAGGGTCCTGGCGTCTCTCACGGCCTACAACAGGGTGCAGGGCACCATAGATCTCGTCGACGCCGCAAAGCACGTCCAGGAGGTGCTCCTTGAGGAGGCCGGGGACTCGCTTGAGGTGGAGCTGGTGAAGTTCGGGGGCACTAACGTGCCTGACTGGGTGCCCTCCCCTACTGGGTGGGCGGTGCACAGGGCCTACGTGAAGGCTGAGGGCGGCGGTGAGCTAACGCTTGAGGCCCACCCAACGCTTGTGGCCGCCCACTCGCCGCCCAGCGGCGGCGAGGTGAGCGGGGAGCCACTCATGGTTGACAGGGAGTGGTGGAGGCCCGAGTCGTACTCAAACGCTAAGGGCAAGGTAGTAGTGAGCCCCGGCGACCCCTACATAGTCTACAGGCTGGCCAGCGAGGCGGGGGCCGCCGCGGTTGCCCTCTACAGCGAGTCAGCCCCTCCTGAGGCCGTGCCTTACAAGAGCCTCTTCCTGAGCAGGACGGAGGCTGCTAACAGCACGGTGCCAGCGGTCTCAATCCCAAGGGGCCTCGTGGAGGCCCTCCGCGCCGGCAGGAGGCTGAGCCTGCTCGTGGACTCCGACGTCAGGAGGGACCCCGGGTTCCCGATAGTCGTCGCATGGGTCGGCGACAAGGACGGGAAGGGCCCAGCGGCTATGGCCCACATATGTCACCCGACGCCGGGGGCCAACGACAACGGGAGCGGCTCGGCGGCGCTCACAGAGGCCGCAATAGCGCTCTCGAGGCTGATAGACTCCGGCGCCCTGGAGCAGCCCCCCTGGACCGTGCGCTTCATCTGGGTGCCCGAGTACACGGGCAGCTCCGTGGCCCTCACCAAGACTGTGAAGGGGCAGGTGACCCAGCTCCTCAACTTCGACATGGTTGGGGCTGAGCCCGGCGGCGGGAACGGCCCGCTGAGGGTGGTGGCGAGCAGCCTCTCAGCCCTCGGCCAGGCAGACGCCGCCCTCATGGAGGCCTCCCGGCTGGCCTCGGAGCTCCTCGGCTTCGACTCCCTCAGGCTGGTGCCCTACGATGGCGGCAGCGACCACGACGTGGCCTCAGCGCTCGGCATACCCTCAGCCATGCTCAACGGCTGGCCCGACGTCAACTACCACACTGACCTGGACGACCTCGACTCCGTGTCAAGGCGCATGCTTAGGCTGTCCTCTGCCATAGCCGCCTCCTCAATTTACCTGCTCTCCGCCTCGCCCCCGGACCCGGCAGGCTTCAGGGGCGAGCTGCTCTCGTCGGTGGTCAGAGGGCACCTGCTCAGGGGCGACCCGACCGCTGCGGCCCTCGCCAGGAGCTTTATGGCCAGGGCCCTGGGCATTGAGGGGTCCCAGGGGGCCCCCGAGGGGTGGCCGCCGAAGGCTGACGTGACAGTAAAGTCAAGGCCGCCCATGATAGAGGGCCCCAGGGTCATAGCCAGGAGGTCCCTTGACGCCGCCCTGAGGGTGGCGCAGCTCCTGGCTGAGAGCGGGCCAGGTGCCGCCACGGTTTACCTCAGGGAGGGCATGTTCTTGGCTATCCCGGAGAGGACGCTCGGCGAGGTGGCCTCGCTGCTGGCCGCCGAGTACGGCACGGGCTCAGTCTCCGTTGATAGGCTGTTAGAGCTCTTCAACCTGCTGGCCGACATAAAGATGGTGGAGCTTGGCTGAGCGCTGACGCCAGAGCAGTAGCTTTGCCTTGTGAAGGCCTACGTTGAAACGCAGGTGGCCTCTCCCGCAAGGTCAGGATAATTGATGAGCGGGCGTCAGCCATCGACCGCCTCCGAACTCGCCCAGAGCTGGCAGTCAAGGAGGTAGCTCCCGGCCTGGGGTCCTGTAAGAGTACTCTATACAGACAATTACAAGGGGCTGGGGCAATGATGTACCGCGTGGCAACTGATCATGATGAATCCAGTCCAGGCTGAGCCCTGAGCCCCAGCCCCTCGTTTAAATCGAAGCCAGGACTCAAAAGCTTACCGCTAAGGCCTTCACTCGTAGAGGCTCGATGGGGCCCTCTAGGCGTTTAGAGGCGCCCCTGGGGCCCTCGCGTCCAAGCTAATAGCCGCAGGCCAGCATTTAGGTAGAGAACGCTCAGCAAAGCGTTTTTCCCCGCAAGCCCTTAAGGCCCTTGACCTGCCTTGAGCTTCCCGGACAGGCTTATAATGACCCCCGGGCCCACAGAGGTGCCGTACGACGTCATGAGTGCCATGCTCAGGCCTGAGACGAACTCAGACCTAGACCCTGACTTCCTCAGCTTCTACAGCGACCTGAGGTCGAGGGCCGCCAGGCTCTTCGGGGCCACCAAGTCGAGGGTTTACCTGATGATAGGGGAGGCCATGCTTGGCCTCGAGGCTGCCATAGCTAACTTGATCAGCAGGGGTGACAAGGTGATAGTTGTTGACAACGGGGTCTACGGCGACTCCTTCGCCGACCTGGTCAGGGCCTACGGCGGCGTCCCAGTTAAGCTCGGCGCTGACTGGAGGAGGGCAGTTGACCTGGGCCAGCTGGAGAGGGTCATAGAGGCCAACAGGGACGCCGTCGCTGTAACTGTGGTGCACTGCGACACCCCATCGGCCATGCTGAATGACCTCTCCGGCGTGGCCAAGGTCGCCAAGTCCTACGGCCTCCTCGTGATAGCCGACGTGGTCTCCACAGTGGGCGCCGTGCCGCTCAGCGTTGACAGCTGGGGGGTTGACATAGCCATAGGGGGCAGCCAGAAGGCCCTCAACGCCCCAGCCGGGGTCACGCTGATGAGCGTCAGCGAGGCGGCCATGGAGAGGGCCAGGAAGGTAAACTACCAGGGCTACTACATGAGCCTCCTCCAGTGGGAGTCATGGCTTGACGAGAAAGGTCTGTTCCCTTACACTGTCAGCGAGCCCCTGCTCTACGCCGTCTCAAGGGCTATAGACGTAGTGCTGGCCGAGGGCCTTGAGAGCGCCTACAGGAGGCACCTGGCCGCCAGGTCAGCGGCCTGGAGGGCCGTTGAAGCCCTAGGCCTCGCCCACTACCCTGACATTGTGGAGCACAGCTCCCCGACGGTGACGGCCATGGAGCTGCCCAGGGGGGTTGACGAGGCGAGGGTGAGGGAGCTGGCATGGAGGAAGTATAACACAATGATAGCCGGCAGCTGGGGGCCCCTCCAGGGCAAGCTGATAAGGGTGGGCCACATGGGGGTCCAGGCCTCGGCTGAGAGGCTGGCCAGGGCCTTCCTGGCCCTGGGCTCGGCCCTCAGGGACCTGGGCCTTAACGTGAGCCCCGAGGAAGCCTCAAGGGCTGCCCTAGAGGGCTTCAGATACTGAACGTTCAGCAGAGCCCTTTTCCTCCTTAGGTCAGGCTAGGTCTGTGAGCGCCTTGAGGGGCGAGGCGACGGACGTTGCTGTTGAGCTGAAGCAACGCTCTCTTAGGAGCTCGGCCGTGAGCCCTCTGGAGGCCTTCTACAACTCCCTCGCGGGCCAGGCTCCGGCCTACAGCGTTGCGGGCGGGGCCGCCTTCATAATAGGCAGCAGCCTGGGGGCCGCACCGCTTGCCATGCTTATAACACTCCTCGGCGTGCTGCCCGTGGTGTACGCCATATACGTCCTGTCCAAAAGATATGTGAACGCCGCCAGCTTTTACGACTACGTCAAGGAGGGCTTCGGCGAGGGCGCGGGCTTCGTCAACGGCTTCGTCTACACTATATTTTACAGCGTGCTTGGCGTAGGCTCAGTGGCTATAGCCTTCGGCTACCTGGGCTACGAGAGCATATATGCGATTACGGGCGTCAAGGTGAGCCCCCTTATACTGGTCTCTGCCCCAATCGTCCTAGACCTTGCTATAGCCTACCTTGGCATAAGGCCGAGCGTGAGGACGGAGGTGGCCCTGACCTCAATCGAGGTCGCCGTGCTATTGGCCTTCTCAGCCCTCAGCGTAGCGACCCACCTGTCGAGCCTCAGCCTCTACCCCTTCACGCCCCAGGCGACCTTCCAGTCTAGCCTCCCGGCCGTGCTGAAGGCCATAAGCGCTGGGCTCGTATTCGGGATAACGTACTTCATGGGCTTTGAGGTCAGCACCATGATATCAGAGGAGGCCAGGGACCCGAGGAGGTCCGTGCCCTGGGCGACGCTCTCGGCAACCCTCCTCATGGGGCTCCTCTACGTCATAGTCATGTACTCCGTCCTGGTGGACATAGGCGTGAGCCAGGGAAGCATAAGCAGCTTCATCAGCGCGGCCGAAGGGGCGGGCCTTAACCCTGTATACGCGCTCATAAGGGCGTACCTGGGCTACCCGGGGGAGGTAGTCTTTGCTATCAGCGTACTCATAAGCGTCCTCAGCTGCTACCTGGCGACGCTCAACGCCACTGCCAGGATGCTATACGGCATGTCGAGGGACGGCCTCATGCCCCGCCCACTCAGCTCCGTCCACTTGAAGTTTAGGTCGCCCGACGTCGCGCTCTTTACAAGCAGCGCCCTCGCGGTGCTCTCAACAATAATGTCATACGCTATAGCGGCCGCCATGGGCTACAGGGGCGTCGCCCTCACCTATAATGCTATGGAGATAGCATATGCCGCCGACACGCTGTTCTACGTGTTCAGCCTAGCGCTTGTGGCAGCCTCAGCAGTGAAGGTCATCGGCCCTGTTGGCAAGGCCGTGATAGCGGTTGGCATAGCCCTGCTCGGTATAACCTTCTACTTCTCAGTGGCGTACATAACCTACATGTACGTCTTCCTGGCCTCGCTGGTGGCGTCCATCGCCGCCTACCTAATAGCGAGGAGGCTGAGGAGGCCCATGTCTGTCACTTCATGGCCTAGGACCTCACAGTACTGAACGTTCAGCAGGCCTCTTTTCCCTCAGGCGCCCAGGCCCTCCAGGCGCACCCCCTTGAAGGCCGGCAGGGCCCTGATAGCTGCCTCCATGAGCGTCTCCATGGTTGCCTACGGCCTGGTCCTCGGCATGGTTCCCGTGGTGGCAATATGGTCCTCGGCGCCGCAGTGGGCCGACACGCTCATGTTCCTCATGATACCGGTGGGCACGCTGATAGGCAACTTGACTGTGGGCAGGCTAGCTGACGTCATTGGCAGGAAGCCCTCATTCATAGTGACCCTCGCCCTCTACGGCCTTGGCTCCCTCGCGGCCCTCCTGGCCCTTGAGTACAGATGGCCCCTGGCGGCCCTCATAGCGAGCCTCGCCGTGGCTCAGGTCGGCCTCGGCGGCGAAATGCCGGCTGTGCTGGCCTACCTCGCCGAGGTCTTCGGGAGGGGCCAAAGGACGGCGGCGCTGATACTTATAACTGACATATCCAACCTTGGGGTCCTCATAGACGGCCTCATAATGATGCTCTACCAGAGCAACGCAATACCTGTCAGCGCCGCCATATACTCGCTCGCCGTAACCCTCGGGGCTGCCATTGCTGTGCTCCTGGTCACCAGGTTCCTGCTGCCCGAGTCGCCTGAGTGGGAGTCCCTGCCAGAGGAGGCCAGGGGCAGGGTGGCGGGGCCGGGCGAGGGGCCTGGGCTGGCCTTCAGGGTCGCCGTGCTCACCTCCCTCGTCATAGCCACTGCGCTCACCTACGCCTTCCTTGCCCTCACCATAGGCCCCTACCTCTTCCCCAGGAGCACAGGCCTGTTGCTGGTGATTTACAACGTCGGCGAGCTCGTGGGGGGCCCGCTCGCTCTGGCAGTCCTAAGGCCGGCCGGGAGCAGGGCGCTGACGGCTGTGAGCTACGTTGGCGGCCTGGCCTCCATGGCTGTCGCAGCCGCGGTCCTCGGCTACGTCGCTCACAGCTTCATGCTCTTCACCTACCTCCTCCTGGTCAACGGGGTCTTCGGGGAGATGGCGTGGGCGGCGAGGGTCATACTCGAGCCCCTCGCATTCCCTGTCGGCTACAGGGGCACGGCAATAGCAATAGTCAGGGTAGTGCCTTACGCGCTCTACGCCGCCTCAGTGTTCTACCTGGCGAACTTCACACAGCTCCAGTACATGATATATAACGTGGTCCTCTGGGCCGTGGGGGCAACGGCGTCGATAGCCTGGTACCTCAGGGGGCCTGAGGTGAGCTGAAGCTTATTAGGCCGCCCAAAGAATGCTAAAACTGCGATGAGGAGGATGCACCTCTGGAGAGCGCGGGGCCGCGATGACCGCAGCACGAGCTGCCTGAGCACCTAGAACAGGTGAAGCATCAGGGCCGTGACCACAATTACTGTCAGAGCCACGGGCACGCCGGCCTTGGCGAAGTCACTGGGGGTGTAGCCCCCAGCTGAGTAGACAACCAGGTTGGCCGGGTGGGAGAACGGCGTTATGAAAGTTGATGACACGGCCATGGAGAGGGCAATCACTGCTGTGAGGGGGTGGGGCGAGCTGATGGCCAGGGGTCCAAGTATTATCGCCGACGCCACGTTGCCCACCAGGTTTGCAAGGACAACGCCGGCCAGCATGAGCAGGAGCGGGGAGGAGGCCATGAAGCTCATGGCGCTCCCAAGCCCTGAGCTTATCAGCGCCTCCCCCATCGAGAGGTAGGTGCCGATGAAGACTATTGCCGACCAGTCCACGTAGGAGTAGACCTTCCTCAGCGACCCTGGCTGCGGGATGACTGCAAGCAGCGCCCCGGCAAGGAAGCTCAGCGCCATGTTGAGTCCGGCAGCTGAGGCAGCTAGGGCCACGGAGAGTCCCAGGAGGCCTGAGGCCGCGGCCCTGACGTTAAGCGACTTGACGGGCGTCGTGGTCAGCGGCGTGAGCCTGTAGGCGTCGGCCGCCTGCGCCACGGCCTTCTCATCGCCCTCTACAAGGACTATGTCGCCCGGGGCCAGGGCGTAGCTCCTTATGCTCCCGAGGCTGTTCCTGGTGGCAACGCCAACAACCTTAACGTCCCTGAGCCTCATGTTAACCTCATATATAGTGTTTCCAACAACTGCGGAGCTCCCCGTGACCAGGAGCTCGTAGAAGGGGCCCTGGCCAAGCCCTGTCCTGAGGCCCTTGACGCTCATTATGACCGGCAGCCTGTCCCTCTCAACTGAAAGTATGAGCTTGTCCCCTGCCCTTATTGTGCGTCTCGAGTATATCGACAGCGCCCCCCTCAGCAGCCTTATCCTGGCCCCCAGCTTCTCCTCAGCCTGCCTTATGTTTAGGCCGACCACTTCGCTCCCCTCCTCAACGTCAGCCTCTATCAGTATCTCATGCTTCCCAACCATCTCAAGGCTTGCAGTCCCCTTGGCGCTCCCCCTGACCAGGAGGGGCACTAAGGCTATGGCAACCCCAAGGCCGGCCAGGGCGGCAGCGAGGCCAACCGGGAGCGTCGAGAATATGCCAAGGGGCCTCCCAAACCTCTGGGTCCAGAGGCCCTCAAGCACTATGTTTGACGAGGTGCCAATTATAGTGTACCTCCCGCCGAGTATGGCTGCATATGAGAGCAGCATCAGGTACCTAGAGGCGGGCCTCCTCACACGTGACGCCACGCTGTATATCAGGGGCATGAACATGAACGTCAGGGCCACGTCGCTCACGAAGCCGGAGCTGAACAGTGATATCAACAGTACGATTACTATTACCAGGAGGCCGCTCGTGACCCTCGAGGCTATTCTGTCGCCCAGGACGTCAAGGACTCCTGAGTCGGCCACGACGCCAGCTATTATCATGGCTGAGGCGAGGACCACCACGGCCACTGAGGACAGGTTAGAGAGCGCCTGTAATGGACTAACCAGCCCGAGGGCCACAAGGGCCAGGGCAGTTATGACGCCCACTACGTCGTGCCTCAGCCTCCTTGAGATCAGCAGTGCAGCAGAGAAGGCCAGCAAAGCGAGGGCCTCGTAGGCCTTTATGGAGAGCAAGTGCTACACCTCAGGGAACGGTAATCTCGTAGGACGCGGTCTCGTTAGCTGAACCCATCACTGTTATGTAGATCTGTTCACCCGGCCTGAAGGGCACGCCCTCGCAGCTCACCCATACCCTGGTGTCAGAGTAGTACTTCACGGTTATGTTCAGCTCCCTGCTGCAGGCCACCGTGCCGTTGGGCCACCTAAGCGCGGCGTAGGTGAGGTTGGTTGAGTTGAAGCCGTCATAGAAAACCAGGGCGGTGACGTTAAGGACCCCGCTCGTGTTCCTTGGGATCACCTCAACTATGGCGAGGGCGCTGCCCTGCGGGGCAGGCGGGCTAGTTGTGGTCTCAGTGGCTGTCGTTGATGTAGTTCTGGTTACCCTGGCCGTCCTGGTGCTTGAGGCTGCACGCGTTGACGTAGTTAGCTGGCCCCTGCGGGGCAGCGGTACGACGTAGGCTAGCGCTGAGAAGATGGCGACCAGGAATATTACGAGCACTACTATTGCGAAGGCCCTTGAGGCGCCCAAGGCTGCTCGTGCCTGCTGATGTCCGCCGGGAAATAAAAGCTGAGACGCTCATGAGGAGATGCGGAGGCCCTGCACTAGGGCCGTGCCGCTGACCACCCTCCCGTACCTCCTCCTGTCTGGGGCCAGGCCCACTAGACCCCCAAGAAGCTGCTTTAGGTCGCCTGAGAGCACGAACTCCCTCAGCCCCCCGTCGCCGTCCCAGGCTATCGCCGCGTTTACAGCGAACTCGCCTGTGTCGAAGTTGCTCGTGTGAACCCCCTGGACCTGATCAACAAAGACCGCGTCCCCCAGGTCGCCGGCGCCCTGAGCGTCAATCACTAGGTAGGTAGCTGATATTGCTGGGAGCGTCATGAAGGTCCTCCAGGAGGAGTGGGTGTTGACCCCGCCAGCCTTGTTGGCCCAGAAGGTGTTTGAGAGCGGCGTCCTGAAGGTGCCTGCGTCAATCACTGCGACCTCCCTAGTCGGCAGGCCCTCGCCGTCGAAGGGCCTGGACCAGGCGCCCTCCGGCAGCCTCGGGTTATCAATTACTGTGACCCTGTTGCCCACGAAGTCCCCTGGCTTGAGCGGGGACCTTGACCTGTAGACGCTCTCAAGGCTTACGGCGTGGTTTAGCAGGGGGAAGAGGAGCTCGTTGATGGCCTTAGGGGTGAGCGCCACCGGCCTGTCAGTCCTCTTCAGCTGCTCCCTCTTGCCTGTCAGCTCCGCCTTCCTCGAGAGCTCCCTCATGAAGTCGTCAACTTTGACGCCCCTGGCCGCCCTTGAGTCGCCGTACTCGTATATCTCAGGCCCGACGTAGCTCTCCCCCATGTAGTTGCCCGTGGCCGCGGCGCCGACGAAGGAGGCGCTGGAGCTGACGTCGACGCCCTCCGTGCTCGCCACGCTGACCAGGGCGGTGCCTCCCCATGCCCTTGCAGAGATTATGTTAAGGTGCCCTCCCCTGTAGGAGAGCACCGCCTCCATGAAGCCCCTCAGGGCCTCCCAGGGCTCCTCGAGGGAGCTGTCGTAGGAGCCCTCGATGGGCTGCACGGGCTCGGGGGCGGGCAGGGAGTTGGCGCTGTCCGGCTCCGAGGCCTTGGCGGCCGAGAGGGCCATCTTGACTAGGTCCCCGCTGCACCTGTTAGAGTAAGCGAAGCCAACCCTGCCATCTTTGACGACCCTGAGGCCGCAGCCCTCCTCGACGTAAGTCATGCCGTACTGCTTCATCTTCTCCCAGGAGAGCTCCACTGAGCGCGACCTGACGTAGATCACCTCTGCCTGCGCCCCTGAGGCTGAGGCCTCGCCCAGGAGCCTTGAGATAGCCTCCATCTCATCCCACCTTCATCTTAGAGACCCTGACGTAGGGCCCGCCAGTGCCCACGAAGACACTCTGCCCTGCCTTGCCGCACACACCGGGCCACACCTTGAAGTCCCTGCTGACCCCGTCTATGTTGCCTATGGTCTCTATGGTGTAGCCCGCTATGCCGGCGCCCCTTATGGGCTCCCTCACCTCCCCGTTAACAACGCGGTAGCCCTCCTGTATGCCGAACTGGAACGTGCCGTCATTGCTCGTCTGTCCTCCCATCACAGACTCCATCAGGAAGCCGTCCTTCACGCCCTCCAGCAGCTCCTCGAGACTCATGTCGCCGGGCTTGAAGTAGGTGTTCCTCATCCTCACCACGACGCTGCTCCTGAAGTCCTCCGCCCTCCCGTTGCCCGTGGGCTCCTCGCCCAGGGAGGCGGCGTAGGACCTGTCGTTCATGAGCTCCCTCATGACGCCTCCCTCTATTATCTTGACCTCCCTTCCCCTCACGCCCTCGTCGTCGTACGGGGTTATGCCTATGGCCATCGGGTCGTCAAGCTGGGGCGAGTCAGAGACGTTGACGAAGTCAGCCGCCACCCTCCTGCCCCTCAGCTTCCCGAGTATGCCGTCAACCGCTATGTCCGCCTCCGCCAGGTGGCCCAGGGCCTCGTGGGCGAAGACGCCAGAGACGTCAGGGCTCAGCACCACCTGGTACTGGCCCGGCCTCACCGTCACCCCCTTGAGCTGGGACCTCAGCCTCCTCAGCAGCAGGTCTATGAGCTCATTTACATCAAACACCTCAAGGGCGTAGCCGAGGTAGGTGGACTTTGAGGCGTAGGCTGAGGCCACGACGTCGCCCTCCCTGGCGACCGCCGTAAGCGAAACCCTCGATATCGAGTACCTTAGCTCCAGGTCCCTGCCGTCGCTGCTCCAGTAGCCCTTGTCGTACTCCACCTGGGAGTAGTTGACGGTTATTGACTTAACCCTGGGCTCCTGGGCCCTCACCTGCTCCCTTATCCTCCTGAGCTCCCTCATCACTTCAGCGGGGTCCTCGGCCAGGGGTCTCCTCACCTTGACCTCAACCCTGTCCCTCAGCGGTCTGAGCTCGTAGACCCTGACGTTCCCCTGGCCGGAGGCCGACTTGAAGGCCTCGCGCGCCGCCCCTGCGCCTACCGAGCTCTCAGAGGTGGTGTAGTAGCCCCAGGAGCCGTTGACGAGGACCCTCAGGGCATGGCCCTCGCTCACGCCGTAGTTGTTTACGACCTCCCTGGACTCCGTGCTGCTGACCGCCATGGTTCTAGCCCTGAAGTACCTTAGGTCAGCGAAGGAGGCTCCGAGCCTCATCGCCTCGTCTATGGACTCCACAGCCCTACGCCGAAGGAGGCTCAGCGGCCCAAGGTTTAAAGCATTAATAATGTTTTCGAGGCTCAAGATGTTAACATTAAGCTTGGTCGGCCGACCCTGCCAAGACCTTCGTGTAACCCTGCTGCGATGTGCTGATAGATGATGAGAGCGGCCCTTTGAACATATATAAATTATCCACCTCAGGCAAAGCTCGGGGCGTCTGGCTTGGCAAGGTACATGATGAGCCTCGGGAAGGTGACCTTCCTAGTTGACGACTCCCTGCTCTACACGCAGAGCGACGAGTGGATTAAGGTAGAGGGCAGCTCCATAAGGGTCGGGATAACTGACTACGCCCAGAGGCAGCTCAAGGACATAGTCGGCGTTGACCTGCCCAAGGTGGGCCAGGAGGTCAAGGAGGGCATGGACCTCGCTGTCCTGGAGTCCGTTAAGGCGACGGCGGAGGTCTACTCGCCCGTCACGGGCACCGTTAAGGATGTCAACGAGCAGCTCCTGGACAGGCCTGAGCTTATAAACAAGGAGCCATATGACGGCGGCTGGATAGCGGTGATAGAGGTCAAGGGGATTCTCGACAAGTCCAAGTTCCTGGACCACTCGTCCTACGTTGAGAGCTTGAAGTTGAGGGCCAAGTAGTCATTAGCTGTTACCTTAAGATGTATATGTGTAAACAATTACTTCTTGCTTTTAAACCTCCTGTGCCTTCTCCCCTGTGTAAGTTAACAAGAGGCGAAGCCCTGAATGCCCGTGGAGACCATTTATCATGACATCGTAATCGTAGGGTCGGGCATAGCGGGTCTTAGGGCCGCCGTTGAGATAAAGAGGAGGTACGGCGACAAGCTCAACGTGGGCATGGTAAGCAAAGTACAGCTCATGAGGAGCCACAGCGTGGCCGCCGAGGGCGGCACGGCGGCGGCCCTCTACCCTCAGGAGGGCGACAGCTTCACCCTGCACGCCTGGGACACGATAAAGGGGTCTGACTTCCTTGCTGACCAGGACGTGGTCTGGAACTTCGTTAAGATCATGCCTGAGGAGATACTGCTTCTGGACCACTGGGGCATGCCGTGGAGCCGCAGGCCTGACGGAAGGATAATGCAGAGGCCCTTCGGGGGCCACAGCTTCCCAAGAACTACCATGGCTGCCGACAGGCTCGGGCACGCAGCTATGAGGACCCTTTACAACAAGCTGCTCCAGTACGACGGCTGGGAGAGGTATGACGAGTGGTTCGTCACGGACTTCATAATTGAGAACAACGCCTACAAGGGCCTCTTCGCCATAAACCTCAAGGACGGCAAGCTGTACATGTTCAGGAGCAAGGCAGCCATAATAGCAATGGGAGGCCTGGGCAGGCTCTACCCGTTCACGACCTACGCCCACACGGTGACAGGCGACGGGATGGCAGCGGCCTACAGGGCCGGCCTCGCGATAAAGGACCCGGAGATGGTCCAGTTCCACCCAACCGGCCTGGTGCCCAACGGCATCCTGATAACCGAGGGCGCCAGGGGGGAGGGCGCCATACTTAAGAACAAGAACGGGGAGAGGTTCATGACGAGGTACGCGCCGAAGTTCCTCGACCTGGCCCCAAGGGATGTGGTCTCCAGGGCGATATACACGGAGTACCTGCAGGGCAGGGCGTTCATAGATGAGGCCTCGGGCATGCCGTACGTCCAGCTTGACATGACCCACCTGGGCGAGGAGAAGATCAACGAGAAGCTGCCGAACATTAGGGAGATAGGGATAAGGTACGTCGGCATAGACCCCGTCGAGGAGCCTCTGCCCGTGTTCCCGGCAGCGCACTACCACATGGGGGGCATAGCAACGGACATATACTATCGCGTTATGACGCCAGACGGCAAGTGGGTCAAGGGCCTCTTCGCCGCAGGCGAGGCGGCCGCGGCCTCGGTGCACGGGGCCAACAGGCTCGGGGGGAACGCCACGGCGGAGTGCCTCGTGAGCGGAAGGATAACTGGGATGCTGGCCGGCGAGTACGCCCTCAAGGCAGGCGAGCCCTCAAGCCCGGAGCCTGATGTGGCCAAGAAGGAGGAGGACTTCGTCTGGGGGCTCCTGAAGAGGGAGAGCGGCACCCCCTCGTACCAGGTGAAGAAACAGATGCACGACATAATGATGAAGGACTTCTACGTCTTCAGGGACAACACCAACATGAGCGAGGGCCTCTCAGAGCTCCTCAAGCTCAGGGACTCCTTCCTGACGTCGGTTTACATCGAGGACAAGGACACCATTTACAACACGGACCTGGTGGCCGCCCTGGAGACGTACAACATGCTCCAGGACGCCGTGATCGTCGCGGCGGCAGCCCTCAACAGGACCGAGAGCAGGGGCGCCCACTACAGGACCGACTACCCCAAGAGGGACGATGTGAACTGGCTCAAGCACACAATTGCGGTAAAGGACGTAAGTACGAACCTCGGCGTCTCGTTTACATACCAGCCCGTGACGCTCACTACCTGGAAGCCTGTGGAGAGGAAGTACTGAGGTGATGACCTTGGCAGAGGGCAGGAGGGACCCGGAGGAGCTACCTAACAGGCCTGGCTTCTGGAGGTCAAGCCTAAACCCCTGGACGGTCAGGACCAGGGACAACCCCGAGAGGGTCGCCTTCGTGCTCCACAGGGTGACGGGCTTCATAATACTGGCCTTCCTGCTGGCCCACATAATTGAGACTGACTCGCCCGTCTGGTCCCAGTACTTCCCGTATAGCGGGCTCTCGGGCTGGGCGCTGTGGAACCACATAATGGCGATAGAGTCGGGCCTGGCGTTCAGGATAGGCGAGTTCATAGTGGCCGGCGCCGTGCTCTTCCACGCCCCCAACGGGGTCAGGCTGCTCCTGGCTGAGTTCTTCGGGGTAGGGGTTGGGAGGCCTGGCGACCCGAGGCCGCCTTATGTGCCTGGTACATTCAGGGCGGCCCAGCGCCAGTGGCTTTACGCAGTTTTTGTCGTCTGGATAGTACTGTGGCTCATAGCTGGGGTGATAATATTCTCGTGAGGTGATGGGGGATGGCTGGTAGGGCCTCAAGTATTCAGCTCTGGCAGTACATAACTGCTATACTCATGATTGGGCTGCTCGGCTTCCACCTGCTCCAGAGGGTCCCATGGATATGGGGCGCGTCCACCATGGACCAGACGCTCACTTCCTCCTGGGTCTACCATGACTACGTCTCCTACGGCTGGGCCCTGCTTCTGCTGGCCTACGTGGCCCTGTTCCACGGCCTCAACGGGGTAAAGGGGATGCTGCTTGAGCTTCACCAGGGAAAGCTCTACGAGACGACCATCAACGTGCTGTTCTGGATAGTCTTCTTAGTGTTCGCCGCCATAGCCACCGTCACGGTGGTCAAGCTTCCGCCTCTCCCATGAGGTGATAGCACATGGCGATGGACGTAGAGGCCGCGAGGAGGGTTCCACCCAAACAGGTCATCGTGAGGGTAAGGAGGTACGACCCTGAGGCCAAGAGGATGTGGTGGCAGGAGTACAAGATAGAAGCCCATAGGGGCATGACTGTTCTCGACGCGCTGCTCAAGATAAAGGAGGAGCAGGACCACACGCTGGTGCTGAGGTACAGCTGCAGGCAGGGCATATGCGGCAGCTGCGGCATGACAATCAATGGGACCCCGAGGCTTGCGTGCCAGACGCAGCTGACAGAGGTGGTCAGCGAGGCCAACCCAGTTATGACGGTTGAGCCGCTTTACAACTTCCCAGTGATAAGGGACCTGATGACTGACTTCATGGACTTCTTCAACAAGCACAGGAGCGTCAAGCCGTACCTCATAAGGAAGGACAAGGAGGAGCAGGAGAGCCCCAAGGGACAGTACGACATGTACCCGGACGAGTACCTTCAGACATATCAGTACACTAACTGCATCTACTGCGGCCTCTGCTACGCCGCCTGCCCAGTTGTGGCGGCTGACCCCCAGTTCCTTGGGCCTCAGGCGCTCATGTACGCCCTCAGGTTCGTAAATGACGTAAGGGACGAGGGCTGGGGCGAGAGGTTCCTGATAGTTGACACGGAGCACGGCTGCCACAGGTGTCACTTCGCCGCCTCCTGCAGCGCCGTCTGCCCGAAGGCCGTCGACCCAGCTGGGGCGATACAGGCGCTAAGGAGCAAGCTGTTCAGGTATAGGTTGGGCCTTTACAAGAGGAGAGTAAGCAAGGTCGTGGGGCCGCCGCCTGAGAAGGGTGAGAGGATACAGCTGCCGCCTGAGGCGACCCTGCTGCCGGGCGTTGACCTGAAGAAGCTCGAGGAGGAGCCCGTAGTTATAAAGTTGCCCGAGGAGTGAGCGCTCCTCCTAAACCCCTTTTCTTTCCTTTTTCTTAGGCGTCACCTGCACGCGTCAGCGAGCTCCCTATAAGCTGGCGGTCCCCTGAGCTGAAGGATGCGGCTTGTCCGCTGTGGGCGAGGGCGACTGGGTGCTACTGCTCGTTGAGGGCAGGGAGAGGAGGAAGACCTACGTCTTCAGGGCCAGGGGGAAGGCCTCGTACTCAACCTTCGCCGGGGCTGTCAGGGGTTCCCAGCTCGTGGGCGCTGCCTGGGGCTCAAGGCTTGAGCTTGAGAGGGGAGCGGCCTACGTGCTAAGGCCGACCCTCTACGACATGATGATGCACGTCTACCCCAGAAGGAGCCAGGTGGTCTACCCGAAGGACGCTGGTTACATGACCTCCCTCGCCGGCCTCACGCCGGGCATGAGAGTGCTTGAGGCCGGGGCCGGCAGCGGCTTCCTCACAATATGGATAGCCGCCCACGTGTGCCCAGGCGGCTCAGTCTTCACCTACGAGGTGAGGGATGACATGATAGAGATAGCTTCCGCAAATGTTAAGGCTGCTGGCCTTGAGGGGTGCGTTAAGGTAAAGAAGGGGGACGTGAAGGCCGGCGTTGAGGAGAGGGACCTGGACGCCGCCTTCCTTGACATGCCTGACCCCTGGGAGGCCCTGCCCTCAGTAGGGAGGGCCCTGAGGCCCGCTGCCCCCGTTGTGGTCTTCGTGCCAACCGTTAACCAGGTCATAAAGCTCCTTGAGGCAGTGTCCCGCCTCGGCGGCTTCGCCGTGCAGGAGGTCAGCGAGGTGGTAAAGAGGGAGTGGGAGGCGAGGGCCGAGGCGCTGAGGCCAAGCGTGAGGATGATAGGGCACACGGGCATGATAGTGCTCCTCAGATCCCTAACCTCATAAACGTGCCACCTTTATATGGCAAGTTTAGAGTTTTAATGGGGGTCTTATGATATTCTCATTGAAGCGCTTTAAGGCGAAGATAATTGTACGACATGATCTTATGAAACGAGGGGCGGCGAGGCGCTGGAGGACCTGTTAAGGCAGAGGTAGAAATTAAAGGGAAAAAGAAAAGTGGAAGGGATGCTTAGGTTTACTCAAACACCTCACTGAAGAGCCTCCTCAGATAGTCCTTTTACACGCTGAGTTTTTGCGCTTGCAACGCTGCCATGCTGCCCTCTGACCCCTCCCCGCCCTTAAGGGCGAGGTTTGCCTTTTGTTTTTATCAGACCCTTCGGCGGAGGTGCGGCTTTTTCAGCTATCGCTACTTCAAGTCCGTGGCATGTACTTAGTAGTACCTAAGCGCCTTGAGTGGCCCGCCAGCGCGTTTAGCGACGTCAACATAATTACAGCTGTCGTGGAGCCTAAAGTGATACCTGCCCTGGTCGTCAAGTAATTTAGGGCCCCTGCATAGCCCTCTTGAACTCGTCCCTGACCTGCTCTATGAGCTTCCTCGTCTCCTCAAAGGCAGCTGGGTCGTCAAGCGTTGATGTGTCCCCCAGCGGCTCCTGCCTGAGGACGGCCCTGATTACTCTCCTCATAATCTTGCCGCTCTTTGTCTTGGGCAGCTTCCTGACGAAGACGACCCTGTCCACGATGAAGCCGGCGTTCCTGGCGTACGCCTTTATGTCGTTGGCCAGCTGGTCAGAGGGCTGGTAGCCCGGCCTCAGGACGACAAAGGCCAGCAGGGCCTCGCCCTTCCCGCCTGGCACGGGCATGCCGGCTGCTGCGACCTCAGCCACGGCGGGGTGGGTGCCTATGGTGCTCTCGACCTCCATAGTTCCTACCCTCTGGCCCCCGGCGGCCAGGACGTCGTCGGCCCTGCCGAGTACGTACAGGTAGCCGTCCTCGTCCATATAGCCGTAGTCCCCCGTGTAGAAGTAGCCTGGGAACCTGCTCCAGTAGGTCTTGGCGTACCTCTCAAGGTTGGGGTCGTTCCACATCTTCCCCAGGGCCGGGCTGAGCGGCTTGAGGGCGATGTAGCCCTTCTGGCCTGGGGGCAGGGGCCTGCCCTCGTCGTCAAGTATGAAGACCTGGGTCGGGGAGAAGGCTATCCCGGCCGACCCTGGCCTGAAGGGTATCTCGCCCATGCCATAGGGGGTCCCTGCCACAGGGCTGAGGTGCTCCGTCATCCAGTAGGCGTCGCCTATCATTACGTCGGGCAGGTTCTCCCTGAACCACTGCCAGGCGCCCACGTTAAGCGGCTCGCCGGTGTTAAGTATGACCCTGAGGCTTGACGTGTCCGCCCCCCTGACGGACTCTGCGCCAAGGCCCTTGAGGGCGTAGAGGGTCGTCGTTGATGACCACACGTGGGTCACGCCGAACCTCTCGATGACCCTCGCGAACAGGTCAGGCCTGGCCCCCACGTAGCCCTCGAAGAGCACAGCCGTGACGCCTGAGGCGGGGGCCGTGTAGAGGTTAGCCATGGGCCAAACCGGCCAGCCGAGCTCAGATATCGTCCACCAGACGTCGTTAGGTCCCAGGTTGAAGAGGGCCTTGAAGGTCCAGTTGAGCGCCACCACGTAGCCCCCCTGGGTCTGGGTTATCCCCTTAGGCCTCCCGGTGGTGCCGCTGGTGTAGTATATGGTGCCCACCTCGTTGGCCTCGACGGGCTCAGGGGGGACGTAGACCTTGCCCTTGGGCGCTATGTCCTCATAGACCACGTCCCTGCCGCCCCTGAGGTTGAAGTCCGAGAAGCCCCTGCTCACAACAAGCACCTTCTCAACAGGCGTCTGGTACCGCTCCAGGACCCTGTCGACCATGTCCTTTATCCTGACCTCCTGGCCGGCCCTGAAGCCCTTGGACGCCACCACCATGACCTTGGAGCTGGCGTCCTGGAGCCTGAAGGCCAGGACGTCGTCGCTGAGGCCCGTGTAGTGGATGGCCAGCACCGCGCCGAGCCTGTGGACGGCCAGGCCGAAGTAGACAGCCTCAGGTATGCTGGGCATCATCATTGAGACAACGTCGCCGTGCTTAACGCCGAGCTCCCTGAGGACGTGGGCGGCCCTGTTGACCTCGAGGTACAGGTCCCTGAATGTGATGGCCTTCACGTCAAGGGACTCGTTTGTCCAGTAGAAGGCCACCTTGTTGGGGAACTCCTCGAGGTGCCTGTCGGCGGCGTTGTAGGCAACGTTTGTCAGGCCGCCGACGAACCACCTCTCGTAGGGCGGTGTTCCCTCGAGCGCCTTCTCGGGGTACCTGAACCACGATATCAGGTTGGCCTGCTGGGCCCAGAAGCCCGCAGGGTCCCTGGAGGCCCTCTCGGTGAGGGCCTTGACCCTCTTGAAGGAGTAAAACTCCTCCACGCCTTATTCCCACTATTTTAGAACTCCTATAAAGCGGTATTAAGTCGTTAATGAGGGTCTGTATAAGATATTGTGGCCAACTATACGCCAACCAGATGCCTTGCAGACAGCGGCTGCTGGGAGGCCTTGGCTTGAAGGCTGTAATGTTGAATAGGTGGGGGCTACTCGACAACTGTTATAGAAAGACGCGGCAAGCATAATAAAGGTCAACAGCGGATTCTGCTAGGATGCCTATGAAGTACTCGAGGGCCAGCGCGCCAGCCAAGGTGATACTGTTCGGCGAGCACTTCGTGGTCAACGGCTCAAGGGCCATAGCCACAGCCCTTGACCTGCCTACAGTTGCAACCGCGATAGAGAAGGCCTCGTGGCCGCTCGAGATAGAGTCGACGTCGCTCGGCCTGAGGTGCGTCACGGGCCCTGAGCTGACGTGCAGCTCAAGGGAGCTTGAGCCCCTGTTATCAATAATAAGGGCCCTGCGCTCAAGGGACTATGACGTGCCTCCGGCCAGGCTCACCGTAGAGAGCGACATACCCCCATCGGCTGGACTGGGCTCAAGCGCCTCCGCCTCAGCGGCCGCCGCGGCTGCCCTTACAGCCCTGGCGGGCCAGGACATAGACCCTGAGGAGCTTTTCGAGGTGACCATGGAGGGCGAGAGGGTGGCCCACGGGAACCCAAGCGGCGTTGACCCCGCTACTGTGGTCTACGGCGGCACCATAGTCTTCAGGAGGGGACAGGGCGTCCTGGAGAGGCTCCAGGGAGGGCTCAGCGTGCCCCTGGTGGTGGCGGACTCTGGCTTGAGGAGGAGCACGGCGGCCCCAGTGCTCAACGTGCTGAAGTTCCTTGACAGGGTCGGCCCCCTCAGGGTCTCCCTGCTGGGCCTTGTCGAGCAGCTGATCGACCTGGCCTGGTCGGCCATAAGGGGCAACCAGCTCGAGGACATAGGGGCCCTCATGAACATAAACCACGGCCTCCTCTCCGCCATAGGCGTCTCAACCCCTGAGCTTGAGGAGCTTGTCTACGCGGCCAGGAGGGCTGGGGCGCTAGGCGCCAAGCTGACGGGGGCAGGCTGGGGAGGCTCAATAATAGCCATTACAAGGCCCGGCGAGGCCGAGAGGGTGGCGGCTGCCCTCACCTCCAGGTCGAGCTGGGTCAGGGTACTTGATGGTGGAGCCCCTGGGACAAGGGTTATCAAGGTGAATCCTTAGCTTCACGGAAGCCTCGCCCTGCTGGGTGACGCGTGGCGGCTAGCAATCTATCTTGCTCGTAACAATGCCAGGCGCGGGCCAAGGCGTCATTGTATGGCATTGTTAGGTAAGCGCGCTCTCCAAGCCTCCTCGAAGAGCGCAGGGCCTCATGGACTAGGGCTTTTATGCGCTTGAGAGCAGCCTTGCGGCCTCGCGTCCTAAGCGCTTGAGGTTATTTAGTGCTTCCTTCTCACAGTGCCACTATATTTTTTTAAAGCAAACTTTTCAATTAATTATTGCATTAAACCTATAAGCTCGGTTTTCCGTTACACCCTTGGTGACTTTAGTAACGTTAGCCGTAGAGGTAAGGGATCTAGTTAAAGTCTACTCCGGCGGCGTCACCGCGTTAAACGGCGTCAACCTCACCGTTGAGGAGGGGGCCTCCCACGCTATCCTAGGCCCCAACGGGGCTGGCAAAACCACACTCATAAGGATCGTCACCACCCAGATCAAGCCTACTCGGGGCTCTGTCAAGGTCTTCGGCTTTGACGTCTCGTCCCAGGGGGAGAGGGTCAGGGAGCTGATAGGCTACGTGCCCCAGGAGATGAGCCTGTGGACCGACCTGACCGGGTATGAGAACGCCCTCATATACGCCAAGATATACGGTATAGAGTCCAGCAGGAGGGCCGAAGTCGTTGAGGAGGCCCTAGAGTTCATGGGGCTGAGGGAGGCATCTAGGAGGCTCGTGAAGACGTACTCCGGCGGCATGATAAGGAGGTTAGAGATAGCCATAGCGCTGATGAGCAGGCCAAGGCTGATTATACTTGATGAGCCCACCATCGGCTTAGACCCGAGGGCGAGGATGCTCGTATGGGAAAGCCTTTTATCATACAAGAAGGAGTATGGCACTACCATATTCTTTGCAACCCATTACATGGACGAGGCAGACAGGTACGCGGAGAGGATCTCCATGATTAACAGGGGGAAGATAATAGCGGAGGGAACGCCCCTAGAGCTCAAGAAGACCTACGGAGTTGACAAGGTAGTCCTTCGGGTAGGCGGGGACGCGGAGAGGGCCAAGGAGGTACTCTCGGGGCTCGGCTTCAGCGCGGTCGCTGGTAACAACGGTGAGATCTCGGTCGTCACGAAGGAGCCCGCGACGGCGCTGCCAAAGATTATAGAGGGGCTCTACAGCGCTGACATCAAAGTGCTTGAGGCGAGGGTCGTAGAGGCCTCCCTTGACGACGTCTTCATCAAGCTCACGGGCAGAGGGATCTCTGAGGGGGAGGAGAGGGAGCGCGTAAGGGAGGTCCTGTCGACCAGGGGTATGATCAGGAGGGGTGGCTGAGCCATGAACGCCAGGACGCTGAGGGCGTTCACAAGCGTCTTGGCTATGGTTGAGATGGAGCTAAGGAGGGTGTGGCACGACCCGGTGGAAATTGTCACTAGGGCCGTACAGCCGATCCTCTGGGTGACAGTCTTCAGCGTCGTCATGGCCCACAGGGTAGCGCTAGGCGTCCAGGACTACACCTCCTTCATAGCCCCTGGCGTCGTGTTCCAGTCAGCGACCTTCATAGCGCTAGGCTACGGCATCATGATGGTGTTCGAGAGGGAGTCAGGCGTCCTCAAGAGGCTCCTCTCATCGCCGATCCCGAGGGCAAACATAGTTATAGGGAGGGCCCTTGCGGGGTCCGTGAGGGCGTCAACGCAGTACATAATAGTGCTGGCCTCAGCGGCCCTGGTTGGGGCTAAGTTCACCGACAACCCTCTGCTGCTGACAGCAGGCTACCTCATAGTTATATATGTGGACATAGGTTTTACAGCCATGTCGATACTCCTGGCGTCAGTGATGAAGACCAGGGAGAGGTTCATGGGGATAATTGGCGCGATATCGATGCCGCTGTTCTTCACAAGTAACGCGCTATACCCTCTAAAGATAATGCCTAAGCCGCTCCAAGCCGTTGCCCTGTTTAACCCGCTTACGTATGCAGTGGACGCGACGAGGGGCCTGATACTGTACGATAAGCTGGACATCTCCATGGACCTGCTGGCGCTAACTATATTTAACGTCCTCTTCCTAGCCATAGCCATAAAGGAGCTAAGCAAGATAATAGAGTAACGGCGCCAGATGCTAAAGGCGAGGCATCGCAGTCCCTCCGCCCATTGAGACGGGAGATTGCTACCTGTACTTCATTTGAAGAGGTGGACACCCCGTAAAGTGTTGTTAGCATCAGCCCAGACGAGAGGCCCGCCTAGGCTGAGGAGACCTACACAGCATGTATAGGTACGTTTTCAAGGGGGCGTAAGCTTAGGCGGCGACGCGATCTCAAGGAGCGCCCTCCTAGTTGCATAGCCCCTATTCCTCGAGCTTGAATAGGGTTATACTTTCGCAAAGTTTTAAGCCATCTTTTAAAACTAGGTATTCAGTATGAATACATAATAGTTTAGTAAAGCCGCAAAGGTTACCCACGCTATGTAAGGAAGCAGTAGGTATGCCGCAGCTCTACTAGTCATGAAGAACAGTACTGTAGTGACTGCTATAGAGATCCAAAGCAGCACTATCTCAACGAAACTGTAAAACAGTTTATGCATACCAAAGAACAACACGGACCACAGCACATTCAAAACCAACTGAACACCAAAAGCCCATAACGCGGGCTCTACTATTGCTCTATTCCCTCCGCTTTCAAATACCAGGTAGAGTGACAGCCCCATCAAGAAGTAAAGTATAAGCCATACAGGTCCAAAAAGCCAGTTGGGTGGATTAAACCAAGGCTTTCTCAGCGTAGAATACCAGCTCGGAATCGCAGGTATAGTAAATATTGAGCCGATTACGCCTGCTAGTTCGCATAGCACTATAAATGCGATTAAAGCGGTTAAGTTTCGGACCACAGCGAATATGCCATAGTAAACGCTGGGACCCTGACAAACTAAAGCCTTTCTTCAATGATAAAACTGATCACTACGGCAGGAGTTACTTTTTCTTTATTGAAGACAAACCGCTGCAGTAAGCAGGGTTAGCCGTGAATAAGGTAACTAAAATGAATAAGGCCACCATAAAAATCGTGGTGGAGGAGTGCTAGGACAGGGAGCATACTGGCCGCAGGTGTTACTTGCCCCTCCCTGCGAAAGCCTCCTTTAGTCTAATGTTTTCAGGGAGTGGGCCTTGAGCCAGCAGTCTGAGAGGGCCGTCAGCAAGGAGACCCTTGAGGCCTACCTTAAGAGGAGGATACAGGAGCTCGAGGATGAACTTAACGCCCTCAGGACGCTGCTCTCATACATAGAGGACGCGGGCAAGGTGAGCCCAGCGGAGAGGGCCGAGGACGTCAAGGTGGGCAGGAGGAGGGTTGCCAGGCTCCTCAGGGGCGAGGGCTACGTGAGGGTTGTGCCTGACATACCGCTTGCGCTGCCCAAGGAGGTCAGGGAGTACCTCGACACTGTTGAGGCCGAGATCAAGGCCTACCAGGGCGGGGAGCAGGCTACTGGGGAGGGCGGAGGCGTGAAGCTCACAATCAAGGAGAGGCCTGACGGCAGCGTGGCGGAGATAAAGTTCGACGGCCTCTACTCCACGCTCGAGTTCCTCAAGGCAAAGGCTGCCCTTAAGTACGCCATGGAGGTCTCATATGAGGTCTACAGGGCCCAGATGAAGGGGGGTGAGGAGGAAGAGGGTCAGGATGAGGGAGGCGGGGGAGGCGAGGAGAGGAAGGCGAGAAGGACGTTTAATTTGGCCACACACTAGGCCCCGGGACGTGACTTGGACGCAGGGGAGCTGGTAAAGGGCTTCATGAGGTCGGCAGCCCAGCAGGTCTACGTTGTAACGGCGAGGGGAGCCGGGGGCTCCTACGCGGCCCTTACAGTGAGCAGCATGACGAGCCTCAGCGTAAATCCCCCTCTCATACTCGTGTGCATAGATAAGTCCAGCAGGAGCCATGAGGTCCTTGTCAATGCCCCCCACTTTATAGTGACCCTCCTCTCAAAGGAGGATGAGTGGGTCTCCCGCATAATGGCTGAGCCAGGGGACCCCCTTGACAGGCTGAGGAGGGTTAACTACGTTGAGGGGAAGTATGGACCCATGCTGCCTCTCGCCAGGCCGTACCTTGTCGCCAGGAGGTGGGCTATCTACGACGGCGGCGACCACTCAATAGTAGTAGGCGAGGTCATAGATGGCGAGGCGCCCCAGGTCAGGTGCCCCCTGCTCTACTATAACAGGGAGTACACTACCACTCAGGGCTGCGAGGTCTCCTAGGCTCACGGCTGGCCTAATTCTACTGTGAGGCCACGAAGGGCCTCACTGATATTCAATCGCAGGGGCCGCAGGCCCTTGTTGCCGCGCGCTAGCAAACGCATGGAGAAAAGGCCTTTAACAGTACGGGGCCAACGCGTAATAAGGGTACCCACTACGGGGGATAATGAGGGGTTTGAAGAGGACCTAGGGTGGATAGCCATGGCGTTGGGAGGTCCGTCGGTGCCGTTTGTGCCCACGAGGCCAGAGGTGCTTGACCTTGTTTTCCAGGCGCTTGACCTCAAGGAGGGCGACGTCCTCTACGACCTCGGCTGCGGCGACGGCAGGATAGTGGTTGAGGCCGCCAAGAGGTACCCGGTAAAGAAGGCGGTGGGCGTCGAGCTGAGGGATGAGCTCTACAAGGAGGCCACCGAGAGGGTCAAGAGGGAGGGCCTCGATAGCAGGGTTGAGATAATTCACGGCGACTTCTTCAGGGTACCCATATCTGAGGCCACTGTCGTCTACATGTACCTGCTGACCAGCGTCAACGAGGCGCTCAAGCCTAAGCTCAAGCAGGAGCTGAAGCCAGGCACCAGGGTCGTGACGCTTGACTTCCAGATACCTGGCTGGAAGCCCGTCAAGGTAATAGGCGATAGAGGAGGCTGGCAGAGGACCCTTTACGTCTACGTCATAGGGGACTCTGACGTTTAAGAGGCATTTCTTTAGCTAGCCCTACTTTTTGCCTACTGCGCTTGCCGGGCTGTCCAGCTCGTCAAAGCCCAGCGCCTTCATGGAGCCCTCGCCGAGGCCGTAGTACCTCTCAGCTATCTTCCTGACGGCGGCCCTCACGAGGGAGAGAGCGTCCTCGAACTGAATGCCGAGCTCCCTTGAGACCTCGGGCCAAGGCCTGCCCTGCATGACCTTAACTATGAGCGCCAGCTCCTCCTCCCTCGTTAGGAGCCCCCTGTCGAGCGGCGCCCTGGCCCAGTAGGCGCTCACTACCTCCTTTATGACGTCGTTGCTGGTCTCATAGGTCATAGGTCCGTAGAGGTAGGCCCACAGCCTCTGGTACCTGAGCTCCGTCAGGGGAGGCACCTCCTCCGTCACGGGCGCTGTTGAGCTCAGCATGGCGGCGGCTACGTCAGGCTCCATGCCCCTGTAGCTGTCCTGCAGCGCCTCAAGAAGCTTTACCTTGACCTCCCTGTTTGCCACAGCCGCGAGCTTTGAGGCCTGCTCGCCTATCGGCCTGAGGACCAGGACCGTGAACTCCCCGCTGACAGGGTTCCTGTCAGGGCTTACGTGTATCAGCTGGAAGCCGTTCCTGTGCCAGAACCTCACGAGCCTCTCGTTAACGCCGAAGCCGCTGCCCACCCAGTCGTAGCCCCTCTTCACGGCCTCGTCGAATATGAACCTCAGGAGGGCCGAGCCGACGCCCCTGTCCTGGACGCTCGGGTGGGTTGCTATTCTAACAATCCTCCAGCCCCTCAGCCTGCCGAAGGATGGCACCCTGAGGTGCTTTATGACCCTGTCAGGTATGATGTTGCCCTTGGTCTTGTCCTGGTTGAGGAGGGTGTTGCAGAGCTCCTCGTCAAGCCCTCCCTCCTCTGCGAGGAGGGAGGCCGCCACTATCCTGCCTGAGCCCGTCGCCACCGCCCTTATGCTGTAGTGCGGGGCGTCAGCCACGAGGGCCAGGTCGTCAGGCTCGTTCCTGTAGTGGGCCTGCACGTATATGCCGAAGGCCTGCCTGAGCAGGTCCTCCCTCTTGAGGAAGAGCTCCTCAGGCTCAAGCACGAGGTATTGGAGCCTCCCCTCCTTTATGTCAGTCAGGTCTGGCTCCTCGAGCTTTGCGGGCTCCGCGTCAAGGAGGAGCACGTCGAAGAGCCAGGCCTCTATCGGGTCGTCCTCGGAGTACCTTATGGGCTCCCTCATCTCAAACTGCCTGAGCTCAGTGTTGGGGTCCTGCTTGACCTCTCCGAGGAACCTGACGCTGAAGCCCCTGCCGGCCCCCTCGTAGCCGTGCACTGTTGAGGCGACAAGCACCCTTGAGTGGCTCCTCCATATCTTGTGCAGGAGGGGGACCGGCAGGCCGCTGGCCTCGTCTATTATAACTATGTCGGCCTCTGCCTCAGGCACCCTGTCTGGGCTGACGTACTTTATGATGAAGCCCTTCCCCTTGAAGCCCTCTATGAGGCCCCTGTCAGCGATGACTTCGACGTCGAGCCCCTCAGCCTCGAAGGCCTTCTTAGCAAGCTCCATGAGGCTCTGGGTGTTCTGGAGGTCAGGCGAGGTCACCACAACTCTGAGCCTCCTCTGGCCGCCCAGCGCCTTGGCGAGCCCCGCCATAGCTATGCCAGCGGCGCAGCTCTTCCCCCTGCCCCTGTCCGCTGTTATGACAAGCAGCTTCCTCCTGCCCCTCCCCGGCGGCTCTATGAGCCACTCTGCCTGCCTTATGGCCTCCACCTGGTCCTGCGTGAGGGCCAGCGAGTAGAGCTCCCTTGGGAACTCCGCCTCCTCAGGCAGGCTCACCTGCCTCTCCTTGGCAGGGGGCAGCTTGACCGGCTCCCCGCTGACCAGCCTGTCGTTATCAAGGTCTATCACGAAAACGTTCCTGTTGTGCTCCAGCAGCTTCCTCTTGAACCAGCTTATGAAGACGTGCCTCGGCTGCTCATGGCCCGGCACTACGAGGTTCCTCTTAAACTCCGTCAGCTGCTGGTCCCACGAATCCCACGAGGGGGCCTGAAGGACTATCATGCCGCCCCCCTCGACTATGCCAACTAGTATGCCGAGCCTGTTGGGCCTCAGGTCGTTGACAAGGTCGAGCACGAGGCCCTGGAAGGTGGTGCCGAGGTACCTCCTGGCGTCCTCCGACTTTATTATTGAGAGCTTGAGCAAGTTGCCCCTCTCCTTGACTGACCTCTTGACAAGCTCCTTCCTCAGCTGGGAGTCCTCAAAGTACTGGTTGAAGGCGTAGAGGACCCTTATCTGCGGCCTCCCCTTGAGCGACCTCATGACCTGCTCGTACGTTATTAACGTGAATGCCGTGGCGACCCCGACCTTAACTGGGTCGGAGCCGCTCAGCACAACCATGACCCTGGTCCCCGAGGCGGCCGCGTACTTTACGGCCTTCCTGAGGAGGCGCCTGAGCCTCAGCAGGGACTCAGGCATCTCCTTGCCGAGCTCGTATGAGGCCTCCTCAGCCTCCCTCTTTACCCTCTCCCTCTCCTCGGGACTCCTTCTCACGGCCACCACGGCCGCAGTTAAGGGTATGGGGCGGACTTATAACAAGCGTTCAGAGGCTATGTCTAAAGGCTTTGACGACGTTTGCCGTCGCTGAGGGGCCTGGGCGGCGATTGGAGCCATGCCCCAGGCCGCCAGAGGGCCTTAGTCACCGTAGATGGGGGACCTCGTGCCGTTGGGGCTGACGGCCGCTTATGACGTACTTGTGATGCCGCTGAGCCCAGTGGAGATGTAGCACCTCAAGCGGCGCTGCAGATGCTTAAGACGTTAGTTGCCATCAGAGGATGCTGATAACTGGCCCACCGCCAGGCGGCTCAGGCCTTGGCCTGGCCCGCTCAAGAGCTTCAGCCCCTTTAATAGGGCCCCGCAAGAGTATTACGGGGGCCGACTTGGAGACGAGGGCAATAGAGAGGCCAGCCGTCTGTCCCTCCTGCGGGGCCCCAGGGACATACAGCTACGTGGTGTCAGGGCCCGTCAACAGGGACGGAGACACCTTCATAGAGGTCAAGTACCACTTCAAGTGTGAGGTCTGCGGCCACACCGAGGAGGGCACTGTTTACGTGCCTCTTGAAGGCCTGTACAGGCTCAGGTACCTGCTGGTGCCCGAGGCAATGGCTGTTATAGAGAGGGCGAAGGTTCTCACGGAGGTGTCGCTCCTTGACATCAAGGCCGGGGCCGAGGCCAGGGCGACGGCCGGCGGCGACCGCTAGGCTTCTCCGCTGATAACGCTCCCTGGAGAGGGCCCGCCAGCTCGCTCTCGTCAAAGGAGGCCTTAAAGCGGACAGACCGTTTGTCCCTACGCACTCACCTCAATCACCTGCTTATTCATGATAGAGCGCAGGGACCCCCACATCGCCCGCGTCTCATAGGCAATCGGCGTGGCTCATGGGCAGCCGTCAAGCCCAGCGGCGCGAGGCCCCATCTAAGGCCCCGTTCCCCTAGCCCTTGGGGCATCTCCCCCATCAGGTGAGGGGTCACCACTTAGCCTGTTCGGACGTAATACCATGAAGGATCTCTATTGACGTGAAAAGGGTTCAGCCCTACAGGCGCCTTAATTTAATAGCCTTAGGAGGGGGCGTTATTGCCGAACATTAACGTTAGCGGCGTCAGCGGCACGATTTTGATCGTCACAGGTACTTCTCGCAGACCCTCTTCATGAGCAGCGCGTCCTGCTCAAGTATGGGGCTCTCGCTTATTATCACGCCATCTATGCCCGTGTCAACATAGGCCTTGCAGACGTACTCCCACTCAGGCCCGAAGCCCTGCTCCCCAAGCGTGTGGTGCTCCCTCTCGCCCCCCTTGCCGTACTCTATCTTTGAGAAGTGAGTGTGCAGAGGCTTCACCGCCCACGTGCCCAGCTCCTTCTCTATCCTGTCTATCACCTTTATCACGTCATCCTCGCTGTTTATGTCCTTCCCCTCAGTCCTAGCGTGGAGGTGAGCCCAGTCAACAGCGGGCCTGACCCTCTCATGGGACTGGCATATCCTTATGGTCTCCTCCACGTCGCCCACCTGTGACTCCTTGCCGGTGGTCTCAGGGGCCAGCCATGCCACCTTAAGTTCGAGACCCTCAAATACCCTCCCCATGGCCTCTACTACTCTCCTGAGGGCCTCCTCCCTGCTCGCGTTCCCCTTTACGTAGCCCGGGTGGAAGACGACGGCGTAGGCACCCATCCACTCGGACGCCTGGGCGGCCTCCCTCAGCCTCTCTACGCTCTTTGCAACGGTGTCCTCCTCAGGGCTGGCCAGGTTTATGAAGTAGGGGGCGTGCATGCTCAGGACCACGTCATTCTGCTGGGCGACCTCCCTTATCCTCTCAGCCTTCTCCCTGGCCACCCTGACGCCCCTGACGGCCTCATACTCTAGGGCGTCAAGGCCCATCTGCCTGAGGAGGGGGGGCACATCCTCATAGTCGCCGCTGAAGTTAGTTGGCTTGCCGGCTGGCCCGAACCTTAGAGTGGTCAAGCCTCTCCCCGGCTAGGAGTTAGTTGGGGGAGGTAAAAGGGGAGACGCTTATACTTAGGAAGGAGGGGTGTCTGGGTAACTGTGAAGCCCCTTATCAGGAGCGCCCCGTCGACGTTGCCTGGGAGTGGAGAAACTGAGCCAGCCCCACGAAGGTCCAGGGGCAGGGACGATGCATACGTAAACCGAGTAGGCCGCGTAGGCTGACCAGCAGCGCTAAGTAGAAAGCCTTCTTCCCCTCAAGCAGGACCCCGAGGCTGTCTGTAACTTTTTTAACGTAACTACTCGTTATTTTTAATCCTTCTAATCCCTTAATACTATTAAGTAAGCTGAGGCCATATGCCTATCAAAAAACCATTCTCTCTCATCACCTTTATAAACTTTCCCATCAACTTTTTGAGCGGAGGGCGCCACCGTGAAGTCGATGAGCAGTCGCGAGGTGGAGAGGGCGCCCAGTGAAGCTCCCCGCGTCGTGGCTGGGAGCCCACGCTCCCTAACCTAGGCGCGGGGAGGGGGTGAGGAGTGATGAGGCCGAGCGGCTAATAGCCACTAGAGGTGACTGCTAGCCGCTATGAAGGCCGAACTCTTACCTTAGGGAATATGTTTAGAGCAGGAGGCGAGCTTAGGGGAGGCCTGCTGTGGCCACTGGGAATATGTGGAAAAGGTATGACATCAAGACAGCCACCCCAACTATAGCGCCTCCACTCATTATTGACAGTATTGCCAGGAAGAGGTAGAATGACCTAGGGCTCCCAACCTTGGTAACAGCGAGTATGTAGGCATTTATGAGTGTTATCACAGCTGCAAATATTATGGTCGAGGACTCCAGCAGGGGCACGTTAATGTTGCCAAAGACGAAGACGTTAGCGAAGGAGGCGCTTATGCTGGCCCTTAGGGGTATGAGCAGCTGTGAGAAGTAGTACATCATCTCAGCCATGAAGGCCATTATTGCTACTACGCTGGCGTGCATGAGTATAAGCGTCGAGAGGAAGTTGCCAGTCACCTGCAGCTTCCTCTCCCTCAGCGTAAGCAGGAGGTTCATGTGGTCAGAGAGCGCCACGCCCGCCTCGCTCAGGTCACCCCCGTGATCTATGACTTCCGAGAACACCTGAAGTGACCTGTATATGTTCTCACTTCTGGTCTGGGCCGCGAACTTAGCCATGGCCACGCTCTTGTCGACGCCCATGGAGAGGGAGGCCTGCAGGTTCTCCAACAGCTTCCTAAGCTTGCCTACCTCTATCCTGGAGAGCTCCTTGATGGCCTGCCTCAGGTCTGGCACCTGGGACAGGTATATCCCCAGGCTCCTTATAACGACCGGGAAGAACCTGTCATAGTCGTCTATCGTGTTCTCCATGTTGTTTATTACGTAGCCTGCCGGTATAAAGAGTAGGCCAAACACTATGAATGAGATACCCACAGTGACGTAGTTAACCCCATGGGACAGTATCATATATGATATAGTCACGCCCAGCACGAGCCCGGCCACAGCAAGCAGGTCGGCAAGGAGCGCCGTAGGGTTCCTGGACCTCCTGGCCTCGAAGAGGTCCTTAGGGGCCTTCAGTATCACGAGCACGCCCAGCACCGCTATGGCTATCAGGGCTGCTATGTAGCTCAGTATAACTATCCTAAGGCTGGTGCCGCCAAAGAAGAAGAACAGAAGCATCATTGTAGTGACCGCAAAGATCACTGAAACCATGGTTGAGGCGTAGGCCCCGTAGAGCACGTTGAGCGCATCAAGGCTTCTGTTGTAATAGTTCTGGTAGTTGAACTTTATGGTCTCGTACTCGACCTTTAGAAAGGACGTCACCTCCTCGCCCACAGCTGATATCACCGAGAGCCTCTCCATGAACTCCTTGAAAGCCTTGTTCCTCTCGCCCCTTGATGATAGGGAGAGGGCCTCGGGCACCGTGTAGCCCCACCTCTTTGCGAGCTCCGCGGCCCTCCTGTAGACCTTTGAGTAGTGACCATATGGCCCCTTGGAGGCGCTCCTAACCACCTCGCCCGGCGGCTGGGACCCCGTGGAGACGACGTACATGTGAAGCAGGGAGTACAGGAAATCCACGTCAAGCTTTATGAAAGTCCTGTGGGAGAGCAGCCAGTAGAGGAGAACTCCAGCGCCAGAGAACATTATGAGCAGTGAGGGGACCTCAAGCCTGCCCCTGCTCAACGCCATCAGCAGGAGGCCAGCCGCTATGATTATCGCTGAGGCGTGGAGCGGGCCTAGCCTTGGCATCTTAAGCTTTGTCGCCCTGGGGCTCAAGATAGGTCAAGCCTCCCTGCCCTCAGCTCCGCCAGGGCCCTCTCCACGCCCAGGCTCTCAGCCTTCACCACAGCCTTGAACACCTGGAAGTAGTCAAAGACCTTCCTGTTGACCAGCTCCCTGAGGAAGGCGGCCCTCATGTCAAGCTCGTCATATATGAGCCTGTAGTCCCTCCTGGGGAGGCCCCTCATCCTTGCTATCTTCTCCTCGAGCAGGTAGCTGGACCCCCTGCCCGAGAACATGAAGCGGTCCGTGGAGGGGTCCCAGGTGAACACTGGAATTGCGCTCACGGAGTCCGTGTTAGGGTCATAGCCCACTATCTCGTAAAGCGCCGTCATTCTCCTGACCAGCAGGCCCGTCTTGGAGTACGTGGACGCCTGGAACCAGGCGAAGTTCAGGTTATCCATGTAGGGCTTGGGTATATCTATGGGGTGTCCCGTGAGCCTCTGTATAAGCCTGGTGAAGTCGCCCGCGTGGAAGGTGGAGAGCACTGGGTGGCCCGTCTGCATGGCCTGGAATGCCACGGCGCCCTCGGCACCCCTTATCTCACCGACAATTATGTAGTCAGGCCTCTGCCTCAGGGCGGCCCTGAGGAGGTCGAAGAGGGCGACGCTCGTCTCAGGCCTCCCGGTGTCCCTGGCAAGCTCCCTGGTCCAGTTGGGGTGGGGCAGCTGGACCTCAGCAGTGTCCTCAATGGTCACAACCTTATATGTGGGCCTTATGAAGACAGCTATGGCGTTCAACGCCGTGGTCTTCCCCGAGGCCGTCTCGCCGCATATGAAGCCGCTCATGCCCTCCCTCAGCAGCATCCACGTATAGGCCGCGACCCTCTCATCTATGGTGCCCCAGTCTATCAGCTGGGTCACGCTTATGGGCACCTTTGACGCCTTCCTTATCGTGAAGTTCGTGCCCCTCAGGCTCACGTCAGTGCCAAACACTATGTTTAACCTGCTTCCGTCGGGCAGCGTAGCGTCCACTATTGGCCTGGCCCTGGTTATGGGCTTCCCTATCTTCTCGCCGAGCCTGAGCACGAAGGAGTCCAGCTCGTCCTCTGAGGAGAAGCCCACGTTGCTCTCCATCCTGTTGAATATCTTGTGCACTATGTATATGTTGCCAACGCCGCTGGCCGATATGTCCTCAAGGTAGGGGTCCCTGAGGAAGGGCTCCAGCACCCCAACCCCTATCTTGTCCCTGATGACGTGGTATTTTACGTAGTCAGCCCACTCCCTCTTCACTGGAACCCTCCTGAGCTCAATGTCGCTGGCTAGTGACGAGTAGTCCACCTCAGAGTCCGTTGGCTCAAGTATCCTGTCCAGGAGTGAGAGGAGAAGCCTCTTCCTCTCCTCCGCCGACTCTGGGGCCTCGCCGCTTATCACGTTTGCCAGGGCGACGTCTATCGCCTTCATGAGCTCGAGCGAGGGCCTTGGGGGCTCTATAACTGCGTACTTACCCATGTCGCTGCCCTTGATAGAGTAGGCGTGGATGAAAACGCCCCCTCCCACTGGGTAAACCACGTTGTAGGCCCTCTGCTTCTTCAGCGAGGAGTCGAGCTTCTCCATGTAAACAGGCTCCCCCAGCTCGCCGCTGACCTTCGAAATGTAGTCCTGAAGGTACTGGGGTCTCTCGCCGAAGTCGGGCTCTTTGACCTCTGCAGGCCCAGCGCCCCTATGCCTTCTGGGCAACAGGCTGAACCTCAAAAGCCATCACCTTAGGACAGAACTATGGGTATCACCTTGATGCCAAAGGCGGGGTCCACGTCAAAGGTTATGGAGCTCTGGGCCCCGGAGGGGAGGCCCTTGAACTTAACCACAGTCAGCACCTTTAGCCTCCTGCCGCCGAGGCTCGCCTCGCTCAGCCTGATGTAGCCGTCGCAGGTAGCCTTTATGGGCTCCGAGAGTGTCTTCGGCAGCGTGTTAGGGTGAAACGTGACGACCACGCTCATGCCTCTGTCAGCAGACTTCCTGAGGGCCTCGAAGAGCATCTTTATTGAGCCCTCTGGGGCGGCCGATGACAGGTATGAGAGCGTGTCTATCACAGCTGCGTTGAAGTTCAGCTTCCCTGAGGTGAACACGTAAGCGAGGGCCCCCAGGAGCCTCTCAGCGGTGTCTCTTGTCACTGGAATCCCCACGTTCATGGTGTAGACCCTCAGCGACCCCCCGATGAAGTAGCCGAAGAGGTCGAAGCCGGACTCCTTAGCCTTGCTTATGAAAGTGTAGCTGCTTCCCTCGTTGGTGAAGTAAGCCACCGAGAGGCCCGCCCTCAGGTAGGTCTGTGCGAGCAGGAGCGCGATGCTGGTTTTGCCCGAGCCGTTGTCGCCCTCAATGGCTATAAGGCTTGGGTGAGGTATGCCTCCTCCAAGCCTTGAGTCCACCTCTTCGTTCCCAGTGCTGAGTATCACTTTAGGGGCCCGGTGTAAAGGAATACTGGGCAGGGGTGCTTTAAGGGGTACCACTGTTACCGTTATTGGCTGACCCCTTAGGGCCTGCTGCGACAGCGTCAGGTTGAGCTCCATGGTCTCGCCTGGCATGAGCCCTGAGCCGGCCGAGTAAGGCGCTGAGTACCGCCCACGAAGTAGAGCACAGGAGGGCTTGAGGTCAGGTTGAACACCTGGACCTCACGTCCCGCGGGCGTGTAGTAAAGAACTATAACGTAGGTGTCCTCGACCAGGTACAGGGGCTCCTGGCCGTAGTTTGTCACGTTTACGAGCAGCGTCCTGTTATTAGCAGCGAGGAGCGCCGAGGGCACCCTGACGTAAGCCAGGGGCTGGTAGCTGCGCGGCAGCGATGCGACCTGGTAGGCGTTCAATATCATTCCAGCCAGGGACCCCAGCACCACCACCAGGGCGACTGCAGCTATTGCCATACCTACGGCTACCTCAACGCCCACGCGTACCACCTAAGGGGACTGCTGAAGGTATGTGCTGAACTCCTGGCCGTCCGGCAGCGACACTATGACGTGAACTGTGTTGCCGAAGTTAGCCCCGGTCCTCACAACTATCTCAGCCATGGCGCCCGGGCTCAGCTGGCCCCCTGGGAGCCGTAGATGGTAACTAGCCCCCAGGTCCCCGGGCCGCCTTGCTGTGAGTAGAGGTACATGTTCAGGGTGCCGTTGGCGGGGCCAAGGAAGACCTCAACGTACCTGAGCTCCGCCTGAGTTAAGGTGAGGTAGCCGCTGTTCCTGACGAAGATGTAGTATGAGGAGTCGGAGGCGTTATAGTAGGCGTACACAGGGGTCAGCTGCGTCTCCAGCGACTGGGCCTCAGCGCTGGACCTCTGGGAGTAAGCGCTCATTATCTGGTATGTCTTAAGTATAACCGCGGCGCTGACCGCCGAGACCAGTATCACGGTAACTATTATGAAGATCGTGTGACTCACCGCAACGTCGCTCAAGCTCTCACCTCGACTCCTCCTGCCTGCTGAGCTTCGAGAGTATTACCTTGGTCAGGCCGCTCCTTATGACATCGTCGCTGCTGACCCCAGCCTCGCTAAATAGTATGGCGAGGAGCGAGATGACCTCCTGGGGCGACAGGCCCTTGTCCATTCCAAGCTTTATGGTGTTAAGCAGGTAAACCAGGGCGTCCCTCTCGCCCTCGCTTAACACACCAAGGGAGCCCATGGCCTTTACCACGTTCTCAAAGAAGTCGCTTGACAGCGCGCTCATGTCAGCAAAGAGGCTCAGAAGCTTCATGACCTTCTCCACATTCATGCCCTGGGAGGCCACCTGCCTTGACTCTTCAGCTTGAAGAGGAGCTGCTGTCAATGGGGCTGCAACCTCTACCTCGCTTGGCCGCTCCTCGACCAAGGGCCCTTGGGCCTCGGCGCGCTCTGCGACTCCTGCCTGGGTCCTGCTGGACGGCTCCTGCCTGGCCTGAGGCTGCGGCTGCATAGCGTTGGCAGCTATGGCGGCCAGGGGGTTGTTGACGCTGTCAATTATTGACCTGAGCTGTGCCGCGGCGTCCCTCAGCATCCTGGCCACCTCCGTGAGCTCCCCAGGGCCCTGGGCGACCTGCTGTTGCTGCTCCTGGGGCTTCTGCTGCTCGCTCACGGCCACGCACCCCCTTGCAAGTGTGACCTTCCTGAGAAAGAGGGACTCCAGGACCCCCACGGGCGTGAACCTTGCTGGGCCGAGCTCTTCGCTGAGGGGCCTGGCCCCGAGAGGAAAAAAGCTGGGGGACTGCAGCTGCCCTTGAGGCTAAACATAACTGAGAGGGGCACAGGAACGTCGAGGGCTGCAACCAGTAGGGCCGTTATTCCAAGCACGAACGCCAGGAGGCCGCGGCCCTCGACGATAATAAGTGCCCCCACAACGCCAAGTGCAAGGAAGAGGCCCGCCAGGGCGGCTGAGACCTCGCTCACTGCCCTGGCGGAGCCCTCAGCTACAAAAAAAGAAGGTTGTCTGTTAGGTCCCTTGGTGCGCAAAGCTGCGCACCTCATCCGAGATCTATTACCGTGTTAGTCACGTTGTCAGGCGGTATGATCCTGCTTACAGTGATGGCCCCTCCTACGCTGGGAGATATTGTGACCGTGAAGCTCTTATATGCAGGCAGCCCGTACGGCAGGTGTATAACCAGCAGGGCCTGGCCGTAGGGACCCAGCACGAAGGGCGTTATGTTGCCATGTATGAAGTAGACCACGGCGTCGGCTCCAGTACCTTTGAGGCTAACTGCAATAGCGGTCAGGTTTGAATTTGAGCCACTGATCATCTCAGCGACGCCGTTGTATATGTTAGCGTAGCTCATGTTGCCGCCTATCAGCGATACCGACAATAGGTTCTTGGCAAAGCTCACGTAGCCGGTGCCAGGGGTCACGCCCAGCGGTATGTATATAACCTGCACATTACCGCTTGTGTTAACGTAAGCCATAACGTCGCCGTCGACCTGCAGCGCCGTCGAGGACTCCTGGAGGCCGCTCTCCATAGTCTGCTTGGCCTTCTGGGCCGAGGTCATTCCCATATCGAGAGTCACGAACGCCACCGCGGCTGCCACCAGGACGAACGCTATGAGGATTATGGCCGTGTCGATGCCCACCATTCCCTTCCTATTTCTCCTGGGCATGTTCTCAGGCCAGGGATATTATATTGTGCCCATATACATAAGGGTACGCTCAGGCATATGGGAACTTGATTAAGGCCTAGGCCTGGCCCCTGTAATACTTCCCAGCCCGCAGGGTATTACCGGTCCCCAGCTTGAGGAGGCCGAGGCTCCCAGGGCTTCCACTGAGGGAGAACTTAACAGCGATAGCTATATTTATGGCGGCCGTACTCGTGGCCGCCATGCTTGCCAGGCTGGCCCCTATAATATCATCATGGGTGGGGTCGCCAGGTATATCAATAGAACAGCAGAGGGTCTCGCTGCTGTCCTGCGGCGCTGTTAGCACCCCCCAGGGACTGCTTGAGGTCTACGCGTTGGCCTACAACAACGGCACCTCGGGAGTCGAGATCTCAGGCGCATACCTGTACGACAGCTCCGGCTTTGAGGACGCCTCCAACACGACCCAATTATACGTGCCGCCCAGGCACTACGCGCCCATAGTCATGTACGTTATGGCCCTTAACCCATATGAGCCCTACAGGGTCGCCGTGTTCACGGCCTCAGGCTACCAGGCGAGCTGCCAGTTCACCTACAGCGGCTAGATGGCAATTACTGGGGCCTCGCCGAAGCGGTCAAGGTCTACCTTGTCCCCAGGCTCCGCGCCTTCCACAGGTATGACCCTCACCCCCAGCGTCCTCCCCTTGGCCCTTGAGTAGGAGGCCACGTCAAGTATGAGCCCTGCCACCCCCTGCGTGTCGGCAGGCACGGCAACCATGTCTAGGCCGGCCACGCAGGCCCCAGTGAGCATGGCAAGGTACCTGGCGTTGACGTCGCCCTCGCTTACCCTAGCCTTGAGCTTTGAGTCCTCGCCCACGGGGAGCATGACCTCGTTGAAGCCGACAGCCCTAAGGCCTGACGAGGCGGCCTCTACGGCCTCGTTGACCAGCCTGACGCCCACTACGAAGCCAGGCCTCGGCATCCTGACGCCTGAGACCTCCTCGACGAGCCCCAGCGATGAGTCCTCCATCCAGGGTGAGACGCTGAGGTCGACCCCGGCATACTCAGCGTTGACCCCTGAGGCCACGGCCTTTGCAAGGGCCTCCGCGACCCCGTGGGCCTCAGCTATTGCCTTCGTGAGGCCGCCGAGCCCCCCTGACCTGTAGGCCGCTGCAAGGAACGAGGGGTAGGTCAGGGCGGCCGTGACCAGGCGCCTCCCAGGGATCGCTGAGGCCAGAGGGTAGTATGGTGTTATGAAGTGGTCCTCCCCAGAGACGTTGACAGCAACCCTGGTAGCAAGGGAGGGGTCCTCTGATGCCACAGACGCTATGAGGGAGGCCGCCGCCCTCGCCTGCTGCCAGCTCGGCTCCCTCAGCATGAGGGAGGCGTAGAGGCCGGCGGAGGCCAGCGCCTTAAGGTCCTCTGGGCTGACGCTCAGCTCCAGCTGCCCGACGCTTATAGCCGCCTGGGAGGCCAGCCCCTCGAGGGCCTTCGCGAGGCCCCTGAGCTCAGCGCCCCCTGGGCTGGGAAGGGCTACCCTGACGTACGTCGGCCTCCTGCCGACCTCTGATGCAGCTGAGTCGACGGCCTCCAGTAGGGAGCTCACCGCGCCCTCGAGGGCCTCTGAAAGCTCGTCGGCCTCCGAGGCCGTGACTCCAAGGTGAAGTGTTACTGCCCTGACCTCAAAGCTCACGGCTGGCACCGCCCCTTTTAGCAGCTCACAGTATATTAGCCTCAACGCTAGAGGTGTGCTGGGAAAGGTTTTGGTGCTGGAGGGCCTTAAGGAGGCAGTGAGGAAGTTCCTGGGCGGCGGGCCGAGCTACAAGGACTCAGTCGAGGAGTTCATAAGGGACCTGCAGAGGGAGCTGATAAGGGCTGACGTCAACGTTGCCCTGGTCAAGAAGCTTAGTGACTCCATAAGGCAGGCGGCCCTCCAGCAGGAGCCTCCAGCTGGGGTCAGCAGGAGGGACTGGTTCCTCAAGGTAGTCTATGACCAGCTTGTGAGCCTCTTCGGGGGCGAGGAGCAGCCAGGCGCTGAGCCGAGGAAGCTGCCGTGGGTCATCCTGCTGGTGGGCGTCCAGGGCTCCGGCAAGACAACGACGGCCGGGAAGCTAGCCAGGTTCTACAGCGCCAGGGGCTACAGGGTGGGCCTAGTCAGCACTGACACCTACAGGCCAGGGGCCCTTGAGCAGCTCAGGACCCTGGCCCAGCTCTCCGGGGCCCTCTTCTACGGCGAGCAGTCAGGCAGGGCCGAGGAGATAGCCTCCAGGGGCCTCAAGGAGCTGGCCTCGAGGGGGGCCCAGGTCATAATCGTCGACACCGCCGGGAGGCACGGCTACGGCGACGAGCAGGCGCTCCTTGATGAGATGAGGAGGATAGCTGACGCAGTGAGGCCTGACGAGGTGGCCCTCGTAATAGACGCCGCCATAGGCCAGAAGGCCTACGATTTGGCGAGGAGGTTCCACGAGGCAACGCCCATAGGGAGCATCATAGTCACAAAGCTTGACGGCACCGCGAGGGGAGGCGGCGTCCTCTCAGCGGTTGCCGCCACGGGCGCCAGGGTCAAGTTCATAGGCACAGGGGAGAAGGTGGAGGAGCTCGAGCCCTTCGACCCCCGCAGGTTTGTGGCGAGGGTCCTCGGCCTCGGCGACGTAGAGTCCCTGCTGGAGAGGGTGAGGGAGGCTGAGGCCGAGGAGAGGGCGGTTAAGGTCGTTGAGGAGGACATAGAGAAGGGCAGGGTCAACATGAGGACCATATACGCCCAGCTCAAGTCTATAAGGAGGCTTGGCCCCCTCAGCAGGGTCCTTGAGATGCTGCCCACCTCCACGCTCCCCGTCAAGATAGGGGACGAGCAGGCTAAGCTGGGAGAGGAGAAGATTAAGAGGTGGCTCCATATAATAGAGAGCATGACCTACGAGGAGCTTGATAACCCTGACATGATAGACAGAGGCAGGATGAGGAGGATAGCCATAGGGAGCGGGGCCACAGTTAACGACGTGAAGGAACTGCTGGCCTACTACAGGTCGGTGAAGACGGTAGTGAAGAGGCTTAAGAGGGACAGGTCGCTCCTCAGGAGGTTTGGCCTGAAGGCTGAGGAGTGAGCGCCACCGCTATTTCAACCGCTGGGAGCTTCACCTTGCTGCCGTCCTGCATCGTAACCTCCTCGTAGTCCGCGCTGAACGACTTAACGTAGAGGTTCTTGAAGTACCTGCCCCTGACCGCCCCTATTACGTCAACTGCCTTGCATATTGCCTTCCCCCTCGCCTTTACCTTGACTAGGGCGTTGGGCGAGGAGTTGAAGGCCTCAATTATAGCAAGCACGTAGTTTACTGCCGGCTTCTTACCTATGAGCACCTCGACCTCCTGCTGCCCCTGCGACATCTACATCGCCTTAGCGGTCAGTAGCCTTAAGGAAATATAAGTGCTTAGGCCCTCCCGCTCAGCCAGTCATAGGCCACGGAGATTACTGCCAGGACTGCCGCGGCCGCGAGGGCCCCAAGTGTTGAGAGCCTCCCGTAGCCCGTGACCCTGTAGCTCACGCCAACGTTAACGACGGAGCTGTTGTCGCTCGGAATTGCAACCACGACTAGGCTGCTGTTGCTGTTAACGGGGCTGCTTATAGTGTAAAGCCCGTTGACCGGCTTGGAGTACTTTACGACGCCCTGGAAGGCCTGCTCAACGAATATAGGGTTGCCAGCCATGCCTGCCACCTCTATCAGCACGCCCGCCCTGAAGTCCTCGTGGGTCGAGAGGCTGACTATGGAGATGCCGACGCCGTGGAGCTCCTCAAGGAGGCTAAGCGGGTTGACGCCAAGGCTCAGGTAGAGCACCTGGGAGGCCCCAGTAACGTTGACCTTGGCTATTCCCTGCGAGCTGGGCAGCACCACTATAGCCACTGCGCCGACCTTTGACGATGGCACTGAAGTGCTGTATGAGGTGCTCAGCTGAGCGCCATAGTAGGTGGCCACGACGCTCGATATTATGAGCGCCACAGCTATGAAGAGCAGGGCCCTCGCCACGGCTGACCTCAGCCACCTCAAGTCGGCTCGAACCTCCTCTCGAAGTAGTAGAAGTAGAGGACTAATAAGACAACGTAGAGCAGCGGAACTACAAGGTACTCCCAGGCCGGGAAGCTCTGGCCAGTGAGGCCGTAGTAGGCCACGTAGTAGAAGCCCATGGCGTTTGACGCGTCTATGAGCGACTGTATGTTGTCAAGGAACCCTATGAGGTAGAGCACGCCCGAGATGGCGACGTAGCCGAAGTAGAAAGAGATGCTGGCCACTATTGCTGTCCCTGTGGACCTGAACCTGCTAGCCAGCACCAGGAATATGATCCCGTAGAACTGGCTCTGAAGCAGGTAGGAAAGCCACATGGCTAGGTACTCGGCCGGGCCCTTCAGGACAACCGGGTAAAGAACTATTGCAGTTACGGCCGCCGGGACGCCGAGGAGTATCACGGCGGGCAGCAGGGACCTGGTCACGTAAAGCACTGAGGCCACGGAGCCCCTTGAGAGCGGGTAGCTCATGTATACCTGCATTATGCCGCCCTGGATTATGTTAACGAAGTCAGAGGAGACCCTGATGGCTATGTAAATTGTCGTGACGAAGAGCGCCAGCTGGGCCGAGCTGAAGGTGAACTCTGGGCTGAGGGCCTCGACGGGGCTCGTGATGGGCTGAAGCACAGAGAGGGCTCCCCCGAGGGCCGCGACCACCAGGAGCATTATGTCAAAGGCCGGCGGCCTGAGGGCGTCCCAGAGGTCAAGGTAGAGCAGCTCAAGGCTCCTCCTGATGGACAAGGCTCACACCTCCTTCAGCAGCTCCTCCAGGCCGGGCTCCACCAGGTCTATGCCGTAATACCTGAGGCCTGAGGCCACGGCGTCAGCGAGGACAAGCAGCATGAGCCTCTCGTCCTCCTGGCCCCTCAGCTTAACTGTCACGTCCTGAAGCCCAGGCTCCGCGCTTAGCCCCCTCCCAGCGAGCGCCTTAGCTAGGGAGGCTGGGTCAGGGGCCCTTATCCTGGCTATCTTGAGCGAGCCCACGACCTCGTCAGGCGCTCCCTCAGCTACCACCTTGCCTGACTTGATTACGGCTATCCTGTCAACGACCTTGAGGACCTCTGAGAGCACGTGGCTCGAGAGCAGTATGGTAACCCCCCTCTCCTTCTTGAGGCGCGAGAGCAGCTGGAGCACGGCAACCCTCTCAACTGGGTCAAGGTTGCTCGTGGGCTCGTCTGCAACTATGAACTTGGGGTCTGAGAGGAGCGCGTGGGCTATAGCAGCCCTCTGCTTCAGCCCCGCCGAGAGCTGCCCGAAGGGCCTTGCCTCGTACCCCTTAAGGCCCGCCAGCTCCACGGCCTCCTTTACGTCGTCCCTTGAGGCCCCGTATATCCTTGCGACCCTCTCAAGGAGCTCAGCCACGGGCATAGTGGGCGGCAGGGAAGGCCTCTCAAATATCACGCCCACGCCCTCCCTCGCCGTGGGGTCAATGAAGGGGTCCCCGCCGAGGAGCCTGACCTCGCCGGAGTCCCTCCTCAGGAGGCCGAGGGAGACCCTGATCAGCGTTGTCTTGCCTGCGCCGTTGGGGCCCACGAGGCCCATGAACTCGCCGCCGCCAAGCCTCAGGCTGACCCCCCTCAACGCCTCCCTGCTGCCGAACCTCTTCACCACGTCCCTAAGCTCTAATACTGTCTCGGCCAAGCGCCCGGCCCCGCGGCCGAGGTGCCCAGAAGCTTTAATAGCTAAGGTATTGCTGGCGGCTTAAGCTCAAATCCTCAGCCCCTCCTGGAGTTAATGTGAGCGCCCTTGATATGCTCAGCCGTCGTGACGGGCGCCAGCAGCGGCGTAGGCCTTGAGGCAGCCCACGCGCTGGCGTCAAGGGGCTGCGACCTGCTGCTCATTGCCAGGGGGAGGGAGAGGCTCGAGGGGGTGGCAAGGGACATCTCAGCTAGGTACGGGGTCAGGGCCCTCGCTTACCATGCAGACATCTCCCAGAGGGGCTCGGAGTCAATAGTGGACGAAGCCAGGGGGAAGCTGGGTGACATAGACGTCGCAGTCCTGAGCTACGGCAACCCTCCCTGTGAGCCCTGCGAGCCCGCCGACGCCTCCTGGGACGACTGGGAGCAGGCCCAGAGGATGTACATAACCTTCCCCGCCAGGTTCATGGGCAGGCTCGCCAGGGTCAACGGCAAAAAGGCTACAGTTATACTCATATCTAGCTTCTCATCCCGCTCCCCCATGTGGCCAACAGGGCTGAGCGACGTTGTAAGGGCAGACCTCCCGGCCATGGCGAAGCTCTTCTCGAGGAAGTACCCCGACAGGCTCAGGGTGCTGGTCCTTGAGCTCGGCAGCTTCAGGACGCCGGGGGCGGAGAGGCTCATAGGTGCCCTGGCGGCCAGGGAGGGGCTCAGCGCCAACGACTACTGGACTAAGGTGGCCTCCATGTCACCCCTCAGGAGGCTCGGCAGGCCGGAGGAGCTGAGGGAGGTCATAGCATGGCTTGCCTTCTCCCCAGAGTACCTCACGGGCGCGACGGTGCTCTTTGACGGGGCGACCCTGCAGGCGGTATGATATGGATTCCTGTTACATGGAGAATCCATATCGTAGCCCAAGGCTATCCCCTTTTAACTTTGCCCCCCTCGCAGACCCAAGGGGCCCCTTTGAAGTTCAGGAGCCTTGAGGAGGCCGTCTCAGGGAGGAAGGTGCTGGTCCTCGGCATAGGTGGCGGCGGCGACGTCGCTGGGGCGATGTACCTGTACGAGAAGGTGAGGAGGCTGGGCGGGAGGCCCCTCCTGGGCTCGGTGGTCTGGGAGAGGTACAGCATAGACCCTTACCCAGGCCCCATACCGCTTGAGGCCATGGTTGACATTGACGTTATCGGCGACTCCGCCGCCCTCGTGGACAAGGGCTCCTACGCGCTCAGGTTCGGCAGGGAGGTGAAGCCTCAGGTCGTCAGGGCTGCAGAGCTCCTCAACGAGAAGGTCCTCTTCGTTGACCTGAGCAAGGGCAGCGAGGGCGTGAGGAGGGCCCTGGAGGCCTCAAGGGACCAGCTGGGGGTCGAGCTCGTCCTCGGCGTTGACGTCGGCGGCGACGTTCTTGCCTTGGGCTGCGAGGACAGCCTCTGGAGCCCCCTGGCTGACTCCGTGTCTCTAACGGGGCTGCGCTCGGCTAAGGTGGACAGCCTCCTGGCGGTTCATGGCCCCGGCGCCGACGGGGAGCTGCCGACAGAGCTCGTGCTGTCATATATCTCTGACGTCGCCAGCAGAGGAGGGCTGGTTGGGGTCTACGGCATAAACGAGGCTGAGGCTGAGGTCCTTGAGAGGGCGACCAAGGCCATTGAGACCGAGGCCTCCCTGATGCCGCTGCTTGCCTTCAGGGGGAGGCAGGGGCCCGTGAAGATGAGGGAGGGCAGCAGGTCTGTCAGGCTCTCCATGGCTCTGGCCTCGACCTATGTGCTTGACACAGAGGTTGTCTACTTAAGGAGCCCCCTGGCCCAGGCAGTTGACGGCACTATGGGCATATCGCAGGCCAGGCAGTCACTCAACTCTAGGTGCATTTACACCGAGCTCGACCTTGAGTATGACCTGTTTGAAATGAGGGGCGCCACAAGCCCGAGGCCCATGACACTTGAGGACATCAGGAGGGAGGGTATAGGAAGGCTGATAAGGCAGGGCTGCAAGCCACTCAAGTGTTGACGCTCTCCTGCTCCACGTCGAGAGCCTTCTTAGCCTTGACCTCGCCCACAAGGTCCTCGAGGGTGTCGAGCCTCTGGAGTATGTAGTCCAGGGCCTCCTCCAGCTGCCTGTACCTGCCCTCCATCATTGTGACCTTGAGCTTCAGGTCCCTCTCGACCTTGTCAAGCCTGTTTGAGAGGTTAGCCATTAGGACGTCGGCGCTCCCCTCCTGCCTTGAGGCTAGGCCGCCCTGGAGGCCCATCTTTATGTATAGCTTTATCAGGTCAGTTATCTGGATCCCTATCTCGTCACTCTTCTCCTTCAGCTGCTTGTACATGGCGTCGCTCAGCGAGAGGTGTACAGTTGGCACTCCCCTCCCCTCTGTCTCTCCGTTGTAAGAGTAGTACTGCAGGAGGCCTAATATACTCTTATGCTCTATAGATTCCTATTGCAAGTGGACTCTTGTAGTCTGGCTCCGCTTTCAATAAAGCCTCTAGTAGTACCGAAGTAGTACCGGAGCCCTGCCAAAGGGTGCCAGGTGAGGTGTCCAGGATGAGGGTGTTAAGCTTCAAGCTTGAGGATGACCTGCTTGAGCTCCTTGAGGAGTACAGCAGGAAGAGAGGCATACCTAAGTCCGAGGTCATAAGGAGAGCCCTCAAGCAGTACATAAACGCCGAGAGGGACAGGCCCTACGTGGGCAAGTACGTGAAGATCTACACTTAAAGTCCTTACTGCGCTCCTGCCCTGCAGGCACTGTCCCATGAACGGCATGGCCAACGCTTTAGCGCGCAAAACACTTTTCTGAGCAAGACCCTCCTCTTGAAATAGAAGGTAGCTGGGAAGCCGTTTGACCACGTCATGAGCGGGCAAGTGGACATTGTCGCTGTAACTTACAGGGACAGGCTGGCAAGGTTCGACCTCGAGCACCTCTTTGACAAGCATGACGTCAGGGTAGAGGTCGTATTAGGCGATGGGTCAGAGGACCGCCAGGAGCTGATGGAGAACCTGCTAGAGGTCGTTAGCTCCTTTGCTGGCAAGCTCTACGGAACGGGGAGGCGCAGGAGGAGCTCATTGACGGCCTTCAGGAGGCTACTGGAGGATCGAGAAGGGTGGGTTAAGTTGCCAGGACAGCTGCCATTAGGTCCGAGCCGTTTGCCCCACGCCCTTACCTCAGTCATTTTATGTGTGTTCATGATCGAGCGTAGGGACCTCTACCTCTTACCGCAGGGGTTCCCAGGGCCCTGTGGGCAAGGTGGAGGTCCTTAGGCGCAACGATTAAATATGAGGATTGATGAAGATTATTGCCTAGGGACAACGGTAGCGTGAGCTATTACGGTGGCTTCGAAGTAGTTGGCGCTGAGGAGATACATAAAGAGATAGAGGGCAGAGCCCGCTCGCTTCAGAGGCCCAGCGTCGAGCAGGCGGAGAGGGAGAAGGCCGAGGTAGTGAAGGCCGTAGAGGGCTGGTCGCCGAGGGAGGTTAAACTGGGCTCTGAGATGCCTAAGGTGGAGGCCAGGCTGAGGAGGGCCACGGCCCTGATAGTAGTGCTGCCGCCCAGGCACGCCCTCCTGGCCGCCGAGGCCAGCTATGAAATAGGCCACCTGCTTGAGTGGGCCGAGGGAGCTAAGGGGAACGTCGTCCTCGTCTACTACTCGAGGAAGGGCACCATGACCACGGCGGCCTACCTCTACCTAGGCAACATTATGGAGGATAGCAACGTAGGCATACTCTTCGTGAATGGCCCTCCGTCCGAGATAGCTGAAGTCTTCAGCACCCTTGACTCTAAGGGCGAGTACACGCCTAACGAGGAGAGCTACGTCAGAGTTGACTTCTGAGGAGGGGCCTGGCGCCGAGGGCCCAGACGCCGCCCTGGTAGGCCCACTCAAGCTCCACGTCGTCGCCTATGGCCTCTGAGGCCCTGAGGGCCTCCCTAGCCACCTCAGCGGCCTCGTCGTCGCTGATGGACTGGGCCCACGGGTCCGAGGCTGGGGCTGAGTCTATGCGGCCAGAGGAGTAGACCCTGACGAGGTCCTTCTTCATGACTCTTCTCTCAAGCAGCTGAAGCAAGGGGCTGAAGACAAAGGAGTCGTTGGGGGAGCCGACGCTCATGAAGACGTCGGCAAGACCTGGGACCGCCTCGACTATGACCTTCTTAGCCCACGTTATTGGGCTCGCCGTGTAGGCGGCGCCGGCTGCCTTTGGGATGACCAGGGCCTGCAGTATCAGGCCTGCGGGGCCCGCCCCGCCGAGAAGCCTTGAGGCCTCGGCCAGGAGCCTGAGGCCCTCCGCCCTGGCCTCACTTGGCGAGCCGGCCACCCTGAGGCCTAGGGCTGAGAGGGCGTACTCAACCCTGAGGCCCGCGCTGAGGGGCGGGCTGAGCCTCACGGCCACAGGGAAGCTGCAGCCAGCGAGCTCGCAGGCCCTGGCTATCTCCCTCTCACCTGCAGCGACGAGGTCCAAGGATGACATTACTACGCCCCTCGGCACCCTGAGGCCCGCCGACGCGAGAAGGCGGAGCCTGTAGGCCTTGGACCCGTGCTGGGGGCCGGCCTCTTCAAGAGGTGTCAGGCTCATTACAGCAGCCTCTCCACGGCCTCCCTTGCCTCCTCCAGCTTCACCGTGACCCTCTCGCCCCTAGAGGGCGAGAACAGGGTCACTGTTCCTGAGGCCTCCTCCTGCGGGCCTATGAAGGCGAGGAGCGGTACCTCAAGCCTTGAGGCCTTCCTCCTCTGCTCGTCCTGGCCTGACCTGTTCAGGTCAACCCTCACGCTGAAGCCCCATGACCTGAGGCTGTCTGCCACCTTCCATGCGTACCTGTAGCTCTCAGGCCTTACGTTAACCACCACGACCTGCGTGTAGGTCCTCCTCGAGGCGCTGAAGAGGCCTACCTCAATGCCTGCGTCTATGAGCCTGTCAATGCCTATGCTCACCCCAGTTGCGGGCACTGGCCTCTTGGCAAACAGGGCTATCAGGTTGTCGTATCTTCCGCCCCCAGCGACGCTCCCGATCTTAGGCCTGTCAAGCACAACCTCCAGTATGGGGCCTGTGTAGTAGTCGAGGCCCCTCACCAGGGACATGTCGAAGGCCAGGACTGAGGGCCTCTTCACGAGGCCCGCAACCTCCTTCAGGTGCCCTGCGCCCTCAGCGACGGCCTTGTTTGAGCCGTGCTCCCTCAGCAGCCTGTCAGCTATATCGGCCACGTCACCCCTCAGCGATATGAGCTCCATAACCTTTGAGGCCGCCGAGGGGCCCAGGAGGCCCTCGAGCTCAGCCCTGACCCCCTGCTCGCCGACCTTGTCAAGCCTGTCTATTGCCCTGTAGACCGCCAGGGGGTTGCTCAGCGAGAGCTCGACCTCAAATATGCCCGCCAGTATCCTCCTGTCATTTATTAGGACCCTGTAGCCTGAGCTTATGCCTAGGGCCTCAAGGGCATCCATGAGGAGGTTTATGACCTCAGCGTCGGCCTCAGGGTACGGGCTACCCACTATGTCTGCGTCGGCTTGGTAGAACTCCCTGTACCTGCCCTTCTGGGGCTCGTCGTGGCGCCACACGGGGGCTATCTGGTACCTCTTGAAGGGCATCGGCATCTCAGGGTGGGAGGCCACAAACCTTGCAAGGGGAACCGTCAGGTCGTACCTTAGGGCGTACTCCCTGTCGCTCCAAGGGTCCTTGAACCTCCATATCAGCCTCCCCTCGGCCTCCTCGCCGTATTTCCCTGCCAGGACCTCCCAGTGCTCAACGGCGGGCGTCTCAAGGGGGTCGAAGCCATACCTCCTGTAGACTGCCTCAAGCCTTGATATGAGGTCCTTCCTGAGAATTGCAAGCTCCGGTGGCACGTCCCTGAAGCCCCTCGGCGGCCTCAGCTCAACCAAAGCTGACCCTAGGAAGGCTAGGGGGAGCGTAACTTAAGGCTTAGCTCAGCGGTGCAGGCCGACAGCCCCTCTACGGCTGCCTGGGAACCATGTATCTGACCCCCTCCCCGCCCTGAGGGGTGAGGCCTGTCGCTCATTTTGTCACGGCAACGAGGCTCAAAGCCTTGAGGCCAGCCATCTGGTCAAAGTTATATCGTCAACTGCGCCGCAGGCGCGCCTGCCGCAGAACACCACCGCCATGTCTGAGCCCACTGACTCCATGGCCTCAGCTACCTCCCCAACGCTGGCCCCCTCGTCTGTGTGAGCGAGCGGGGGCATGGGGAAGTCGGCGACCCTTGAGGAGAGGGCCTGGCTCCCTCCTGAGGCGTAGGCCTGAAGAACCTCCCTGACCGTCAGGGCCCCTATGAAGTCGTCGCCATCCATTATCAGGACCCCGCTCACTCCCCTTGAGCTTATGACGGATGCTGCCTCAAGAAGCGTTGCCTCAGGGTCAAGCGTCGGGTAGCCCTGGACTAGGGCGCCGTGGAGGTCCTCGCGGCCGAACCTAAGCGAGGGGAGGGAGAAGACCACGTCATGCGTTGTAAGTATCCCGAGCGGGTTGTCCTCGCTGCCCACTAAAACAGAGGTCACGTCCCTGGAGGCCATGATCCTCGCGGCCTCTATCACTGGCGTCGTGGGCTCGACGTAGACCGGGACCTCAAGGCCTGCCTCTGAGACGCTCTTTGCTGAGGGGTCGGTCCCGGTCGCGAGGGCCCTTATGAGGTGGAAGGCGCTAAAGACGCCTACAGCCCTGCCGCCCTCTGTTACGAGTAGCCTCCTCACGTTCCTCGAGGCCATGAACTCAGCGGCCTCCTTAACGCTGCTGTCAGCCCCTATTGAGAGCACAGGCCTCGAGGCAACAGCTATGACGTTCTCGCTCAACTTCCTGCCACCAGCATCACTCTGCCGTCCCTTTCCCTTGAGAACAGAAGCTTTAACGCCTCCCTGGCCTCCGTGAGCCGATGCCTCCTCCAGACCTTCACCTTGAGCAGGCCTCGGGAGGCCATGTCTATGAGCCTCATAAACTCGCCCCTGGTGCCGCCCGTGGTGCCCACTATCCTGAGCTCCCTGCTGTAGAGGTCCGTGGCCGAGAGCGAGAGGGAGCTGCCCCTCAGGGCCCCAAATATTATGAGCCTCCCCCTGCTGTCGAGTAGCTTCAAGCTTGTCGGCAGCGTGGGGGTCCCCACGGCGTCTACCACGACATCAGCCAGCCTGCCGCCCGTCATCTTCCTCAGGACCTCGTAGCTCTGCTCTACTGGCGCCACCTCGTCGGCCCCCAGCTCAAGTGGCCACTTCTTGCTGCTCACCGCTAACACCCTGGCTCCCATCATCTTTGCGAGCTGGAGCGCAAACTGGCCCGTGTTGCCCGAGGCCCCAACTATTACAACCACGTCACCCGGCGAGACGCCCGCCTCCCTGAGGGCGTGGTATGAGGTGAGCGCCGCCACCGGGAGGGAGGCAGCGATGTCCCACGACACGCTGTCAGGTATCTTAAAAACGTTGGACTCGCTTACTAGCGCCTTCTCAGCGAAGCCGCCGTTAGTCACAGCCCCAACGATGCCGCCGACCCTACAGAGGTGCTCGCTGCCGCTGACGCACATGTCACACCTGCCACAGAAGACCCTCGGGTAGACCACGACCCTGTCGCCTGGTCTGACGCTCTTTACGTCAGGGCCTACCTCCTCCACGACACCTGCAAACTCAGCCCCAGGTATGTGAGGCATAGGCTCAACGGTCCTCATGCCGCTGACGACAAAGTAGTCAACAGGGTTAACGCCGGCCTCAACGACCCTAACCACTACCTGGCCCCTGCCAGGACTTGGGTCCTCGACCTCCTCAACCGTCAGGGAGTCCACGCCGAAGGCCCTCATGAGGTTTGCCTTCAAAAGGATCACCGTGGTAGCAGTCTATCAATAAATATAAAAGCTTAAGCTTGGGCCTTAAGCGTCGAGGCTCCTTCCTAAGGGAGCATTAACATTGCCTAGGGCTCTGGGACCTGCGCGCACGACCTAACTATTTAACTCCCTGGATACCGTGACCAGCCATGGGGCCGACGCTTGAGGTTCGGCATAGTCACCAGCAGGCCCGCCGAGCAGGCTGTGAGAGAGGTGCTGAGGGAGGGCGGGGTCGATGACTTCGTGGTCGTGGCCCTGCCCGTGCCAGCCATATCACTGCTGAGCGCAAGTGCAATAGCGTCCATACTGGCCAGCAGAAAGGACCTGCTCTCTCAGCTCGCTAGCTCCGACGTGGTTATACTGCCTGGGACCGTCAGGGGCGACGCCCTGGAGGTCTCAAAGGTTATCGGGAGGCCCGCCTTCAAGGGCCCAAGGGACCTCGGGGAGCTGCCCATAGCGCTTAGGTACGTTAGCGAGGGGGCCAGGCTTGACACTGTTAAGGCCGCAGACGAGGTCCTCGGCTCCGTGGAGCCCAGGATAAGCTACTCCGAGGCCTTCAGGCTGGGCGACGTCCCGGTGCCCCAGCGGGGGCCGCCTGTGCTTCTTGTCTCCGAGGTCGGCCCCGAGGTCAGCGAAGCCGACGCCCCCCTGATTGCAAAGAGGTACGTGAAGGAGGGGGCTGACATAATTCTTGTTGGAGCTGAAGGTGACACCGGGCCAGAGGAGCTCGCCAGGAGAGTTAAGGTCGTCAGGGCCCTAGGGAGGCCAGTCATAGCCGAGGCGCCCAGCAAGAGGCACGCCGAGGAGGCCCTGACAGCTGGGGCCGACGGCATAAGCGTGGCCGACTACCAGGTCAATGACGTCATTGACCTGCTTGACCCTGGCGTCGCGCTAGTGGTTGGGGGCGACAGTGTTGAGGGACTTAAGGCAATAGAGGAGGCCCTCTCGGCAAGGGCGAAGCTGATCATTGACCCCTCACTGGCCGTCCCCCCTCTGGGCCTCGCCCCCAGCGTCTCCAGGTACCTTAGGGCCTCCGCCGAGCTCAGGTCACCGATGCTATTCTCCGCCGCTAACGTCACCGAGGAGGTGGAGGCCGACAGCGCCGGCGTGCACGCCCTGCTCTCCCTCATAGCCGTTGAGGTCAGGGCCTCCGCCTACCTCGTCGTTGAGGAAACATACAAGTCAGTCCACGGCACCTCCGAGGCCAGGGAGGCCCTCAGGCTGGCCTCAACGGCCTATGCAAGGAGGTCCAGCGAGAGGGGCATGTTTAGCAGGCTGCTGGTGCTGAAGCAGCAGCTCCCGCCTCCCCCGGCGCAGGCCGAGGAGGGCCCGAGGCCTGAGCTCGTGGACTATGTTGAGCCCGACGTGAGCACCAGCGAGTACGTCAGGATAGCACTTGACCACGCCAGGGGCCTAATGAGGGTCACCCTCTACAGGGGAGGGGCCGCCGTTGGAAGCCTTGAGGGGAGACACGCGCTGAGCCTCTCCAGGGCCCTCGTGAGGAGGTTCAACGTCAGCGCTGAGCACGCGGCCTACATAGGCTACGAGCTGGCCAAGGCGGAGCTCTCTCTCAAGCTGGGCAAGACTTACGTTCAGGACGAGCAGATAATAGTTCCCCCATGGGAGAGGAACGGGAACTCCAACAGCTGCTAGGAGGGAGGAAAAGGAGAAGCAATGGCTTAATCCCCAGCCCCCTCCTACTTCTTCTCCCTCTTGGAGGGCCTCAGCTCCGGCGTCGTGCACCTTTTCCAGAATATCTTGTATGGCCTCAGGTATTTGGACAGGTTCCTGAGACCTCGGGGATCCCTCGCCTTCAGGGCCGGGGAGGATGTCTAAGATTATAGGCTGTAATGGCAATACACATAGAAGGGCTTTAGTAAGCTGAGCATAATTTAACCTTTGCTAAAAGCTGAGCCAGCAGCTATTTAAAGGCTCCATGCAACACCCTACGAGATGAGCGAGCCGACATAGGCTGACGGCCTAGAGCCGATGAGGAGGGGTTGATTGAGCGACGCTGCGTTTGGAAAGTTTCCCTGAAGACCCAGCCGCCGCGCCTAGGGCCGTCCAGGTAGGCTGCGCTGTCCTGAGCCTCCTCGGCAGCCCCAGGGCCAGGCCTGCGGCAGAGTGCTATGCCCACCGAGAACTAGGCCAGCGCCGGTCGTCAAGGCTCACTTTATAATACGCGCCGGAGCAGCTGCTCAAGATGACGTCAAGGCAGCTCACTGCCACGCCCGAGCCCCCGACAGGGAAAGTGCCAGGGATGCCAACTTGCGCTGACAGTAGCAGCGGTAGACCTCCGCAGCCGCAAACAGATCTACTAACGTAGAGCGCTAGCATCACAGCGGTAGGATCCTTGACATCATTGTGAGATGTCGGCCACCAAAGGCTTGAGGGCCCTTAAAAGGTCCTTTACTGACACGTTGGCCAGGGCGTTTATTGAGCCCCCGCCGGTCCAGACCCTCTCCTTTGACTGTACGCTGGCGTCTACTATCACCTTTAGCCCCCTTATGCACTCGGAGAGTGGGGTGAGGCCGCCTGGCATCAGGCCCGTCAACTCCTCTATCTCGTCCGGGGACGCCATCCTTATCTTTGAGGCCTTCGTCAGCTCCGAGAGCTTCCTGTAGTCAAGCTTCCTGTCCCCCGGCAGGAGGACGGCCATAGGCCTGCCGTCAACTATGAGGAGCAGCGTCTTCACTATGTCGTTTGGGCTTGCCCCGGATGCCCTGGCGGCGTCCTCCACGGTCTCGACGCTCTCCTCAAACTCGACTATCCTGGCGTCTATGCTGTACCTCCTGATGAAGTCGCTGGGCGAGTCGACGCAGGCCAGAGCTCTCCACCAGGCTTAAAGGGGGGAGCTCAGGCTTTTAGGTTAAACAGCACCAGGAGATTCGGAAGAGGCCTTGAGCCTAATTGAGTGGGGATCACTGGCGCTGGCCGTGGCGGCCATGGCGGTGGTAGCGTACAGGGCGGTGAGGTCACGTTGGAGTGGTCGCTCTGCGCGAGCTTAAGGGTAAGCGTGGCGATGAGGCTCGAGTCCATGGGCTACGGCCTCCACGGACATGACGTTGAGGTCACGGCCTGTTACTGCTACAGGGAGGGCGAGGCGAGGGAGGACCTTGAGGCCATAGGCGAGGCCCTCGACGAGGCCTTGAAGCCCCTGAGGAGGGCCGCCCTCTGGGAGGTGACGGGCAGGGAGGGGACGCTTGAGGACCTGCTCCTCTACGTGGCTAGGTCGCTCAGCGCGAGGGGCCTGAGAGGGAGGCTGTGCTACCTGCAGGCCCGCGTCCCTGACAGGGAGGTCAGGCTCAGCCTTTAGCCGCCGCCCGTCTCAGGGAGGAGAACCACGATGCTGCCGGGCTTAACTGGGGTGTCGGGCTGTGCCCCCCTGCCGTCCACAAGGAGGACGTAGTCGTCCCTCCTCAGCTTCTTAATGACCGGTGCCACTTCTGAGACCTTGGCTTCCCCGTTGACCTCGACCTCGGCCTCCGAGGTCCCAGCCAGGTCAGCCAGATAGCCGAGGTACTTGACCTTAACCTTGCCCATGTCAGGCCCCAGCTATTCTTTGCCTGCAGAGGGCTCTAAACGTTTAGCACTTACGTCGCCAATGGCAAAACGAAAGGCAGGCCTTGCCCCTTCAGGGGCGTGGTAAGGCATAAAACATCTGAGCACTTGAAAGCATCGCAGAACAAATAGTGTCCCCGCAAGGGGATGCCCCAACAGGGGCCCCACATATCCCGAGCCCCTGGGAGCTGGGGAGGGGATGGGGCAACCCCTGGCGAGGGGTAGGGGTAAAGGGCCGAAGGCCCGGCCGCGGCCTGCCGCTGGACGAGCGGGCGGGGTGGGCGCATATGCGCCCGCCAGCTGTGAGGCTGTGAAGGTGAAGGCGGTAAGCCATGAACCTATGAGCCGCCTAAGGGGCCCTCGCCCTTCAGGGCGGGGAGGAGGTCAGAGCAGTGGCCCAACCTCCGATCCCTGGGCCCCGACATACGTGGCGGCCTTTGTTAACTCCCCAGTTTACAGCGATGCCACCCGCGTAGTCAAGGCGCGAGGCGCCTTCTGCAGCTGCTTCGCGCTTCACATAGGTTTCAAGGTTAATTATACCATCATGTCTATCGGCGAGGTCCCCTGTGAGGGGGTGAAGGTCCTCAGGCTCTCCCCGAGGGTTACTCAGGGCGTGGGGCCCCCAGGTAACCCTGAGCGCCCCATGCACTACCCCGAGCGGGGCGCGGGGGAACAGGGGTGAGGCGATGAAAACCGTATCACGTGAGCCTATGTGAGAGCTGAACCCCTTATACCTCAAGGCACACCGGATCCTCGGTGTCGGGCTTGAGGTACGAGGAGCTGAGCGCCGAGCAGGCCCTCTCGGCGGCCAAGGACCCAGGCTCAATCTTTATCATACCGGTGGGCAGCGTTGAGCAGCACTGCGGCGGCCCGCTCGGCACGGACCTCATGATAGCTGAGGGCGTCGCCGAGGCAGCCTGCGAGCACCTCACGTCATCCGAGTTCAAGTGCTACATGATGCCAGCCATAGGCTACGGCCTCTCAGCAGAGTGGTCCCTGGCCCCCGGCACGGTTTCGCTCTCGCTCTCAACCTTTGAGGGCCTGATAGAGGACGTGGTCAGGGGACTCCTGAGGCTTGGGGCCAAGAGCGTCGTCATAGTTAACGGCCACTACGGCAACTCGCCAGCCATAGAGGCGGCCCTGAGGGAGCTCATGAGGGAGCTGCCCCACGACGCAGTGATATTGCAGGTGAACTACTGGGAGGCACTAGGCATAGACGTCGGCCACGCGAGTGAGGCGGAGGCCGAGGTTATGAGGGCCCTCGGCTATAACGTGAACTTCGGCAGGTGCGGCTGCGAGGCCTCACCCTCGCCCCGCGGGGCTAAGGTCTACGTGAGGCCCCCGAGGCCCCGTCACAGCTGAGGTCAGCCTCGAGGGGGGAGCTGAGCAAGGACTACATAGGGGCGGCCGTGAGCTCTGCGATACTGGAGGGGCTCAAGGCCAGCAGGTCCTCCAGGAGGCCATTGCCATAATAAAATTATAAGCGCCTCCATGTTTTCAGGGGGAGGTGAGGCCTTTGTTAAGCAGGGACCAGAAGCTGGTGCTCACATCGACAACGCTTGACATGTTCCTGGAGGGAGTCTTCGTGACACTCCCAAGCGCCTCAGCCCTCCTCAGCTCCGTGCCCCAGTGGGCCTTCCCGCTGGTCTTCTCAACGATACCCGTGGGCACCCTGATAGGAAACCTGGCCCTCGGGAGGCTCACCGACCTCAGGGGAAGGAAGTCAACCTACATGGCGATGCTGGGCGTCTACGCCATAGGGGCCGCGCTGATACTCCTCTCAAGTAACCTGTATGAGCTGCTGGCGGGGCTTCTCATAGCTCAGAGCGCCATAGGTGGAGAGGTGCCCATAGTTCTCAGCTACATAGTTGAGAGCGCTCCCCAGGACATAAAGGAGAGGCTGGTGGTCCTGATAACCAACGTGGGTAACATAGGGGCAGTGGCGGCCTCGGCCATAGCTTTAGCCGAGGGAGGGCTCTCTACGTCAGCCGGGAAGCTCGCCATAGGGGCGCTCATAGGGCTTTCCCTGGCCGTCATGGTGCTCACGAGGTCCCTCGTGCCCGAGTCAAGGCCGTGGCTCTCCCTGAGGCCCGAGGAGAGGGGTAGGGTGAGGCTTGACGCGCCTGGCGTCAAGCTCTGGGCAACACTCCTGACGCTCATGGCTATATCGTCGGTGCTCACCTTCGGCCTCCTGGCACTCCAGGTGGGGCCTGAGGAGTTCCCCCAGGAGGCCCTTGAGATGCTGCTCATCTACTTCGCGGGCGAGGTGATAGGCGGCGTTATAGCCGCCGCCTTCGTTGGCAGCCTCGGCTCTAAGGCCTTTGCGCTGGCAAGCTACGCCGGCGGCTTCATAACGTCTGCCGTGGCGATCCCGGCCCTGAGGCTTGGGCTCATCCCGTTTCTGGCGCTGCTCTTTGTAAACGGGGCCTTCACGGAGACCGTCTGGGCCTCAAGGAACGTGCTGGAGTCCATGACGTTCCCGACGAGCTTCAGGGCGACTGGGATAGCCATGATCAGGGTTATCCCGTACGTCCTCATGTTGGTAACCTTCTTCGTGACGAGCGGCATGCCCGTCGCCGAGTTCCTCTGGTACGCCACCGCCATGTGGGCCGTCGGCCTTGCGGCCTCGGCGGCCTGGATGGTCAAGGGCCTGGAGGTAGTTGGCAAACCCATAGCAATGAGGCCTGATGACCTGGCGCCTAAGCTTAAGTCCGCGCAGGACAGCGGCCAAAGCTAAGTGCAGCTGCCCTCAGCCATCCTGAGGGCCACCCTCCTCTAGGCCCCTCGCTACCATTAGTGGCGAGGTCGCCGCCAGCATGCTCATAAATAGAGAGACAGAGAGTTCGGCCTTCATCGTGACTAATAGTCGCCTCTCGTGGCTATTAGCCGCTCGGCCTCATCACTCCTCCTCCCCCTCCCCGCGCCTAGGTTTGGGAGCACAGCTCCCAGCCACGACGCGGGAGTTTCAATGGGCGCCCTCCTCCGCCTCGCGACTGCTCATCGACTTCACTGTGGCGCCCTCCGATTAATGTCAGCATAAAAGCTCATAAAATTGATTAGGCACACAGCCTCAGCCTGCTTAACAGCGTTAAGGGAGTTAGAAGTGATTAAAATAACAAGAGTTACGTAAAAAGTTACAGACTGAAGGGTTCAGCAGCGGCATGCCATAGACCTGGCCTCCTCCCCGCCCTGAGGGGGCTTCAGGGTCCTGGATGCGAGCCTGCTCGAGGAGCCGGTGGAGGAGCTAGGGGTGAGGGTCTTCAGCGGGGAGCTCAAGGTCAGGCTGAGGCCCAGGTGCCTACACAACGCTCATATTCGAGAGGCCCTCACAGCGGGGCAAGTGACCAGAGCGACACTATGACGCTGCTCATCGACATCGCCAGGGCCGCGTAAGGGGGGCTTATGTAGACGGCAGGGTAGAGCATGCCGGCCGCCAGCGGCACCAGGACGCTGTTGTAGCCGAAGGCCCAGGCCAGGTTCTCCTTGACCTTCCTCACAGCCACCCTCGACTCCCTCAGCAGGTCCTCCACGCCCCTGAGGCTGCCAACTATGACATCGCCCGCGTACTTGGCTATATCGGTGCCGCCCGCCAGGGCTATTCCAACGTCGGCCTCCCTCTCGGCTACGGCGTCGTTGACGCCGTCACCTATGAAGGCGACCCTGTGGCCCTCGCCTCTGAGCTTCCTCACGAGCTCGGCCTTCCCGTCGGGGGTTAGGCCCTTGACCAGCTCAACCCCAAGCCCTGAGGCCACAAGGTCGGCCGAGGGGCCGCTGTCGCCCGTCGCTATTATGACCCTCCTTCCAATTCCCTTGAGGTACCCCACGAGCTCCTTGGCCTCAGGCCTCACCGGGTCCTCAAGCGTGAGCCAGCCCGCCACTCTGCCGTCGACGCAAACCGCAACGTCGCCCCTGGCCTCGCCCTCGCAGTTCTGGGCTATGAACTCCGGCCTGCCAACTATCACCTGCCTGTCGCCCACGACACCTGAGACGCCGTCACCTGGGAACTCGTTAAACTCCCTCACCTGGCCGCTCAGCCCGCCCCCGAACCTCTCAGCTATCGCCCTGGCGACGGGATGGGAGCTCAGGGCCTCAACGCTCGAGGCCAGATCCATGGCGCCGGGCTCGAGCTCTGTGAAGCTGACCACCCTGGGCCTCCCCTCGGTCAGGGTGCCGGTCTTGTCTATGACGAAGACGTCAACATCCCTGACCCTCTCAAGTGCCTCGCCGTCCTTGACAACAACGCCGCGCCTTGCGAGCCTGTGAACCGACACGAGGACGGCCATCGGGGTGGCAAGGCCAAGGGCGCACGGGCATGCGGAGGCCAACACGGCCACGGCGAACAGGAGCGCCCTGGCCGTGGGGGCCCCGAGCGCAAAGTGCCAGGCCAGGAAGGTTACAGCCGCGACGGCAATTATGGTCGGCGTGAACGCCGCGGCGACCCTGTCGACCAGGTCCTGGACTCTGAGCCTCGCCGCCTCGGCGTCCCTCACGGCAGTCATGAGCTGTGCCACGTAGGTCCTCTCGCCCGACCTAGTCACGTAAACCTTGAGGAACCCAGAGACCAGCCTGGAGCCACCGACGACTGGGGACCCCTTTGACTTGAGGACCGGCATGGGCTCGCCCGTGAGGACGGACTCTTCGACCTCCCCCTTGCCGTCGTCAACGACGCCGTCAGCTGCTATTGTCTCGCCTGCCCTAACTAGCAGCATATCACCAACCTTCACCTCGTCGGCGCCCACCTCCACCTCCCTCCCGTCCCTCAGCACCCTTGCCCTCTGGGGCAGGAGGCCGGCGACCTCGGCCGAGAGCCTCTCTTTTATGTAAGCTTCTATTGTCTTCCCTATCAGGAGGAATGATATCAGCAGCGAGGCGGCGTCGAAGAAGACGGGGCCGTGGGCCGCGAGGGAGTAGGCGCTGTACAGCCATGCAACCAGCGTGGCCGTGGAGACCAGGGTGTCCATGTTTGTGGTCCTGTTCCTGAGCGCCCTGTAGGCCCCAAGGTGGTACCTCAGGCCTGCGTAGAAGACGACGGGGGCCGAGGCCATCATGGCGAGGAGGGGCCTTGAGGTGTACTGCAGAAAGAGCGTCAGAGGGCCGAAGGACCAGGCCACCGCCAGGGACCTGACGTATTCCCTCAGCTCCGAGCGCCTGGCTGGCGCAGCCCTTGACTCCACGCTTGCCCTGAACCCCCTGGAGGTCAAGGCCTCAGCTATGGCCTCGACAGACGTCGAGTACGGGTTTATCTCAACCACGGCCTCCCCGGTGCCCGGGCTCACGCTGGCCCTGACCACGCCCTCCAGGCCTTCCAGGAGATCAAGGACCCTCCTCGAATCCTCGGGGTTCATCGAGATCCTAAGCCTGACCCTCTCCGTCACTACGTCGTAGCCAGCCCTCCTGACGGCCTCCACCAGGTCCCTGAGCCTGGCCCCGCTCACCACCACCTTAGCGGTCCCAGAGGCCAGGTTGACGTTGGCGTCTACAACACCGTCAACTCCCTTCAGGGCCTTGGTCACGGTGGTGGCGCAGGTAGCGCAGTGCATTCCAACTACTCTAAGCTGCTCCTCCCTGCTCAGCCTGAGGGGGCCCCTGCCCTCAGGCACTGGGCATCCCCTTTGGGCCCTCGCGGAGGTACCTCTCGGGGTCCCTCCTGAATTCCCTCAGGCAGGCGTCCGAGCAGAAGTAGTAGGTCCTGCCCTTGTACATGGTCTTGAAGGGGGTGCTCTCCTCCACCTCCATGCCGCAGACCGGGTCTACAGGCAAAGGGCTCACCAGCCCAACGCATGCGTAGCGCACCTAAAAAGAAAATGTCGGTATAGAGGCGGGCCTGAGACCCTTGGGGGTCCCTCGGCGAGGCACGGGGAGGACTTTTACTTTGCGCTCCCACCCTAAGGGGCTGCTGGCACTTAGCTGAAGGGCGAGGCCTCCTTGAGCGAGGAGGAGGTCCTGGAGGAGCCCAGGGAGAGGCGGGCAGCGGACGCCTGCACCCTGACGGCGCTGGGCAGCGCGGCGGTCGGCATAGTGCTCGGGGCCCTCCTGAGGTTCCTGGCGAGCGACCGCATGGGCATGAGTCCCAGCCAGGCAAGGCCAACGGCGGTGACGGCCCTCACCGCAGCCATAGTCGCCGCGCTGGCCGCCCGCAGGGTCGGCAACCCCGCCTACGTGCCAGCGATCTGCCTCGTGGTCGCCCTAGTCGCCATACTGGCGCTGGCCTGGCTCACCATACCGCTTTAGGCCCTCCTGAGGCTCACCCTGACCTCCCCTGAGGCTATGGAGTCGTAGCTTGCTGAGGACAGCCTGCTGTCGAGGCGCCTCAGCTCGTCCCAGATATCCTTGGCCGAGGAGTAGGCCCTGCCGACGCCCGTGGCGGAGAGGAGCCTTGAGAGGGCCTCCCAGGCCCTCAGGGCCCCCTTAGCTGTCCTCGTGCCCCTGGCGAGCGTCAGCCTCCCGTCGGCGGAGACGTAGACGCCCTCCTCCTCGACGAAGGAGGCAGTGGGCATGTGGACGTGGGAGGCGTACTCTATGCCAACCCCGGCCACCGACGAGAGGGCGACGACGAAGGGCACCCTGTAGAGGGCCTCCAGCACGGCCTCACGCATGGGCGAGGGCGACGCTATGTCACTGCCAACTATTACAAGGGCCCTAACCTTACCGTCCCTGGCGGCCTCCACCATCTCGGCAGTCCCCATGCCCTCCTCAGCTGGCACCTTGACGCCAAGGAGGCCCTCGACCTCCTTGGCCTCGCTCAGCCCCCTGCCGCCGGGCAGCCTGCTGGGGCTCACCCCGAGCTCAACGGCCTCGTAGTTGTCAAAGTACGAGAGCAGAGGCACGAACCCTGAGCCCTCCCTTGAAAGGGCCCCTGAGAGCGCTGCCAGGTTCATGGACTCCGCCGCCACGCCCGGCGTCGTGTCAAGCTCAGCTACGACTGCCACCCTCCTGCCTGAGGCCATGGCCTCTGCCGCCTCCCTCGCGGCGCTCTCCTCAACGCCTGCCTCCTTCGCAGCCCTAGAGGTCCCCAGGGACCTCAGGGACAGGGCGAGGGACCTGGCCTCCTTAAGGGCCGTTGACGCCCCCTCGACGTCTGCCTTACCCGACTCCACGAGGGCGGCCTCGACGGCCCTTACTGCTGGCGCCAGGGACCTGGCCTCCACAACTACGTCGGCCGAGCGCGACAGCTTGTCGTCAGGCGACGATATGACTACGAGCCTTGAGTGGCCCTGGAGCGACGCCCTCCTTATGGCTGAGGCCAGGGCCGGGTGGTACTCCTCCACCTGACCAACAGTAACTATGACGTCAGCGCCGCTGACGGACTCCACGGAGGTCGTCGGGAGGGGCCCTCCTATGGGCTCAAGCTCCTTAGCCGCTGGGAGCGCGGAGGCCGCCGCATCCACGTTGTTAGTCCCAAGGGCCGCCCTGGCGAGCAGCTGCGAGAGGTAGTAGGCCTCGGCCGGCAGCCTTGAAGACACTATCACGCCGACGGAGCCTGGCCCTCCCTCAGCAATAGCCTTCCTGAGGCCGTCCGCGGCGACCTTTACTGCGTCGTCCCAGGAGGCCCTGGACCAGGAGGCGCCGCTCCTCAGCCTCGGCGCCTCAGGCCTCTCGGGCACGTAGACCAGGTCCTCCCAGTGGTACTTGCCCTTGAGGCACTCCGCCGAGAAGGGCAGCTTGTCCCTCTCACCCTCAACGTAGACGGGCCCTGAGCCGTCAAAGCCCACCTTAAGCGGACATGAGAGTGAGCAGTAGGAGCACGCCGTCTCACCCCATGACGAGGGCTTGGCGAAGCCCATGACCTTGTCAAGTATGGCCCCGCTCGGGCAGACGTCGACGCAGGCCCTGCAGCTTATGCACGAGCTGGTGCCAATCCTCCCGGTCTCAGGCATGACTATGGTCTGCTCGCCCCTGTACATGGTCCTCCATATGAGCCTGCCCACATACTCTTCGCACACCCTGACGCAGTTAAAGCAGCCAACGCACTTGTTTAGGTCAACGTAGAGCAGCGGGTGGCTATCATCAATCAGCCTCGGACTCTCCTTGCCTGATGGCTCAACGCCGTACCTCTTGAAGAGGTCGGCGACCCTGCCGCTGGCGTCAGCTGGGTGCCTCTCCGCAAGCATCCTAAGTATGTTCCTCCTGTGCTCCGCTATCTCTGGGGTCTCGGTGACGACCTCCATGCCGTCCTGCACCGTTGTAAGGCAGGCCAGCCGCAGCCCCTTCCCCTTGACATCGACCATGCATAGCCTGCAGCTTCCATAGGGCTGAAGCCTCTCGTCGTAGCAGAGCGAAGGTATGTCAATGCCTGCCCCCCTGGCGGCGTTAAGTATTGTGGTGGGCTTCTCAAGCACGACCTCCTTACCATCTATTATGACCCTGACCGGCATGGCCTCTCACCTCACCACCTCGTTCCAGAACTTCTTAAGCGTGACAGCGACGGCCTGCCCAGTGGACTGGCCGTGGGCGCACAGGGAGGCGACGCTCATGGTGTTAGCTATACTCATGGCCTCCTTTGCCTCCTCCTGGGTCAGGTAGCCCTTCCTAAACATGGCCTCGAGCTTTGCTGTTCCGAGCCTGCAGGGGAAGCACTTGCCGCACGACTCGAAGGAGGCGAACAGCAGGACCTCATGAAGTATGTCGGCCGCGCTGCTGTCGTCGCTGAACGCTATCACGTTCCCATGGCCAAGGCTGGCCCCTATCTCCCTGAGCTCCTCGACGCCTAGCCTCACGTCAAGCTCCTCAGGCGTTATGAGGGAGGCAAGGGGGCCGCCTATCATGACCGCCTTGAGCCTCCTGCCGCCCTTGAGGCCGCCTCCCATGTCGTAGACTACCTCCTTAAGTGGGACGCCGAACTCTACCTCGTAGAGGCCCGGCCTCTCGAACAGGCTGTTGAGGCTGAGCACCTTGGTGCCCCTGCTCTTATTGTAGCCCATCTCAGCGTACTTGTCGCCCCCGTTCTCGATGATCCACGGCACGTTGGCCAAGGTTTCAACGTTGTTTACGACGGTTGGCATACCGAACAGGCCCCTCTCCGTGGGGTAAGGGGGCCTCGGCATGGGCTCAGGCCTCCTGCCCATTATGGCGTTTATCATTGCCGTCTCCTCGCCCACCACGTAGGAGCCCCTGCCGACGTGGACCTCAACCTCGACGGGCAGCCCCTTTGAAGCTCCTGGGCCCGCGTAGCCGGCCTCGTAGAGCTCCTTAACTGCCCTCCTCACGGACGATATGGCCTCCGGGTACTCCCTCCTTATGTAGAAGTAGACCTTTGAGGCGCCTACTGCATATGCTGCTATGAGCGCCCCCTCAAGCACAAGGTATGGGTCCCACCACATCAGGAGCTTGTCAACGTACGCCCCCGCGTCCCCCTCGTCGCCGTTGACTATGACATACTTCTGGGGCGCCCTCTGCTGGTACGCTGACTCCCACTTCAGTCCAGTGGGGAAGTAGGCGCCTCCCCTGCCCCTCAGCTGGGACCTCTTGACCTCCTCTATGACCTCGGCCTGAGTCATCCTGAGCGCCTTCTGAAGGCCCCTCATGCCGCCGAGCTCAAGGTACTGGCCGAGGCCCTCAACAGGGCCTTTAACTATGTGCCTCAGCACGACGGCCTTGCTGGACCTCACCTCAACTACTGGGTAGCCCTTAGTTGAGGTGCTCGAGGGCCCCATGTAGCACTTGCCAAGGCAGTAGGTTGGCGGCTGCTGGGAGACCGCCTTTGACCAGGCCTCAGGGTTGAGGGACCTGGCGGCGTAGCAGGCGAGGCCCCTGCAGTGCTCCTCGGCGGGCTCGGAGTCAGGGAAGGTGTAGAACGTGTTGATCTCCTGCTTAGGAAGGTTAATCCTTATCATGCCGGGTACCCAGGCTTGCGTGGCGGACGTCAAATAAATAGATACGCCCTTGGCCCGTCAGCTGAGGGCGGCCCCTATCCTCCTTATGCCCTCCTCGAGCCTGTCCGGCTGCTGGCTAACGAAGGTAACCCTTACGAAGGTCCTGCCGCTCGGGCCGAAGGCCGTGCCAGGCATTACAGTGACCCCGTGCCTCGAGGCCAGCTCTGCTGCGAAGCGCTCCGAGTCGCTGACGAGTGGCGACAGGTCTAGGTAGAGGTACATGGAGCCCTGGGGGACCATGAACTTGGCAGAGGGCAGGTGCCTCCTGGCCGCGCTCACGGCGGCGTCCCTTCTCCTCCTGTACTCCTCGACGACTGAGCGTATGAAGGCCTCCCTGCCCCTCCAGCGCAGGTACCTGAGGACGAAGAGCTGGGAGGCGTTCGAGGCCCCGAAGACCATGTGGCCGTTGAGCTCAGCGTAGGCCTCTACGAGCTCCTTAGGCCCGTAGACGTAGCCAACCCTGAGGCCAGGGACCCCAGGGTCCTTGGAGAAGCTGCCCAGGCCCACCACGTTGTCAGGGGCGTACCTCTGGGGGCTCTGGTACGATCCCTCGTAGACTATCCTTCTGTAGGCCTCGTCCACCAGAAGGTAGACGCCCTTGTCCTGGGCCACCTCGGCCAGGGCCCTGGAGGCCTCCGGCCTCATGAGTCTGCCCGTCGGGTTGTCGGGGTCCACAACAACTATGGCCTTGGTCCTCTCCCCAATGGCCTCCTTAATGGCCTCCACGTCGGGCTGGAAGCCCTCCTCAGGCGGCGACCTGACCCACCTGGCCCTGGCGCCTAGGTACTCTATCACCGGCCTGTACATCATAAATGTCGGGTCAGTCAAAATTACCTCGTCGCCAGGGTCGAGGATGGCTGAGAGGACGCCGAATATCGAGGTGGTGCCACTCGAAGTTATAGCAACCTCATCCGGGGTCACATCAATGCCGTCAGCCCTCAGGTCCTCAGCAAGGGCCTCCCTGAGCTCAGGGAGCCCAGTGACTGGGGTATACGCGTAGGACTCCGGCCTCCTCAGGTCATCGACCACCTGGTCAACCAGCTCAAGGGGAGGCGGGAGGCTTGGCTCGCCGGCGTGGAGCCTTATCACGTTGGCCCCGGCGGGGCCCAGGAGGGAGGCTATAATTTTCATGGGCGAGTCCGAGAGGACCTTGAGCCTTGAGCTCAGACTGGGCCTCAAGCGGGTCCCCATGACGCCTTGGAGGCTAGGAATTTATGCTATGCGCCTCAAAGCTTTTTTCCTTGGCCGTCCAGCGCCTGAGGGAGATTATGAAGCTCTCAGAGCTGCCCTACTACGAGAGGTGGTTCATAGCAGGGATAGTGATAGGAGTCGCCGTCGGCCTCGCCGCCCTAGGCCTCTACTACCTTGAGCTCGCCATAAGCCGCTCTGTTCTCCTTGACCTCCTTCACATAAATGAGTTCGGCTTCAGCCCAGCCGAGTACTCAAGGGAGCTGCCACGGCTACTCCTGATGCCAGCCGTGCTGGCCCTGGCATTCCCGCTGTCGCTGATAGTTGCCTACGCCTTCAGGACGCCTGAGGTCGGCAGCGACCCGGCCGTCAGGGCGTTCCACAGGAACCTGAGGATGAGGGCCGAGGAGGCCCCTGGGGCCATAGTCTCGTCGGCAATAACGCTTGGGCTGGGCGGCAGCGCAGGCAGGGAGGGACCGGCATCCCACGCCGGGGCAGCAATATCCCAGCTTATATCAAGGGCCCTTAACATGAGCGCCGAGGACAGGAGGAGGGCTGTTGCCATAGGCCTTGGGGCCGGGATAGGAACCATCTTCAAGACCCCCTTCGCAGGCGCCCTCCTCGCGGGGGAGCTCCTCTACAGGAACGACATAGAGCCCGAGGTCCTATACCCGGCCTTCATAGCGTCGAGCGTCTCCTACGTCATATTTGGGGCGGCCACCGGCTACTCCCCGATACTTGGGGCATATGCGGGCCCCTTCAACGCCCTCTACCTGCCCATCTTCGCAGTCCTCGGCCTGATAGCCGGGGGCATGGCCATGCTTTACACGAGGTCCCTCAGGGGCCTCTCATCGTGGCTCAGGTCTGCAGTCAGGAGCTCAGTGGCGAGGGCCGCCCTGGGAGGGGTCGCAGTTGGAGCCATAGTGCTAGTGTTCCCAGAGGACATGGGTGAGGGGCTCGGCTGGGTCAGACAGCTCTCCAGCAGCGTCCAGCCGCCCTCGTTGCTGCCGTTCCTGGTTGCCCTGGCCCTTTTGCCCCTCTCAAAGATATTGGCCACGTCCTTAACGTTGGGCAGCGGGGCCAAGGGAGGCGTCTTCGCCCCAGGCCTTGACGTGGGGGCCTTCACGGGCCTCGCCTTCGGTGAGGCCCTCCACATAGTGAGCCCCAGGCTCTTCCCTGATGTTGTGCCGTTTGTAGTTGTGGGCATGCTCTCAACCTTCGGGGCTGCCTCGTCCGCCCCCATAAGCTCCATGCTCATGACTGTTGAGATGACGGAGAGCCTGGCACTCCTGCCTGGCGAGATGATAGCCCTGGCAGTAGCCATGATGGTGTTCAGGGGGCCGACGCTGCTGAGGGAGCAGGTGCAGAGCAGGGCCCACTCGCCGGCCCACGCGGGGGAGTACTCGGTCCCGCTGCTCAGGAGGATCAAGGTGGCCGACGTGCCCCCCAGGAGGGCATTCGTCAGGCACGACTCGAGCGTGTCGGAGGCGCTGAGCGAGGTCTCCGCGGCCGGCCTCCTCTCGCTGCCTGTAGTCGACGCAGTCAACAGGGTGCTCGGCATAGTTAGCGCTGTAGACTTGAGGTCGGGCAGGGCTGAGGAGCCCGCCATAAGGTACCTGAGGCCCGAGCCGGGCCACGTGAGGCCTGACTCCTCGCTCGAGGAGGCCATAAACATGATGTCCAGGACCAACTCCAGGTACGCAATAGTTGAGGAGGACGGCAAGTTTGTGGGCATAGTGACGCTTGATGACGTCGTCAGGGCCTACGAGAGGGAGGCGCTGAAGTTTAGTGGCAGGCCCCAGGCGTCAGCCTAAGCCTTAAGGGGCCGCCTGGAAGGCTGGTGCCGGCCCTGGTGGTCCTGAGGGAGGACCTGCCCAAGGTGGTGGATGGGGTGGCTGTGGTCCCAGTGCTGCAGCTCGCCGACTTCGTGAGGAACTTAGACGTAATAGCCCAGGAGCTTGTGGTAAAGGGTTAATTTTCAGCGGCTCGTCCACCAGCGGCGATAGGACTTGCGCACCGAGGCCAAGGGTCCCCTGGTCCTCACGGACGGGTCCTTCAGGTTCCTCCTGGGCGTCAACTACTGGCCCAGGGGGTCCAACATAATGATGTGGAGGCGCTGGGACGAGGGCGCCATAGCTGAGGACATAAACATGATGAAGTACCTGGGCGTCAGGGCCGCCAGGGTGTTCCTGCTGGACGAGGACTGGGTCACGCCGACCGGCGACGTGAGGGGGAGCAGCTGGGCAGGCTCCGCTGGCTCCTTGACAGGCTCGGCGAGGCTGGCGTGGCTGCCTTCATCACGCTGCTGGTGGGTCACATGAGCGGGAGGAACTGGGCTGTGCCCTGGGCCCCCGACAACGACATTTACTCGCCGAGGGGCGTTGAGGGCACAGCGAGGTTCGCCTCGGCCGTCGCCTCAGCCGTGAAGGGCTCAAGGGGGCTCGGGGGCTGGGTGCTGAGCAACGAGATGAGCCTCCTCAGGCGGCCGCCGTCGCAGGAGGCCCAGCTCAGCCTGGTCAGGGCGCTGGTCCAGGCGCTGAGGTCGGCTGACGGCGAGCACGTAATAGGCTCGGGCGACGTGGCCGACTCCTACGCCCAGAGGCCGACGCTCGTCAGGGGCCTGGTTGACTATGTCGGTCTCCACCTCTACCTCTACGACAGCGACCCAGTCAGGCACGGCTTCAGCTACTCAGGCATGATAGAGCTCTTCTCTGACGACGGCCAGGTGCCCGTAATACTTGAGGAGTTCGGCTTCAGCAGCCTCCAGTTCTCGGAGCAGGACAGGGCGGCCTTCATCTACGAGGTGTTGTACTCCGCCCTGGCCCACGGCGCCTCCGGCGCCATGGTCTGGTGCTTCTCCGACTTTCCGGCTGAGGGCGAGCCGCCCTACGAGTGGAGGAACCTCGAGCTCGGCTTCGGCCTAGTGGGCAGGGACGGGAGGCCTAAGCCATCGGCTGAGAGCTTTAGGAGGTTCGCGGGCGAGCTTGGGAGGCTTGAGGCCCTTGGGGTGCACGCCAGGCTCAGGAGGGTCAGCAGGGCCCTAGTCCTCTCCCCATTCTACGTCCTCGGGGACTACCAGTTCGCTGACTACAGGGGGGCCCTCGGCGGCCTGTTGCAGGCGGCCAAGCCGGTGCTTGTGGCCCACCAGCTGCTCACGGCAGCGGGGGCCCAGGCCTCTGTCAGACACGAGCCTGAGCTTGAGCCCAGCGACCCAAGGAGGCTCATAGTGGTGCCCTCGGCCGTCTCGGGCCTTGCAACGACGTGGAGGAAGCTGCTCGAGTACGTTGAGGCCGGCGGCACGCTCTACGCCTCGCTGCTCAGAGGCGTCGGGGGAGTCAGGTTTGTTCATGAGTCGGGCACCCAGCTGTGGCAGGAGCTCTTTGGCGTGGAGCCGGCGCTGAGGGTCGGCTCCCCTGGAGTTAAGCTTGCTGGGAGGCTCAGCCTGAGGCTTGAGAGGTCCCTCGGCGACTTGAGGGAGGGCTGGGAGGCCGCCTTTGACGTTGAGGAGCCCATCTACGCCTACTCCGTGAGGCCCGTGGACGCCGACGTCATAGCTACCGTTAACGGCGAGCCGGCAGTCTTCATTGTTAGGAGGGGGAAGGGGAGTGCAATACTCTCAACCTTCCCCGTTGAGGCCGCCCTGGCCTACTCGGAGGTCGTGGGTGACTGGAAGCCCTACGCCGACCTCTACCACGCCCTCGTCGTGGAGTCCGGCGTTGAGGCGCTGAGGCCCAGCGACCCAAGGGTTGAGGTGCAGGAGCTGAGGGGCGACGGCCAGTCCCTCGTCATAGCTGTCAGCCACTGGCCCGGGGAGCTCAGCGCTGAGCTCCCCATCAGCGGGGCCTCGCTCGTGGCCGGCAACGCCGCCCTTGAGGGCTCAGGCCCGGTGAAGCTCAGGATGCCGCCGAGGGGGGCTGCCGCCCTGCTAGTGGGTGAGCCCTAGGCCGCCACGGAGACGGCTATATTAATGCCCCTGCTGGCCCCAGTTTGACACCCTCTCAAGGGTCAGCCCAACAGCTATCATGGCCAGGGATGAGACGAGCACGAAAGATGACGACGTACGAGAGGCCCAGCAGGAGCCCCGCCTGGGCGACCAGCACGACAACAAGTATCTTGGAGGGCGTTACCGCCAGCGCCCCCTGGGCGAGTCGCTGCCTGACTGGCAGATTATAATTAGGCTGGCCAACGCCATGGGCTACGGCGACTACTTCAGGTACTCGTCACCTGAGGACGTGTGGAACGAGATAAGGTCCGCCTGGCCCGCCGTCTACGGCATAACCTATGGGAGGCTGGAGAGGGAGGGGGGCCTCCCGTACCCGACCCCGCGTCTCGACGCCCCGCCCGTGAAGGTGCTCTACGAGAAGGAGTTCGGGGTTGGCCGGAGGGCGAGGCTGAGGCCGGTGGCATACATACCGCCGCCTGAGCAGCCAGCAAGGACTACCTGCTCCCCGAGGCCTGAGGAGGCCTCCAGGACCCTCCTAACCACGGGCTCGCTGCCCACGTTTGTCAGCAGCTTGTCGGAGCCGAACCTCCTCGAGCTGCCGCCGGCCACAATTATGACGTAGTCCAAGGGGGTCGCCCCTGCCTCACATGCTGAGATCGCCGAAGAGGCCGTAGTAGTCTGCTACGATCACAGCGCCCCTTAGCGCCCCGCGCAACCATGGCTTGCCCAACGTCTTCACCGCCTCCTCGGGGTCCAGCAGGCCATGTGGGCGAGCCGAGCAGCGCCCTTGACTAACTGCTCCCTTTCCGCAAAATTACAGTAAAAGAGCTTACTGATGCAACATAGCGGCCGGTGACGGGTGAGAAGAGGAACAGGGGCAGGTAGACCATGCTCTGCAGGTAGTCGTCGAGCTGGCTGTTGGAAGGTGAGAACGGGTTAAGCGATGTTATGGGGCCCCAGAGGCTCCTCCCATGTAGACGGTCTCGCTCCTGGGCAGCGCTATAAGCGATTGCGTCTGCGCCCTGACCTGTGCTAGGCCAGCAGTGGGCACTGCGAAGCCTATGAGGAAAGTGAGTAAAAGCAGGACCGCTACGAAGCCAGGTACAAGTCTTCATAAGTTGTTCGCCAATGTATACTATACAGCATATAGGTTTAAGCTCGTCTTTCGCTACATGAAAGTATATCTTATTAATCCTCGCTTAGCTGTTAGGACAAGTGGGTAAGAGGATGGCGTCCCTATCGCCGTTCGTGAAGCACGCCCTGTACAAGGCCCTTTACTATGTGCTCACCTGGTTCGTGGCAGTCTCCTTCGCCTGGTTCATACCGCGCCTGTTGCCCTATAACGCTGTCGAGATCACCGTGGCCAGCATGGAGAGGTCCTTAACGGCCGGCGGCTCCATGATCTCACCGCAGGAGTACAAGGAGATGGTGAGCTACCTCGAGGGGCTCTTCGGGGCCAACGAGCCCCTCTGGCTTCAGTACGTCAACTTCTGGAAGAACCTCTTTCACGGCAACTTAGGCCCCTCCATAGCGTTCTTCCCGGCCACGGTCAACCAGGTCATAGCCAGGTCTCTCCCCTACGACCTGATCCTCATAATACCGTCGACCGTGGTGGCCTGGGTTATAGGTAACATCATCGGGGCCCAGGTAGGCTACAGGAAGACCGGGACCCTCACTGACAGGGCCTCCATGGTGGCCTTCGTGGCCTTGAACAACATACCGTTCTTCGTCCTCGGCCTCATACTAATCATGGTCTTCGCGGTCGAACTCCACTGGGTCCCGGCCACCGGCTACACGTACTCGGCGATACCTAGGCTGAGCTGGACGTACATAAAGATATTCCTGAAGCACTGGATAATGCCGTTCCTCTCGGTCACGCTGGTCTCCCTGGGCGGCTGGGTCCTCGGCATGAGGCAGCTCATAATAAACGAGAAGAACAGCGACTACATGAACTACGGTGAGGCCCTCGGGCTGCGCGGCTCGATACTTGCGAGGTACGCCATGAAGAACGCCTTCCTGCCCCAGATAACGGGCCTCGCGCTCAGCCTGAGCACGGTGGTCGGCGGTTCCTACGTCCTAGAGTTCATATTTGGCTACCCCGGCATGGGCTACATAATGGGCGTGGCGGCCACGGAGAACGACTACTTAACGGTGGCAGGCGTGTTCGTGGTAATAGCGACCGTGGTGCTCCTCGCCAACTACATAGTTGACATCCTTTACAGCGTCCTGGATCCAAGGGTCAGGGCCGCTGAGGTAGGCGCGTGAGGCGAGGCGTTTGAGCAGGAGGCTCCCGAGGCCGCGGAGGGCGGCGGGCCCGCGGGGAGTTTGGGGTCCCCTGCTGGGCTCGCTTGTCAGGGAGAAGTTTTTCATGGGAGGGCTTATCATCATCCTGGCCGTAGCCCTCATGGGCCTGTTGGCCCCTTACGTCGCCCCCTCGAAGAACTTCCTCGCCACGGTTGGGCCGCCTAACCAGCCCCCCTCGTTGAAGTACCCGCTGGGGACGACGGGCTTCGGCCAGGACGTCCTGTCCCAGCTCCTCTTCGGGACCCGCAATACACTGTTCGTGGCTACTGTAGCAGCGCTGATAGCGAGCCTCATAGGGCTGGCCCTCGGCATCATAGGGGGCTTCCTAGGGGGAGCTGTTGACGCCGTCTTTAACTTCCTCACCAACACGTTCCTGGTCATACCGACATTCACGATGCTCCTGCTGGTAGCGACCATAGTGAAGCACCCGAGCCTTCAGCTTGAGGCCATAATAATAGGGGCCTTCGGCTGGCCATGGGGCGCCAGGGCGTACAGGAGCTTCGCCCTGAGCATGAGGAACAGGGACTACGTAACCGTCGCCAGGCTCAACGGCATGAGCGGGCTCAACATAGCCCTGACGGAGGTCCTGCCCCAGATGCTCCCCTATATAGCTATAATGCTTGTCATGACCCTCAACGGGTCCCTCATGGCCGACGTGGGGCTCGACGCCATAGGTCTGGGCCCTGGGAACACCATAACCCTCGGCCTCATGCTGAACTACGCGTGGGGCTGGGGGGCACTTGTCTACAACTGGTGGTGGTGGTGGCTGCCGCCTGTCATAGTTATCATACTCGTAGCCACGTCCCTCACGGCAGTGGCCATGGGCATGGACAGGGTGTTCAACCCGAGGCTGAGGGGGACATGAGATGAAGCTGCTTGATGTGAAGGACCTGAGGGCCTACTACTTCACGCCCCAGGGCCCAGTGAGGGCAGTTGACGGCATTTCCTTTGACCTGGAGGAGGGACAGGTTCTGGGCATAGTTGGGGAGAGCGGCAGCGGGAAGAGCACGCTGGGCAGCGTGCTGGCGAACGTCATAAGGCCTCCGCTCAGGCTGGTCTCGGGCCAGGTCCTCTACAGGGGCTCCAACATCTACTCAATGGACCCCGAGAAGCTGAGGCAGCTGAGGGCAAGAGGGATATCAATAATACCCCAGTACGCCATGAACGCCCTCAACCCCACGAGCAGGGTGAGGGACGTAATAAGGGACCTCCTCCTGTCCCATGAAGCGTCCTCCGACGAGCTCAACTACAGGCTGAAGCTGGCCAGGGAGAGGGCCCTACAGCTGGGCCTGCCGCCCTGGGCCCTTGACAGGTACTCAATAGAGCTGAGCGGGGGCATGAGACAGAGGGTCACCATACTGATAAGCACCCTCCTGGACCCTGAGGTCCTGATAGCTGATGAGCCCACGAGCGCCCTCGACGTGGTGGTCCAGAGGCTCGTCATACAGTACCTCAAGGACCTGCTGGACAGCGGCGCTGTGAAGTCAATGATATTTATAACTCACGACATATCCCTCGTCAACGAGGTGGCCACTGACCTCCTGGTGATGTACGGGGGGCAAGCAGTAGAGTATGGGCCTGTGGACGAGGTCCTGGGGAACCCCAAGCACCCCTACACCCAGAGCCTTATGGTCAGCATACCCGAGCCTGGAGTCAGGATAGCCAAGAGGCCCCTGACAGGCCTGAAGGGGGAGCCACCGTCCCTCCTGAGCCCGCCCAGCGGCTGCAGGTTCCACCCGAGGTGCCCATTAGCTATGCCAATATGCTCGAGTGAGGAGCCCCCGATGGTAAGCGTTGGGGGCAGGCACCTAGTAAAGTGCTTGCTCTACAGGGGTGAGAGGGGTTGAGCAGGGAGGCCCTCTATGAGGTTGACCGCCTGACCAAGGTCTTCAGCACGGGCTTCTTCAGGACCACCAGGATCTACGCCCTGAACAACGTCTCATTCAACGTCAGGGAGGGCGAGATACTTTCAATAGTTGGGGAGAGCGGCAGCGGGAAGAGCACGCTACTCAAGGTACTCCTCAAGGCCCTGAAGCCGACCTCTGGCAGGGTCCTCTACCGCGGGGTCCCGCTTGAGAGGTGGGACAACAGAAGGTACTGGAAGGAGGTCCAGGCCATCCTCCAGGACCCCTACTCTTCGTTCAACCCCTTCTACAGAGTCGACAGGCCGCTCCTGATGGCCGCGAAGACCTACATGCCCGAGGCCTCTGAGGCTGACAGGCTGAAGGCCGTGAGGGAGGCCATAGAGTTCGTTGGCCTTAACCCAGATGAGATCCTTGACAAGTACCCCCACCAGCTCAGCGGGGGCCAGCTACAGAGGGTCATGATAGCCAGGGCGCTTGTCATAGGGCCCAAGGTCCTCTTGGCCGACGAGATAGTCTCAATGATTGACGCCTCCCTCAGGGTAAACATCCTTAACCTGCTCTACAAGCTCGAGAAGGAGACCGGCATGTCGGTGCTCTTTGTGACCCATGACCTCAGCCTGGCCTCATACATAGCCGACAGGATACTCATACTTTACAAGGGGGAGGTCATGGAGTACGGCGACGTAGAGGCGGTCTACAGCAGGCCCTTCCACCCCTACACGCAGCTGCTCATGAAATCCATACCGCTGGTCTCAAAGAGGTGGACGGGCCGCATAACGAGCACCACGATAGAGTTCAAGACTGGCTACATAAGGGGCTGCGTCTTCGCCGACAGGTGCCCGCTGGCCACCGACCTCTGCAGGACCACTAAGCCGAGCCTGGCCCAGGTGGAGCCTGACCACTACGCGGCCTGCCACTACGCCTCCAAGAGCGCCGGGCTGTGGAAGGGGATAGGATCTTGAGCCCGCGGGCCCTGCCCCTGTTAGCTGTCCTCATCCTATTAGCCCTGGCAGTCACCCCTCAGGCCTCGGCCCAGTGCATGGTCTGCTACCCAATGATATCAAACGCCAGCTACACGCTGTTCTCCTACGCGGTGCTCAGCAACTACAACGCCTATTTCATGAAGCTCCCGCAGGGCGCCACAGCGATGATATCGCCCATGCTGTGGAACCTCGTAGGGGGCAACGGGAACGTCACGATGGTCCTCAGCGATGGTCATCTTGCAGTTTATGTAAACATAACGGGCGTGGTCAGGGCCCTCAGCTTCACTCCAGTCGTCGGCTTCCCTGACATAATGTACGGCGACTACTCCTGGGGGCCCTTCTACACCATGACGTCAACTTACAGCTTCCTCAGGCTCCCCATGCCTACAGGCCAGGTGCCCAGCCTGTGGTCCATTGTTAACTACTCCCTGTCGCTGAGGGAGGGGAGCTACAACGACTTCTCCTATGACATATGGCTCGTGAGGCACCCCGGCGCCACCTCGCTTGGGCCGAGCGACGTGGAGCTCATGCTCTGGATGTACGCTAACCAGTCCCTGGCGGGCCTGCCCTACTGGGTCACCTGGGGCAACGTGACCATGCCTACAATTATAGATGGACAGCTGGAGAACCTGTCATACCAGGTCTTCATACTCCCCAGGAACGGCGGCCCCTCGGGCTGGATGCTGATAATACTGGTACCCGAGCTCAACTATAGCGAAGGCGCCTACCACGGCTTCACGCGCGGGGTCTTTGGCGTCAACCTCAGGGACCTCATATCGACGGCCGTTAACATAGTAGGTGAGTTCAACGGGACCCAGTGGGAGTCAGGCCTCTACCTGAGCGTGATCCAGCTGGGGGCTGAGGTGGACGCCTCAGGCAACGGCACCATGTTGATGAACTTCACGGTCTACAGCTGGGACCTCTGCGGCAACTTCAGCGCCACCCAGACCTACACGGTCACGCAGACAGTGACTAGGACCGTGACCTCAACCCTGACGTCCATTTCGACCACGACCCTGACGAGCACGGTTAACAGGACCCTCTACTCAACTGTGACGGAGGTAGTGAAGGAGGTCCTGCTTACGCCCATTATCGTGGCGGCGGCCGTGGCCGTCATAGCTGTGGCCGCCGCAGCTGCCCTAACAGTTATGACAAGGAGGGGCTGAAAAAGGCCTTACTTTATGGTCAGCCCGTAAAGGGCTGCGCAGAGGGCGTAGCCCAGCCTATCGCAGAGCACGTACCTTGAGGTGAGCTCCCCCTGGTGGGACCAGTCGCACCTAACCTCCTTAGCCTGTGCCATTCTCACTCTCGCCCAGTCCTAGTTTCTTTTCTGAGGCTTAAAAATGTGTGTAGGGGTTACTTTATCAAACAAAATAGACAAAAAAGAGTCACAAAATGTATACAGCCTGTCCCACAGCGAGGGCTACGCGTCCTGACGGTATGACAAGCTCGACGCGCCCCTCATCCCTCCTCTCAAGGAGGGCCCTGACTCAGTGCCTGTTCTCGTTGCTCACGAAGGCCCTTCCCCTGAAGGCCGTGACCGTGACGCCGGAGAGGCCGACTAGGTCGTTGGGCGACGGAGGCAGGAGCCTGAGGCCCGTGCACCCATACGCAACGTCCCTCACAACCTGCCTTGAGGCCTCTGGCTGATGATACGTGAAGTAGTACATGTAGCCCGTCAAGGGGAGGGCGTAGACGTGTCTCCTCCCCCTCTCGGCCTCATAGGCTAGAACGAGCCTTCCTCCCTTGCTGACGCCGTAGGCCAGCGGCCTCGCGCCCAAGAGGTCTGACTCCCTCAGGGCGGGCAGCACTGGATAGGCCCAGGGCCTCCTGTGCGACCTTGATGATACCAGCCCCCCCGTACTCTATGACGTTGAACTCTGCCGGCTCAGGGCTCACGCCAGGCCTGAGGCCAAGGAGCTCGAGGTCCCTCCTCTCCCTGATAGCCCTGGCCAGGGCCCCTCCCGTGACCACCAGGCTTACTCCTCCCTCAAGCAGGCCCCTGAGGTCGACCGCGTCGAGAACGCCCTCGGTTATCAGGGCGCAGTCACTATCGCCTGGCCTCCCGAAGGACAGGGGCACCCCGGCCTCGGCCAGGAGGTCAGGGGCATAGTCGTCATGGAGCTAGGGGTAGGCGGTCTGAACGGGCAGGACCTTAACGCCGAGGGTCTGCCCTAGGGGTCCCTCAAGGGCTGGCCTCAGGGACCTGAGCTCCTCGGTGAAGGCCCTCACGTGCTCCCTCCTCGACTCGTCAAGTACCTCGGTCCCCTGGTACAGGGTCACCTCCTCGACGCCTGAGAGCGCTGAGTACCTGAGCTGGTACCTGAATAGGTCGACCGAGATGGGCACGCCGTTGAAGTAGCCCGAGTAGCTGTCGAACCAGGCCCCGACTACCTTGCCTCCAGAGAGCTCGTTGACAAGCTTGACTATTACAAGGGACCCATAGCTCGCTGTCCCCTCCCTTGACTCCGTGCCCACGTATATGCCGTCGAAGAGCCCTGCGAGGCGACCTATGTCAAGGCCCCTGAGGTAGAACTGCTCCCTCCACTCGGCCACCTTGAGGACCACCCTGGCCCTCGGGTTTACGTCCATTGCGGCCCTCACGACCTCCTCTGAGGCCCTGTAGAGCAGCTCCGAGGAGTAAGCTGCGTGCCTGAGCCTTGCAGCCTCGTCAAGGAGCAGGTCGCCCCCCTTTACCCCCTCAATATCGTCAACGCACCAGTTGGCCCAGAAGTCGTCTATTAGGAGTATGTCGAAGAGCCCCGCCAGCTCGGCCATGGCCTTGGCGTAGACCTCCATGTTCCTCCTGTCGCTCAAACATCCCGTCACCTGCCAGCTGCCGTGCCTGCCCATCCCCTGTCCCCAGGTGCCTATGGCCAGCTCTCCCTGAACGTCAAAGTCCTTCGACAGGGCGTCCCTCAGCCTTTCAATCACCTCAGGCCTGAGCATGACGCCGTCCCTGTATTTCTCCAGGTACAGCCTCTGGAAGCCCATCTCCTTGGCCCTGTCAATGAGCCTGGAGAGGAGGGCGCTGTCTGACAAGAGGCGCTCCATGGAGTACCTGTTAACGTAAAGGGCCTCACCTTGAGGCTGGCCCTTTTTACCCGGAGGCCTTCTAGCTATTAGGGACTTTGGTTGCCTCACGCCACGATCAGGCCTGAGCACATCCTGAGGGCCAGGGAGGTCGTGGCCAGGCTCTCCGTTGAGGAGAAGGTGGCCCAGCTCGAGGCCGTGCCCTTCACGCACTTCCTTGATGAGAGCGGGAGGTTCTCCGAGGCGAAGGCAGAGGAGATAGCAAAGTACGGCGTCGGCATAGTCAAGAGGGTCTACGGGAACGGGGCGTTCCTTGACAACGCCCAGATGGCCAGGGAATTCAACAGGCTCCAGGAGTTCCTCGTCAAGAGGTCCACGGCCAGGCTCCCGGCCATGATCGAGGAGGAGGCAGCCGGGGGGCTCATGGCGCCAGGGGCCACAGCCTTCCCGTCGCCGCTGGCCATGGCCAGCACCTTTGACCTGGAGCTCATGTCAAGGGTGGCTGACGCGATAGGCAGGCAGGCCAGGGCCCTTGGGGTGCACCAGCTCTTCTCCCCCGTGCTGGACCTATGCCTTGACCCGAGGTGGGGTAGATGTGAGGAGACCTTTGGCGAGGACCCCAGGCTCGCCGCCGCCATGGGCATCAACTACGTCAAGTCCGTCCAAGCCCACGGTGTTGCGACCACCCTCAAGCACTTCGTGGCCTACGGCATGTCTGAGGGAGGGAGGAACGGGGCCAACAGCTGGGTCGGCGAGCTTGACCTCAGGAACCTGGCCCTCGTGCCCTTTGAGTCAGCGGTTAAGGAGGCCCGTCCCCTGTCAGTCATGGCCTCCTATAACGACATTGACGGGGTGCCAAGTCATGCCAACGGGCTACTGGTAGATGGCGTGCTCAGGGGCGAGTGGGGCTTCGAGGGCTTCGTGGTATCTGACGCAGAGGGGATTACCAGGCTCCTCTGGCTTCACAGGGTCGCCAGGAACGCTGAGGAGGCGGCCCTGCTGTCTCTCTCGGCCGGCATCGACGTTGAAAACAGCTATGCGCCCATGAGGGAGAGGATCTTCTGGTCCCTCGTGGAGGCCGTAAGGTCAGGCAGGCTGCCCGAGTACATACTTGACAGGCACGTGGAGAGGGTCGTGGCAGTTAAGGCATCGCTTGGCCTCCTGGAAAACCCCTACGTGAGCTACGACGGGGGCCCTGTTGAGACAGCCGAGGACAGGGCCCTGGCAAGGAAGGCGGCCGAGAGGGCAATTATATTGCTCAAGAACGACGGCGTCCTCCCCCTCAGCAGGGGCTCGAGGGTCCTGTTGACAGGACCTGGGGCCTCGCAGCCCCTGGCCATGTTGTTCGACTACCACCTCCAGGCTCACAGGGACCTCGGGAGGCAGGTGACGCCAGTGGTTACGGTCCTTGAGGGCCTCAGGTCGCTGCTGCCCAAGCTGGACCACTGGCCCGTGAGCAGCTTCACCTCGTGCAGAGATGATGAGGTAGAGGGCGCCAGGGAGGCGGCCAGATGCCATGACGTGGTAGTGGCCGTCGTGGGCGAGAGGTCGGGGGGCTTCTGGCTTAGGGATAGCGAGGTCCTCTCAGGCGAGGGCGTTGACAGGGACCCGACGCTCCCTGACTGCCAGCTCAGGCTGCTCAGGTCCCTCGCCGGCTCAGGGGCCAGGCTAGTGATAGTCATCATCGCGGGCAGGCCCATATCGCTGCCAGAGGATGTAATCAACGCCGCCTCAGCGGTACTCCTCACCTTCTACCCCGGCGAGGAGGGAGGCGACGCCATAGCCAGGGCCCTCGTGGGACTCGTAAACCCCTCAGGTAGGCTGCCTGTGACCATCCCCTCCTCCGTAGGCGATGTACCGGTCCATCACGGCCTCCGCAGGTCCTCAGCGTCAGACATAACTGCCAGAAGGCCAAGGCCTCTCTTCCCCTTCGGTCACGGCCTCAGCTACTCAAGAGTCGCCTACTCAGACCTCAGGGCGGGCCTTGAGGGGGGCGTGCTGAGGGCCAGCCTGAAGCTCTCTAACGAAGGGCCCCTGGAGGTTGAGGAGGTGCCCCAGCTTTACGTATCGCCCCCCTCAAGGCTCTACGAGATGCCCTCCCTTGAGCTGATAGGCCTCGGGAGGGTCCGACTCGGGGTCGGCGAGTCGATAGGCTTGAGCTTTGAGGTAGGCCTTGAGGCCCTCTCCGTCTACATGCCAGGGGGCCGCCTGCTAGTTCCAGCGGGCACCTACGAGCTCTACGCGGGCCCCTCATCGGCTGACCTCAGGCTGAGGGCTGAGGTGGAGATCAAGGAGGACCTGGAGCTGAGGGGCAGGGGAGGGGTTCTCTGGGCGACCGCCAAGGCGCTGTAAGGGTTTATTTGAATTAAACAGGAAAAGGGATCTACTTTCATATAACGAAAGTCGTATTTAAAAATGCCCCCAGCACTGTATACTAGTGGCGAAATGCCCTTGAGGAAGTTAGCTCTAGGCCTTGTGGCGGCCGTCCTGTTGGCCCTGTCCCTCGTCGGCTTCCTGTCGCCGTTCTCTGGCTTCATGAGTGCCAGGGCGCAGACTCCATCGCTAATAGCGCTGCCCTCGTCCCAGACGGTCTACGTAGGGGGCGTCAGCTGGAGCCCCATAACTACCCTCAACCCGTTCTCAACAGCCAATGTCATAGACGACCTGGAGCTGGGCCTGGTATACCTGCCGTTCTTCCTGTGGTCTCCGGTTACACAGCAGTACTACCCTGCCCTGGGGGAGAACTTCACCGTGACCTCAGTCACGGTGCCCGCCTCCCTGGTCTACGGGCCTAACGCGACGGGCACCGTTGACAGGGCGGCCCTTGAGATATGGATATGGCCTAACGCGACGTGGCAGGACGGCTACCCTGTCACAGCTGATGACGTCGTGTTCACTTACTACCTGGGCAAGTACTTCCCGTCCCTGTCCTGGGGCTATATGTGGAGCCCAGGCCCTGGAGCGATCCTTAACGTGACCCCAGTCAATGAGAAGGAGGTCATGTTTATATTCAACAGCACGCCTTCGTCGCCGCCGTGGGGCACCATACTTGCCATAATGACAAGCCCCTCGTACCCTGTCCTGCCTCTGCATGAGTTCTACCCCAACCTGAGCGCCTTCTTTGCCAACAGCACCAAGTGGAGCCCGCTCACCTGGAGCCCTAACGTGACCCAGATAATAGGTGATGGACCCTACAGGGTCTACGCCTACACGCCGAGCGAGGTCGTTTTCGTTAAGTGGGACAACTGGTGGGGCTGGAACATCTGGGACGTGCCAGCCAACGGCATGTACGCCCCTGAGTACGTCGCAGACGTGGTGATAACGTCAAACCCGCAGGCCATATCAATGTTCGAGACGGGAGAGATGACGTGGGGAGGTTACTTCATCACTAACGTCTGGACCCTCAAGAGCCAGGGCATCTACACCTACACGAGCAACCCGCCGTGGAACCTGCAGGAGGGTCCATGGGTTATGTTGCTGATGAACGAGAAGTACCCGCCCTACAACATAACCCTGGTCAGGAGGGCCATAGCCTACGCCATAAACACCTCGCAGCTGGCCGCAGTAGGGGAGAACGGGCAGGAGGAGCCGTGCAACATCAGCAACGGCTTCGGCTTCTTCGCCCCCTACAACATCTACTCAGAGGCGTGGGGCAAGTACATAAACATGTCGATAATCCAGAAGTACGGCTGGACGTTCAACTTAACAGAGGCCCAGCTGCTCATGCAGCAGGTGGCCAGCGAGTACGGCTGGCACAAGAACTCCCAGGGCTACTGGGTCATGCCCAACGGGGCAGTTGTGAACGCCACCATAATCGTGCCCTACGGCTGGACCGACTGGATGGAGGACGCTGACCTCATAGCACAGAACCTGTCAAAGATAGGCATTGAGGCCTCCACGGTGTTCCCGACGCAGAGCCAGTGGTACACAGAGGTGGCCATGGGTGAGTACTCGATGTCACTTATGTACAGCTGGTCTGGCGTGATACCAGCAACCTGGTTTGAGTACTACTTCTACACCATAGGCACGGCCCCGGTGGGGAGCTGGGCATGGGCTGACATGGAGAGGTTCAACAACACCGCCGCCTGGACAGCCTACAATGACGTGAATAAGATATACTCCATTAACCCTGATAACATGAGCGCCCTCATGCCGCTCTACGACCAGCTCCTCACGATCTGGCTGAACTACACTCCTGTCATACCTCTCATGACCAACGGCATCTGGTATGAGTACTCGCCAACGTACTGGGCCGGCTGGCCCAACGAGACCACAGGCTACCTCTTCCCGCCTGCCCCATGGGACAACCCAGGCAATGCCTACGTGCTGGTTCACCTGCACCCGAAGGGCGTCACGATCACCACGACTACGCCTAAGCCCATAACGGTCACGTACACGACATCCACAACCACGACAACTACCACGACGGCCACAACCACGACAACGACGACCTCCGTCTCGACGACCACCGTCACGTCGGTCACCACAGTAGTCTCGTCAACGCTGAGCACCCTGACGACAACCGTGACCAAGCTGGTGACTTCAACGACCTACATTGCCATAGCTGTCGTCGTGACCGCCATAGTGGTCGGGCTGATAGTCTGGGCTGTCATGAGGAGGTAACTCCCAAGCCGGCCTCAGGTGTTTTTCTTTGAGGTCCCTTTTCCTTCTTTTTCTTTGTATTTTTACTCTGCTGGCCGCTGCCCCGCTAGCGTCATCTCTAAGCCCTGCAGCCTCAGCTTACGTTACAACACTGGGCGGCGGTCCATGGGAGTACGTAGAGCTCATACCCCCGGTTAACGCCACAGCACTTGAGGTTGTGCCCTGCGTGACGCTCTCCCAGGCCCCTGGCGGGCAGTACTCTCAGTACAACTTAACCTTCGCCTCCGGCGTCAGCGTTGTCATAACGCCTGACGCGTGGAACACAAGGTCTGGCAGCGGCGAGGTGACGGTTAGGGCGTGTGGCAATGGCTTCTTCGCCTCAATAGTGAATTACAACGCCACAGCCACAAACGTCTACGACACCGTGATGGGCTACCCTGAGATCATCTATGGGTATAAGCCGTGGGGGCAAATCATAACGGGCCAGAGCCCCTACCTTCAGCTCCCGGCCAAGGTCGGCGACCTGCCGCTCATAGTTGCCTACGTTAATTACTCCCTGGGCTTCCCTAACGGGCGCGGCGACTTCTCCTTCGACATTTGGCTGACCAGGTCCTACGAGCCCTCCTCGGTCGGCGCGGATGACCTCGAGATAATGGTGTGGTTCTACCACAGCCCCGGGTTCAACCCGGCCGGCTACTCAAGGCCTAACGCGACCTTCTACATACCAACCATGGTGGACGGCAGGGTCGTCAACGCCACGTGGCAGGCCTACGTGGCCCTTCACTTCCCCTGGACCTACATGGCCTTCGTGCTGACGCCTCCCCTCGCTAACGGCTCCGTAGCCGTGCCCCTTAGCAGTATATTCAGCGACGCCTCCCTGCTCTGGTCCCAGGTCTCTAACTACAGCTTCGACCAGCTCTACCTAAATGATGTCGAGCTTGGCATGGAGTACAGCTCCGTCCAGTGGCCGCCCGTGAACGTTAACGTGAGCGCCTGGTACAAGGTGTACTCCTACGGCTTCCTGGTGGCGCCGAGGCAAGTTACCACTGTCACGAGCACTACAACCTCAACAACTACTATGACTTCAACGGTAACGTCTACAACAATGCAGGTGACCACGCTCACAAGAACTACCACCTCAACAGCCATAGTAACTTCAACTATAACATCTACAACAACGTCTGCCCTTACAGTGACGTCGACCACAACCGTGACCAAGCGCGTGGGCGTCGGGACCTACAGCTTTGCGGCCCTGTCCCTAGTGATAGTTTTACTGGCCGCGGCGCTGGTCGTAGTGCTCCTAAGGAGAGGCAGATAAAAAGAAAACGATAGTTTCTTTAGACCTTTTATTTCCTCAGTGGCTTCAGGGGCGGTACCCTGTTGAGGTGCTCTACCTCGTCAGTTATGGCGTTGTTCTTGGCTATCTCCCTGTATATGAAGGCCGAGGGCCTCCAGTACAGCCTCTTGGTCTCGTAGTCGACCATCAGGAGGCCGAACCTCTTGCCGAAGCCTGAGGCCCACTCGTAGTTGTCAGCCAGGGACCAGTGCAGGTAGCCCGTGACGTTGACCTCCTCCTGCATGGCCCTGTGCACCTGGTAGATGTGCGAGACCAAGTAGTAGGGCCTCAGGTAGTCCCCCTCGTCAGCTGCGCCGTTCTCCGTTACCATGAGCGGCAGGTGGTACCTCTCCCAGTAGTCCTTGAGGGCGTGGTAGAGGCCCTCTGGGTAGAACTCCCAGCCGAAGTCGCTGCATGGCCTCCCGGCAGGGCTGACGGAGTTGGGCTCGCAGGCGAACCCGTAGCCCGGGATCACCTGGAAGCCGCTCCTGCCTGCCCTGACTACGAGCCTGCTGTAGTAGTTGACCCCTATCCAGTCCAGCCTCCCCCTCAGGTCGTCCCTCGGCGAGCCCTTTGAGAGCATGTCGAAGAAGGCCCACCTGTCAGCGGCCTTAGCCGCCTCAGCGGCGGCCCTGTCGGCCTCGCTCTCCGTGAGGGGGGTCCAGTCGGCCGTGGCGTATATCACGCCGACGGGCTTCTTGGTCATGGACTTAACTATGTCGTAGGCCCTGGCGTGGGCCTGCAGGAGGTTCTTCATCGCCTTCCCAGAGCACTCAAAGCACAGGTAGCCCGGCGGGAAGCCGGACTTGGGCTGGGTGAAGCCGTGGCTCCAGACCACGTTTGGCTCGTTCATAGTTGAGTACATATAGACTAGGTCGTCAAGCTTCCACGCCACGTAGGCGGCGAACTTGGCGAACTCCACGACCGCCCTGACGTCAAGCCAGCCGGAGGGCGCTGAGAGGTTCCCCCTCCTGATCGCTATGGGGTCGTGAAGCCACAGGGGGAGGGGCCAGTGGTAGAGGTTAAGTATGAACGTTATGCCCCTGGACCTGAGGTCTGAGAACATTTCCCTGTAGTGGTTCACCGCCTCCCTGTTGGCGAGCCTGTCGAGCTGCTCAAGGGCCTGCTCGCTCACGTCAACCGAGGCTACCTCCTCGCCCCTGACGTCGGCGTGGACCTTGACGTCAAACGTCGGCTTGGGGAATATCCTGCTCCACTCAACCCCTATCCTCGCGGCGCTCAGCCCCATGGCCTGGGCAGCGTCGTGGAACCTGCGGTAGTTGCCCCAGTAGCCCGGCCCGTTCTCGGGCAGGTCGCCGCTCACCAGGCCAGACGCTATGTTCTCCCTGTCGTGCACCCAGGCGTACCAGTCGCTGTTAGGGTCCTCGCTGCCGGGCGTGCCCATCTCTGACTGGAAGCCCGCCTGTGACCAGCCGAAGAGGAAGCCCTTGGGGAAGCTCACGGTCAAGGCCGTTCCCACCAGAGGGGAGGCTGACAGGAATTTAACCTAATACCAGCTTGAGCTCGCGGTGAAGGACGTAAATAAGGGCTGGTCAAGAAAGGCGTGAGGCCTGAAAAAGTTTCACAGCAGCCAGGACGACAGTGACGCTAGGGCAAGAGCTATGTCGTCAGCCAGCGAGGCCAACAGCGGCCCGACCAGGTCTGTCAGGGAGAGGTCGCGCGTGGTAAGAGCCCAGGCAAGGGAGGCTGCGAGCGACACGGCCTGAGCGGTGTAGAACAGCCGCCTTAGGCGTCGTTTCAACTTACGGGCGTCACCGCTTAGCCAGCTATAGGTTTAGGGCTGCTCAGAGGTTTAGATGAAATTATTACTTCGTCGCCGGCTACCACGGTACGATGGACGTCATTATCATTTATGTTAAGCCTTGACTCAGTTCACTCAATATAGGCTTATGCAGCCCTCCCAGAGGTCGCCCGACAGGTTGCTGTGATCACAGGCCTCAGAGGCCTCTGTATGTGAACGCGCGCCTCGCGACATCGCTGATGACCTCGTTTTAAGGCGACCCTTCGATGCCCTGGCCTAGTGCGCCAAGGCGATGGAGGCCGCGTACAGCGACGCGAAGGTGATAGTTACATAGAACCTGAACCTCACGGCCCTCCTGAGACCTAGGTCGTAGACCTCGGCCACGTGAAGTATTGAGAGCAGCGCGAGGGGCAGGGAGGCCTCAACGAGGAGCCCCCAGGGCCACAGCATGACGGGGGGTAGGGCGAGCGCGAGCAGAACCATGGCGGCATAAATGGCCTTCCCCGCGTCCTTGCCGACCCTGACGGGCAGCGTCCTGACCCCGTGGGCCTTGTCCCACTCGTAGTCCCTCAGGTTGTCGGCCAGGACCACCGAGGCCGTCAGGAGCGCCATCGGCACTGAGAGCGATGCCTCCCACCAGCTGAGCCTCCCCGAAACAGTGTAGGCGGTCCCAACTACCATCACTATTGCCGTCGTGAAGACGTCAAGCTCCCCGAGGCCCCTGTACTTCAGGCCCCCGGGCCCCGTGTACGATATGAGGAGCAGGGCGCCTGCGGCGAGGATCAGGGGCAGCAGGGGCCTGCTGAAGGCCACGGTGGCTATAGCCACCAGGGCCACGCCAAAGGTGAGCAGGGAGAGGCCCAGGTCCCTGACCTGCCTCAGGCTGAGGCCAAGGCCGTAGACGCTGTGAAGCCTGTAAAGGGTCGCTGGGGCCCCTGGCGCGTCGACGCCCTTCTTAACGTCATAGTAGTCATTGAGCGCGTTCTCTGAAGCCTGGAAGGCCGCGACGCCAAGCGCCACCAGGGCTGTTAACGCTACTGGAAGCGGGCGGAAGCCCGCGTAGTAGCTCATTGCTATAACTCCCCCCACCACGGCCCTGGCGACGCTGTTGAGGAGCGAGTAGGGCCTTGTGGCCAGGAGGTACCTCCTCAGCTCAGAGCCCGTACTCGGCCCACCTCCTGTCAACCAGCTTCACGGTCTCATCGTCAGGCCTCAGCTCCTCAGGCGGCTCGGCGCCGCTCTCGTCCCTCAGCTTCCTAGTGGCGTCGACTATCAGCTTGGCCCCCACCCTCCTCCTCGGCAGGTACGCTATGTCTAGCTCGTCGGCTGGGGCCTGGGGAACCACTATGATGTCCCTTGAAGGGTCGACGAACGTTGAGAAAGCCCATGTCACCTGATCCATGTCGTGAGGGTCTATGTCGGCGTCTACCATTATGATTACCTTGGTTAAGGAGAACTGGCCGAGGCCCAGGAGGCCCATTGCCACCCTCACTGCCTGGCCCGGCATCGTCTTCCTTATTGAGACTACGGCCAGCCCCTGGGCCCACCCAGAGGACGGGAAGGAGTAGTCTACCACCTCAGGGTAGAGCGACCTGGCAAGTGGCAGGAAGGCCCTCTCCGCGACCTTGGCTATTACGGAGTCCTCCATGGGAGGCCTGCCGACGACCGTGCCGTAATATATGGGGTCCGGCCTGGCGTACGCCTTCTCAAGCCTGAACGTGGGGAAACGCCTGTCCGGTTTGTCGTAGAAGCCCACGTGGTCGCCGAAGGGCCCCTCCTCCCTCAGGTCGGAGAGGTCCACTGTGCCCTCAAGTATCACCTCAGCGTGGGCTGGCACCCTGACCCCGTTGGGGAGCGTGGTGACCTCAACCCCCTCTCCCCTGAGCGCCCCCGCCACAAGGTACTTGTCAAGGGGGTAGGGGGCTGGCATGGCCCCCGCCAGCAGGGTCCCTGGGTCGGCCCCTATGACGAGGGCCACGGGGACCTTGGCCTCGCCCCTCTCTATAGCCCTCAGGTGCTCTGCGTAGCCCCTCTTGTAGGTCTGCCAGTGGACCACGGCCTCCCTCTCGTTTACTATCATCACCCTGTACACGCCAAAGTTCGTCGACTCGCCCAGCTCGCCCCTCTCCCTGTGCACAACAAGGGCGTAGGTCAGGTACCTGCCCGCGTCCTTCGGCCACGACTTGAAGGCAGGCAAGTCCGTGAGCCTCAGGCCCGGCCTCTCCTCGAAGTCAGGCCTGGCCTCCCTGGGGAGGTAGGAGGCGTACCTGAGGAGCGTCGTCACGTCCGCCCTGGTCAGAGAAGCAGGGGTCGGCACCCTCTGGCCAAGCTCGTCAAGTGAGCTCACCCCCAGCCCGAGGGCCACCGCCTCCTCGCAGCAGAATATGTTGCCTGCCACCCTCCAGCCGGGGTGGCCCTGGACGTTCTCGAAGAGCACGGCAGGCCCCCTCGACCTCATGACCCTCCTCAGCACCTCAGGGATCTCAAGGACGGGCGAGACTGGCGCCCTGACCCTCCTCAGCATCCCCTTGGACTCCAGGAGCTCAAGGTAGGCCCTGAGGTCCCTTAGCGCCATTCAGCCCACCTCCAGGGCCGCCTTCATGGCCTTGGCCCTCTCCTCAGGCCCCAGGCCCCTGACGTCCATTGAGGCCGTCACCCTGCCCGGCCTACCTGTTATAACAGTGAAGGAGTCCGCCACCTCGGCCGCCTCCGCTACCTGATGGCTCACAAGTATAATTGTCCTCCCGCCTGAGCTAAGCCCCCTTATGGTCTCGTTGAGCGACCTGACTGAGTCCACGTCAAGGCCGTTGTAGGGCTCGTCGAGGAGGAGAACGTCAGGGTTAGTAACAAGCGCCCTGGCTATTGCCACCTTCCTCCTGGTGCCCCCGCTCAGCTCCCTCGGGTACATGTCGAGGTACCTCGATATCCCTAGCCCCTCGGCCGCCCTCCTGGCCGCCTCCCTCGCCTCCACGCCGTCAAGGCCGCCCAGCTCAAGGGGGAGGGTTATGTTCCTGAGCGCTGTCCTCCACGGGAGCAGGGAGTCCCCCTGGGGCACCAGGGACACGGAGCCCCTGACCATCACCTCGCCTGAGTCGGGCCTCAGGACCCCGGCTATTATCTTCAGGAGCGTGGTCTTCCCGACCCCGTTAGGCCCCAGCACCACGTGCACCTCGCCGCGCCTCGCTATGAGGCTCACAGAGTCGAGCACCCTGGCCCTGCCGAAGGACCTGCTGACGCCCCTCAGCTCAACTGCTACTCCATCCATCTCCTTGACCACCTCTCAAGCGGGCCGAGGGCGGCCGCGTCTATGACTATCATGACCAATACTAGCAGGAGGGACCAGGCCACGAAGGCCGCGTAGTCGTGAAGCTGGAAGAAGAGGTAGAGGCCGTACCCTATGCCCCCGGCGGTGCCGAAGGCCTCGGCCACAGGTGAGACTATGAGCGCCACCCCTATGGCTGACCTTGAGCCGGATATGAAGTAGGGCACTGAGGCCGGCAGGTCTATGTAGGCCATCCTCCTCACCCCCCTGAGCCTGAGGGCGGCGGCCAGGTCGCCGAACCGAGCCCTGGAGGCCTTGAGGCCCTCTATGAGCGACGTCATGAGCGGGGGGAAGGCGGAGAGGCCGCTGACAAGTATTGGAACAGCCCTGCTCGAGAACCCAAGCAGTATCAGCAGGGCGAGGCTCCAGGCCACTGGGGTCACGCTGTGGAGCACCTCCCTGAAGGAATCAACTACGGGCTCCCCGAGGCCCCCCAGCTCATAGATCGCCAGGCCCAGGATGGCCAGGGAGGAGGCGACGGCGTAGCCTCCCACGGCGTCAATGAGGGTCAGCGCCACTGCGCCCAGGGCTGGCCCTGGGTGGCCTGCCAGGTAAGCCATCGCGGGGACGATGCCAGGTATCAGGCCGCCTGAGGCCCATGAGGCCAGCTGCCACGCGAGGCCAACTATGAGAGCTGCGAGCAGGTAGCCTATGGCTCTGGAGGCCCTCATGGGCTCAGCCCCAGGTCGCTACACGTCAGCACCCTGGACGTGTTAGGCATTGAGCTGAGGAAGCCCACCTTGACCAGGTACTGCCACTCTGAGACGAGCTCCTGGTAGCCCTGCTGGGTTATGCAGGGGGAGGCAGGGGTGTCGTTTGTCATTGCCCAGACGAGCGGGGCGGCCTGCGGGGGCACGTTGTAGAGCCTCTCGAGGGCCATCACAGCCAGGGTCTCGTTGTGGTCCCAGGCGTAGGCCGCCTCTGCGTGGAGCCTCAGGACCTTGAGAAGGAGGGGCCTGTCGTTGACAACCTTTGAGGTAGCTACCCACACCAGGAACGGGGCTGTGGGCTCACCTGTAAGGCTCTGCCAGAGCTGCTGGAAGGTGGCGAGGACCCTCATGTGGTACTGCGTCTGGGCTATCGCCAGCATGGGCTGCCATATGACGCCAGCCTGGGCTGAGCCAGTCGCGACAGCGTCTATCACCTCGCCCGGGGCCACGTTTATGACGTGAATCACGTTGGGCCCCGTCTCATTTGTTGACACAGTGAGGTTGTAGAGGGCCTTCATCATGACCTCGAAGAGGTAGTAGGTGCCCGTGCCCACCGGTATAGCAACGGTCTTGCCGCCCAGCTGGGCCGGCGAGGTTATGGTTGAGTTGGCGGGCACAATTATGGCCTGGAAGAGCGGGTAGTCGAGGGCTATGACGTAGGTGTCGTTGCTGTTAAGAACTGCGAGGCCGGCCAGGTCGGCCGGGATTATGGCTATCTCGACCTCCCCCTTCATGAGGGCGTCGTAGAGCGAGGGCGTGAGGGAGAAAGCGACGTAGTTGACCTTAATCGAGACGTTTGATATTGAGGGGTTGGCCCTGTAGGAGTCGAAGGCTGAGGAGCCCACGGCTATGCTGCCTATGACAACCGTGGGGGGCCTGCTGGCCGTGAGGGCGACGTAGGCGCCAGCCACCACGACCACCACTATCACGACTGCCAGGACCGCGACCCACAGGGGCCTCATGTAACCACCTAGAGGTGGTGTAAAGGGCTTGGGTTAAAAGCTTCATCCGAGGCCTCAACACTTGCAGGTCATGGCGTCAGCCCGCAGGCCTGGGTCGCGGACCTAGGCGATAAGGGCGGCACAATACTCATGACTCGCCCTGCCCGCCGAAGAGACCATAGTCGTCAACTATGACAACCTTTTCCCTGAGGGCCTCACGCCACCAGGGCTTGCCAAGGGCCTTCGCTGCCTCCTCGGGGGTCCAGCATATCGCCTCAAGCCTTGGGGGCGCGTCGCTCAGCTCAACGCACCTGGTCACGAACTCCCTGTCCCTGAAGCGCTCAGAGACCACTATTACGTCGACGTCGCTCCACAGGTTGAAGTCGTCTCTCGCGTAGGAGCCGTAGAGCGCCATGCTGAGCCTGCCGAGCCTCGCCCTCAGCCTGGAGGCGTACTCCCTGAGCTCACCTATGACCCTCTCCCTCTCGGCCCTCCTGGCCCTTATTATGTCGTCTAGCGACATGATGAGCAGCCCCTCACCCAGCTGATAATGAGGCCGGCGCAACTGAGGGCCTCAGCAGCCTCCTCTCTGATGAACCTCTCGAAGGGCACCCCCTCCACCAGGGCGTCAGGGCGGCGGGCTGTGGAGTACATCTTGTCCAGGTAACTAACGCAGAACCTCAGCCTGTCGCTGACGTTGCCGCAGGGCTCGGCCAGGTCATTGAAGAGGGCCACTAGGTTGTGGCCGAAGGCGGGCCTGCTCATGGCCCTGAGCATGGTCTTAATCGCCAGCTCGGCGGCCTGCTGGGCCTTGAAGCAGGCCCATGAGTAGCTGCCGAAGCCCAGGTCGGCCTCTATGGACCTCAGGGTGTGCTCAGCCTGTCTCATCCACCTTTGGTACTCGTCGCAGTCCAGGGGCTGCGTCATTCCGCCTTAGGCTGGGCGGCCAAGGCTTATAATAAAGAAGCCAAGGCCCTGACAAAAAGAAAATGGGACTAAGTCTTAGCTTGGGCTCACTTCGGCCTCCAGCCTAGCGCGTAGGCTATGCCCGTGCCCAGGCCCCCCACTGCCACGTTGATGGCCAGGGCTATCATGCCTATGAAGAACTCGTACCTGAACAGCGGGTGGAGGGTTGTCACGATCGGGCCAAAGTAGTTGGCATACAGGAGCGGTAGGGCGCCAGACAACATGCCGGCCGCCCAGAGACCACGCCCTCACGAAGTGCGCCGGCCAGGTTGTTGCTCAGGAGGCAATTATTACCTGTCGGCGAGGAGAGCCAAGGTGTGGCTGAGCGACGGCCTTCTGACGCTGTGAGGACGCGCAGGGCTTTCCCAGGTCTGGCGGGAGTTTGACCTTCAGGGCCTAAGGTAACAGGGGGGTCAGGCCAGCTTGGGAGGCCCAGCGAGGGCGTTTCCCCACAAGCTTCTGGGGAAAACGCTTGAGTTTTCCCCACAGGCCTCTGGGGAAAAGTGGTCAAGTGCTTTCCCCAGACGGTTCTAGGGAAAAGCAGTCAGGAACGCCTGGGAGGTTTCTTATATAATTAATAAAAAGAAATAGGGTCGCTGACGCGTTAAGCGGACACCTGCTGTGTCCCTAGGACACGTCAGCGGCGTCCCTAGGGTCAGAGGCGCCTGATTGAAGGCGCATCCAAGAGAGGTGTCCCGCGGACGCAGGCGTCTGGCCCCTGTACGCTAGGGGAGGCTGCAAGATGGGCCATACTATGACGCAGGTAGCGGCCGCGCCCTGCCTGGCCAGGCCCAGGGACACGGGCTTGCTGGCGTGGCCGAGGCCGTAGGCCAGGGCCTTCGGTAACGTCGCTGTTGTACAGTTGCCCCTAGCGCCGCCACCATAACCGCTGTTGACACCTTAACCTACACCATGACTTCACGTTAACATACATTGGCGTCGCAGGCGTCCTATAGTACTGTATTTAGTAGTGTTCTGCGGGCGTCAAGGCGCTCGAGGCTGGTGTCATACCTCCGCTTAACTTACGCTACATAACCTCTCTCACAGAAGCCCCGGAAGTGAATCACGTAGCTGTCTACAACCTGGCATTGTCGTCGGCCGAGGCCTAGGCGAAGGGGTGTGCGCCTTCATTTCCTTGGAGCTTCATGACGGGCCTAGGCGACCCTCCCCTACCTCCTCAAGGGGCTTACAGCGAACGAGCTTCAGGTAGACGGACTCATTAATGACGTCTATGGCGCTCGGGCTCCTCATGCCAACCAGTGCCATGCCCCTCGTCCTCTCGCAGAGGTATGGCCTCAGCCCGGCGGACCTAAGCCTCCCGGCAGCCCAGCTCAGGCCTATGCGAAGGGCTGTGTCGCAAGGTATAATCATCGCCGCGTAACTCTCGTCGGCCCCAAGCTCCTTGACTGGGTCCCTGATTCTCTGCAATTTTTTATATATAACCAAGTCCTGGTTGTTGAGCCTCCTGTCATACCTGTAAACCCCCTTAAGGCGGGCTATGCCGTAAACTAACAGCGCCGCGGGCTTCAGGTAGGGCCTTCTCTTGAACGCGGGCTCCTGGAGATACTCACTTAGGGTGTAGCCGTAGCCCCTTATTATGTCGACCTCGTGCCTCAGCGTCCTCCTGAGCGAGCTCCACAGGCCCCTCGCGTACCTCCTCAGCTCGTACTCGGCAAAGCTCCTGAACTCCATCTTCCTTATCCTAACTGCGGTGACGAGTGGGAGGCTGTTATCAAATTCTACCCTGGCCCAGATCTCGTAGTCCTCGCCATAATTGATGTCCCTCCAGCCTCCCCTTGAAAGGATATACTCCCTTAGGCCGTGACCTAGCAGAGGCCTCGGGCTTCCCGTTGCCATGCCCCAGTCTATGGACTTGTGGAAGTAAACGTTATACTCGTCGTCTAGGTCGAAGTACGCCGTGTAGCTGTTCTCGGGGCACCTGACTAACGCCAGCTGCCTCCCCAGGCCCCTGCTCGAGCCTGGGGCCCTGTAGACCCTCAGGTTGTAGTCCTTCGATATCTCCAGGAGCTTCTCGTAGGTTCCGTCCCTTGAGCCGCCGTCAGTTATAACGATATCTGCGTCTGGCCTGAAGACGCTCCTTATGGACCTCTCAACAATGTCAACCGAGTTGAGCACAGTTCCATAGAGGCAGAGCTTACTCAAGGCACACCGCATATGGCTCCTGAGCCCCGATAATTAAGGCTAGCCTTCGCCAGAGGAGGCAGCCTCCGCCTCACCGCCTAGCCTTCTTGGCCGACACGAGGAGGGCCAGCATAACTGCTGAGGCCAGGAGCATGGCAAGCCCTGCGTAAAGCGTCGCAGTGCCTCCTCTGAGGCCGAGGGCCTCTGTCACAGCCCCAGGAGGAGGGCCACGGCGCCCAGGCCCCCGAGGACTATGATGGTCAGCGTCATTAGGTCGTCCCTGTCCATGCCCTTCGCCTCAGGGCTCCTGGCGGACGAAGTTAAAGGCCTGGGCCCAGGTAAGCTTATAACCTTGACGTCGTCAGTTCCGCCGGAGATAATGAGGATAGCGCTGGTACACACGCTCTTCGAGGAGGCCGGCGGAGGGGAGAGGCTGGCCCTAGAGATGTACAGGGCCCTTAAAGACCTAGGCCATGAGGTCGGCCTCTACACGGCCCACGTCGATGACAGGGCCTGGGAGGTGTTAACCAGCGGCATGAACGGCATACCGAGGCCTGAGGTCCTGGGCGAGCCCCTGACCAGCAGGCTGCTCAGGCGGAGCGGCCGCCTGGTCCGCTACAGGAGGCTCCTGACAATGGGCTACCTGGCCAGGTACGCCGAGGGGCTAAGGCAGCGTTACGACGTAATTGTCGAGACGCAGAGCAACGTGCCGCTCAGGTGGGCCGACGCGTCATATATTCACTTCCCCGCCCTCATAGACTACATGGCCTTACAGGCCAGGGCTGGCGGCCTCAGGAGGCTTTACGACTGGCTCATCGTGAGGAGGGCCAGGTCGCTGGCTGATAGCACGAGGCCCGTTATGACCAACAGCTCCTGGACCTTCGAGTACGTGAGGAAGGCGTATGGTAGCCAGAGGATTTACGTTGTTTACCCCCCGGTTAACGTAGAGGAGCTCCTCCTACTGGGAGGGGACAGGGGGAAGGTTGTGCTTACCGTTAGCAGGATATCCCCTGAGAAGAGGCTCACGGCCATAGCTGAGGTGGCAAGGCTCGTGCCTGAGGCAGAGTTCTACCTGGTAGGCAGCACCAGCGTGTACTCGGGGCCCGTGTTAAGGGAGATCAGGGAGAGGGCTGAGGGCCTAAGCAACTTCCACCTTGAGACCGACGTGCCAAGGAGGAGGATACTTGAGCTCATGTCCCAGGCCTCAATATACCTTCACCCTCCCTTCGCTGAGCACTTTGGAATTGCCATTGCTGAGGCCGCTGCAGCAGGGCTCGTGCCGGTTGTCTACAGGGACGGGGGAGGCTGGACCGACATAGCTTCAAGGGTGGACCAGGGCCTTGGCTATGCCAACGCTGAGGAGGCGGCGTCAATAATAAGGTCGCTCATGAGCGACAAGGGGAGGCTGGAGGAGCTCTCGGCGAGGGCCAGGGAGGTGGCCAAGGGCTTCAGCTACGACGCCTTTAAGGGGAGGCTGGAGGAGGTCATAAAGGCCCTCAAGGGCTGAGATCGATGGCAGGTCCACGAGTTTAGCCCCCATAATGGGCGCAGCCTGAAAGATAAAATGGGTAAAGGGGCGCGCCACAACAATTGCTTGAACTTAAGCTGAAAGCCTCGCCCTTCTAGGGCGGGGAGGAGGTCAGGTGATAGCAATGCCGTCTTATTAAGCTATTCCCTACGACAGCCCCGCGGTGTTGCGCTTGCGAGTAATCTACCAGGACACGCCTAGGTCAGGGGTGCCGCTTGGGGGCGTGGGCACGGGCTCCTTCGAGGTTGGCCCGGACGGGAGGTTCAAGGAGTGGCTAATATTCAACAACAGGCCGTGGTCTGGCTACGGCCAGCCGGAGTGGTTCATGGGGCCAGACGACCTTGTTATATTCCTCAGGGTTGAGCGCGACGGCGAGGAGCCCCTCGTGAGGGGGCTCTTCACGGGCCTCTGGTACTCCAGCTGCGAGGACTACACGTACAGGGGCTGCGGGCCCTGGGTCGTCATGGAGCCTTACCACCTGCCCTGGGCCAAGCCTGTTGAGGCTATAGAGATGGAGGTCAGGTACCCTGTCGTGACCCTGAGCTACAGGGACTCGGCCCTGGACGAGCTCGGAGTTAAGGCCGTCGCCGAGCTGGCCTCGCCGCTGGTCCCGGGCGACCTGAGGGCCTCATCAACGCCCGCCGTGCCCCTCAGGCTCAAGGTGATTAACAACGGGGGCTCAAGGGTCAGGGCCTCAGTTATGGTAGTCTCAAGGAACCCCGCCAGGTCGGCAGGGGCCAGGGCGAGGAGCCAGGTAGTCGCCGCCGGCAGGTGGACAGGAATAATAATGAGGGCCGAGGGCGTTGAAGAGAGGCACCCACTGCTCGGCGGCGCCCTGGCGGTGGCGCTGGAGGGGAGGGCCACGGGCTCTGCCTTCACGGTCAGCTCGTCGGACAGGCCGCAGCTTGTCAACGCGCTGAGGAGGCTCCTCGTCGACTTCAGGGGCGACGGGGCCCTCTCCGGGGCAACTGAGGCCTCCTCGTCAACCCTTGACGTGTTCGCTGCCCTGGCCTCCGACATGGCTACGCTTGAGCCGGGCTCCTCCGCCGAGTTCAACCTTGTCATAGCCTGGCACTTCCCCAACCACATGGACGCCGCCGGCGTCAGGGTGGGGCACTACTACGAGAACTTCTTCTCCGGCGTCGAGCAGGTCATAGACTACGCGCTGACAAGCGACATAATTGGGAGGGCCGAGAGGGTCTTCCAGGCGCTCTACGACGTCTCCTACCCGCAGTACGTGGCTGACCTAGTGAGCGCCCAGCTCACCAGCTTGCCTAAGCTCACGTGGCTCACCAGGGACGGCCACTTCGGCGTCTGGGAGGGAGGGCCAGGGTGCTGCGGGCTGAACACGGTTGACGTCATGCTCTGGGCCTTCGCCGGCCTCGTGAACCTTTACCCGGAGCTCGTCAAGGCGGCGGTTAAGGACGTGGCCAGACACATACTGAGGCCCGACAGGCACTACTGGTATGAGCTGTTCGCCCTGGCCTACCCGGAGAACATGAGCCTCTACAGGGAGATGCTGAGGAGGGACCCGGCCATACAGAACTACCCGGAGAGGCTCTCAGCGGCCATAGCGGAGATCGTGAGGAGGACCGGCAAGGACCCCACGGGCAGGGTGCCGCACTCCTTCAGGGCATCCTTTGAGCTCATAGACACGTACGACAGGAACGACCTCATGCCTGAGTTCCTCCTCCTCGCCATGCTCGCCTACCATACCACCGGGGACAGGGACTTCCTCAGGTCTCTCTGGAACGCCATGATGACGGTGGTGAGCGGGACCAAGAGGCAGCACGACTCCCTCGGCACCGGGCTAATAGAGCACTACATGCCCTCCGACTACGACGGCATGTCAAGGGTCGCCGCTGATGCCTCCGCAGGGGGCCTGCTGACGGGCCTCTACAGCGGCAACGTCGCCAGGGTCCTGTTCTCGGGCCCCATGTACGTCATGAACTCAGTCAACACCTTCGACACGTTCAGCCTCGTGGGCGTCGCCTCGTTCACCGGCGACCTCTGGGCGGCGTCGCTCAGGGCGATGGCTGAGGCGGCCAGGAGGGAGAGGCTTGACGGCGCAGAGGCCCTTGCGGCCGACGCTGGGAGGGCCTACGAGGGCCTGGTCAGGCTGCTCTGGAACGGCAGCTACCTCGACAACTGGTACGACCCCGTGAGCGGCCTGAGGGACAGGGCTGTTCTCTCGGCCCAGCTGGCCGGCGAGTGGTACCTGAGGCTGATGGGAGTTGAGGGAGGGCTTGACGCCGAGAAGGTAAGGTCAGCCCTCAGGGAGGTCCACAGGGCCAACTTCAGGAGGTGGGAGGGCCTGCTTAACGGCACCTACCCAGGGGCCCAGAGGCCCTCAATGGTTGGTGACACGGAGGAGCCCAACGGCACGGGCATAGTCAACAGGGTCGGCTCCCAGGCTGACACGCCGTGGACTGGCGTCGAGTTCGGGGTGGCCTCCCAGATGATATATGAGGGGCTCGTAAAGGAGGGCCTGGAGGTGCTCAGGTCCATACACGACAGGTACTCCTCCTGGGGCCTCTACTTCAACCACCTAGAGTGTGACGGCCACTACTCAAGGCCCCTGGCGGCCCTCACGATACCTAACGCGCTAGCCGGGGTGGCGTATGACGGCGCCTCCGAGGAGCTGGCGGTGGCGCCGAGGCTGAGCGGCTTCAGGGGGCCAGCCCTAGTTGCCGGCTCGCTGCTCCTAGTGGAGTCGGACGGGGCCTGCCCGGGCACTGTGAGGGTCAGGCTCGTGGAAGGGACGCAGCTCAAGCTCAGATCAATAAGGGTTAGCGCCGCGGGCTGCCGGGCTGAGGTCAAGGTGAACGGCTCAGAGGTGGAGGCCAGCGCCGAGGGGGACAGGGTTAGGCTCTCTCAGCCCCTCTCCCTGAGACCCGGCGACCTCCTGGAGCTGGCTATGTCTAAGTAAGGCGTACAGTTACGAGGCCATTTTAAGGGAAAGGAGTTTTTAATTACAGAAAACTTTTAAAATTGCGCAGGGACAGCTGCTGATATAGCAGTAGGTGTGACATAACTTGAACAGGCTCAGTAGGATTGGGATAATCATAGGCCTCCTGGCTGCCGCCCTCGCCGTGCCGATAGCGGCAGCTAACGTGATATTCGTCTACCAGGCTCAGGTCACCGTTAAGCCCGTGACACCCGTCGTCTTCCTGAAAGGCCCTGATGCCAGCGCTGTCAGCCTCTCGCTCACCAACAAGACCTCTCCGCAGGTCACGCTCACTATACCTATTACTAACTCCTCAGAGACCTACGTCTACCAGGCCCTTGCGGTCAAGGTGAACGCGGGCTCGCCGACCCTGTACGTGGACTCCTGCTCCTACTCAGGCCTAAACCTCCTCACGTCAGTGAAGCTTATAGTGTACCAGACCTCAGGGAGCCCCAGCAGCCCGACCGGGACGATAATCATAACTCCAAGTACTAGCTCAGGGTGCACGGCTAGCGGCTACGTCCAGCTGACCGCAGGGCAAACCTACTACGTAGACTTCCAGGTAGAGCCAACGCTCCCTATACCATATGGCGCTAGCTCAGGGACCCTCACGATATACTTTGGCCTAACTAACGAGAGCGCGGTAACCGTCCCAACCCCGTAAGCCCCAAGTAACCATAAGCTGAGCGGGCTGCCGCGCCGCAGAGGTGATGGGCCCCCTTGGACGGCGAGCCCAGTTTACTCTATGCAGCCCTTGTAATAGTTGTCGCCGTCCTAGGGGGCCTCGTGGCTGTGAAGTTCTTACCTCCAAGGCTTTTTGGCCTGATCCCCCCGCCCCTTTACGTGAACGTGACTAACATCACTGGCGTGGGGGACAGGCTGCTGCTCTCACTTAACATAACGCAGTGCCACGTGAAGCCTAAGAGCGCCACGGTGCTAATAGAGCTCAACGGCAGGGTTATTGAGGAGGCCAGCTTCAGCAGAGTGGGCTGCGGATCCAACAACCTGACCATGGGCCTCAGCCCCTACCTAGTTGGGAGGCCGGCCATAGTTGTCGTCAACCTGTCCCTGGAGGGGGGCAGAGGCTACGTCCTCTCTTACTTCCTCAGGTACATATATGCCGCTGAGTCCTTCAAAATCGTTAACATATCCCTAGTCAATGACTCTCCAGTGGCCTACGTGAGCTACATAACCCCGTTCAGGGCTGAGATCTCGCTCAGCGACGTAGTCCTGATAAACGTCAACAGGTCAAGCACAGTGTTTGGCTTCTCCTGCAACTCAACGAGGAGCGCCTTCGTGGGCCCAGGGACCGGCTACCTGGCGCTGCCGCTGGCCTGCAGCTACGAGAACCTTGACGTGCTCAGCCCTGGCGACGTCTACCAGGTCAGGGGGCTAATTAACGTCACCTACTTCACGCCCTACGGCAACTACTCAGAGGAGGTGGGAAGCCTTGCATATCAACGCTAGGGCCGTCACAAGGGCCGCGGCCTTCCTTGTAATAACCTCAATGGGCGCGGTTGCCGCCCTCCCAGCGCTGACGGCCAGCGCCAGGTACTACAGTATTGAAATAGGCTTCATTGTGGGCGTCTCAACGCCAACTGGCGTGAGGATCAGCCTCTACCCGCCCATGCTAGTGCCCGAGGTCCTCCTGGTGGCCGCCGCCTTCTATGCGCTGCGTGGCGTGAGGTCCAGGGCGGCGTACCTCTCAATCGCAGCGCTTTCGTACTACATCGTGGTAGCCCTTGAGCTGGCCCGCGGCCTCTCCTACCTCAGAGGCCTTGCTGTGCTCTACGGAAGCCCAGGCGCGCTCTACTCAGTCCTAGTTGTGCCTGAGGCAAGGCCCACGATTTACCTGCCTCCCCTTATAGTGATGACTATAGCCTCAGCCTCCACCCTTATAGCCTCGACGTGGCCCGAGATCAGGAGGGCCCTCGAGGCTGCTGAGGAGCTAGCCAGGAGGAGGTTCGGGGTCAGCCTTGACACGCTGAGGCGCAGGAGCCCAGGTATAGCTGAGGCTGTTGAGACCTACGCCAGGTTCGCCCCAGGCCACGGGGCCTCCTCCAGGTCATATCTGCTTGAGGCGGCAGCTGAGGCGAGGCTCAGGGACTTGGCTGACGCAGAGGCCAGGAGGAGGTTCGGGGTCAGCCTTGATGAGCTGGAGAGGACGAGGCCCTGGGCCGCCAGGGCATTGCTAGAGATGGCCAAGTACATGCCAGAGGCCAGAGGAGGAAACGGTCACAAGGTGAGTGATAATGGAAAAGGGTAGGTGGCCCCTCGCTCTTGTCATTGTCCTCCTGTCGCTAATAATAACGGCATACGTCGCCATGGCCCACCTGGTGTTCGTCTACCAGGCCGGGATCACGGTCGAGCCTGTCAGCTCGCCGATAACCGTGATACCTGGGCAGTGCCCGTGCGGCTGCTCCTCATGGTCACAGACCCTCAGCGGCTTCTCGACAACGATAACGGCTTACACGCTGGAAACGACCAGCGGCTACGTGCTGACGACGCCGCTCGTCAAGTTCAATTCGTCTGTAAGCGGTACGCTGACGATGTCCCTCAGCTCCAGCAGCTCTGTCGTCAGTGATTACGTTAACGGCACTCAGATATATCCATCGCCTGGCTCCTTCAGCCTTAGCGCGGGCAGTTACCTGATGATACAGAGGCTGGCCCTGAGCTCGCCTGTGACCAGCACGCTGACGCTCAGCGGCCAGTACAGCTACACGTATACGCCCGGGGTCAGCTTCCTGTACTCGTTCAGCGAGACCATAAACCCGCCCAGCGCCAATGTAATGAACCTGCTCAACGGCCAAAACGCGATTTATGTGAAGCACGTCTACCAGGGCGACTATCAGGGGTCAAGCAACAGCTCGTGGCCTGTTTACTACGGCCCGTCAACGGCGAGCCAGTACTGGTCGCCCCTGTCGTCAAGCATAAACCAGCCGGTGCTCATGATGGTCCCCTCGAACTACTCCTGGTCCTCAGGAGCTATGTTCTGGCAGAACAGCTACGGCGGGGGTTCATTGACAATAACGATGGTAGGCGTGTACTCATATAACGGCATACCATCAACTTCATCGGTATATCCTTACGTGGGTGATGGGTACATAGTGTATCTGTTCTTAAAGCCCTCATTGTGGAACATAAGCCCTCAATATAACTACAGTGTGCCCTACGTAGCTTCCCCCAATACAACGCAGGTCATAGCCCCCGTTCAGGGTGACGTTATGTTTCCTCAGAGCACAAGCACCTATATCGTTGTTGAGTGGAACCCGCTGTGGCAGTACGCATACAATACAACAGGCGCTACCGGTCAGTGGGATGTGTGGCTAGCGCAGGTAACGGTAAACTGGTTTGGTTTATTTGGTTTACTCACAGCATACGTTAGCCCATACCCGTCACCAAACATTGGTTACCCATACACGGGCTGGGACGGCATTGGAACAGGCGCCTTCCAACCGAGGCCAGGCGACTACATATGCATAACTGTCACCTATAACCCGAGCACGAACACTCTCAGCGGCGTGGCATATGACATGAACACTGGGTGGTCTGCAAGCTTCACACTAAACCTTAGTGGCTACTTTACGCCGCCTGGCAGCGGCAACTACGTGTTTGGTGTTGCCGGAACTAACGGCGCTGGACAGGCTAACTGGGCCATAGCCTATGTGAACTACCAAGGGTAAACAGGTGTTGTACGGTCGCTACATCACGTCGTCACGTATTCACTAAATTTCAATTACAGGGAATTCCCTGTATTCTATACGACACCCCTGGCAACTAGCCCATGGTCTATGCCTAGACTATATAGGGTCTAGCGGTCCACAAGGACACACGTCACTCGGCGCTTACCTTGTAAAAGTGAAGTCCTTGCCGGCCTCACCCAACGCCCTCCAGCCCCTCATCTCGGGAACCCTGAAGGCCTTAAGCAGGGTGACCAGGGAGCTGGCTGACACCCTTGCCACCTCCGACGCGGCCGCCTCGGGGTCCTCGAGCAGGTTTATCACTGAGAAGGAGTAGGCCGCGTCGAATGCCCTGTCCCTGAAGGGCAGGGCCTCCGCGCTTCCAACAACTACAAGGCAGGTGTCGGGGCAGAGCCTCGAGGCCCTGGCCCTTGCCCTCTCAAGCATTGAGGCGCTCAAGTCAAGGCAGACGAGCTTCTCAACGCTGTCAAGCAGGCCCTCGGAGGCCATGTACTCTATGAGCAGGCCTGTGCCGCAGCCCACGTCAAGAACCCTGCCCCTCGGCCTTAAGAGCGGCAGCGCCGCCCTGTACTTCTCGAGCTGCTCCTGCCCGTAGAGCTCGTCGTAGGCCTCCGCCCCCGCGTTATACCTCTCCGCGAGCTCAGCGTTGTTTACCGTCTTAGCCACCTCCCGGCCCCCTGAAGGTAGGCCTTAAGGCAGGGAGCGCCCTCAGCTTCCCCTGCCTGGGCTCAGGGGCCCTCAGCTCTATATAGCTCGCCGCAGGGGACTTAGCTTAGATTTTAAGCTCGGGGCGCGAGATGGGCGTGGGCCTACCTTGAGGGCGTCAACAGCCGTTGGCCTAGCTGTGGCCCTCCTTGGTGTAAGCTTAGTGGCGTATAGGCTTGAGGTGCCTGACGCCCACATAGTCAAGCTGATAACTGACCTCGCGGGCCAGGCCCTGGCTAAGCTGGGCTACGGCGGCGTCGTCGGCCTCATGACCTTAGAGAGCGCCGCCATACCTGTGCCAAGCGAGGTCGTCGTGCCACTGGCGGCCATCTACTTCAGGGGCCAGCTGGGCCTCCTGGGCGTCGTGGCGGCCTCAACGCTGGGCAACCTCATGGGCTCCCTTGCGCTCTACTACGCCTCAGCCCTGGGCGGCAGGGGGCTTGCGCTCAAGCTAATGGGGGAGGCCGACTTCAGGAGGGCCGAGGCCTTCTTCAAGGGCAGGGGGGAGCTCGCGGTCCTGGCGGGCAGGGTCCTGCCCGCCGTGAGGTCCTACATCTCGGCGCCGCCGGGCATATTTAGGATGGGGCTCGCCAGGTTCATAGCCTACACCCTGGCGGGCTCAGTGACCTGGAACTCCCTGCTCGCGTGGCTTGGCCACGCCTACGGGCAGGAGGTCCTGTCGCTGCCATGGATTGACGTGGCTGGGGGCCTGGGCCTTGTGGCCCTAGGGGCCGCAGTAGCTATGCTCTGGCCTCCTCCCCGCCCTGAAGGGCGAGGGCTCCCTTAGGGCGGCTTACTGGTTTGCGGCTTACCGCCCTCACCTTCATCACCTCACGGCTAGCGGGTTTTACCCCACCCCGCTCCGCTCGTCCAGCGGTAGGCCGCGGGCCGGGCCTTCGGCCCTTTACCCCTACCCCTCGCTGGGAGTTGCCCTCCCTCCCAGCTCCCAGGGACTCGGGGATATGCGGGGCCCCTGTGGGGTATCCCCTTGCGGGGACACTATTTGTTCCACGCAACTTTAAGTGCTCAGATGTTTTATGTTTTACCCCGTCCCTTCCAGGGGCAGGGCTTGCCTTTCGTTTTGTCAGGCCGTCGGGCCAACGCCTCACGCCGTAGAGAAACTGCTTTGTTTTTCATAAAGGTTTATAGGGTTGATATTGACTCTTTTATTTGGGAGCGAAGGCGCTGAGGCCTAAGGAGGTTTGTGAGAGGCTTGGCATTAGCTATACCACTTTGAGGGACTATGTTAAAAGAGGCTACATAAAGCCAGTATTGACTCCAGGTGGTAAGTGGAGGTTTAGAGAGGAGGACGTTGAGAGATTAATTGGTGTTGTGGTTAAACAGAGGAGGGTAGTTCTCTATGCCAGGGCGTCATCTAATAGTCAAAGAGATGACTTAGAGGGACAGGTTAAAGTGTTGGAGGACTGGGCTAGGCAAAATAACATAGTTGATTACGAAGTGGTGACAGATATTGGAAGCGGATTAGATGAGGATAGGAGAGGATTCGAAAAGTTACTAACGTTAGCTGTTGAGAGGAAGATATCAAAGATCGTCATAGCGTACCCAGATAGATTAACGAGATTTGGCTTTAAAACGATTGAGGAGCTGTTGAGACCCTTTGGAGTGGAGATAGTTGTCTTAAGTCACGAAGACAAGGATCCTAGAGAGGAGCTTGTAGAAGACCTCATCACAGTAATATCCCACTTCGCGGGAAAGCTCTACGGTATGAGGAGCCATAAGTATGAGAAGGTGGTAGAGGGTGTCAGGAAGCTCCTTGAGGACCCTTGAGCAGGTCAGAATGTACTCAGTGCCGATAAGCGACCCAAGGGTCAGCGAGCTGATAACGTGGTACCAGGGAACCCTACAGAGGGCAATAGACGTTATCTGGGACAACATCGAGTGGAAGTACAGGTTTCCCAAGGTAGAGAAGGGGGGACAAGTAATAGCGCCCAGCAAGTTCAAGGTCCCGTATCTGCCAAAGGACAGGTCCTTTAAGAGGAGGCTCCGCGACTACCTCCTTCAGGACCGCCCGTACGCCGCCCACTGGGTAGACGCTGCCATCAGGACGGCTTACTCCGTGATGGAGTCCTGGAGGAAGAGGTACCTCAAGGGGAAAGCCAGGAAGGTCAAGCCGAGGGTCGAGAGAAGGTTCGCGAGGTGCAAGGCAACGCTGATGAAGGTGGACTATGACAAGAAGAGCATCAGGATCACGCTTAGGCCAGGGGAGCACGTGGAGGTCTCCTGGAACGGCAGGTGGTTCGCCAGGAGGGTTGAGGGCTGGAGGGTTGGGGAGGTCATATTGAAGGATGACAGGATACTTATACCTTTCGAGACAGCTAAAGTCGTAGACGTGAAAGAAGTCATTGGGTGGGACTCCAACGAGCTGTCGCTCGACGGGTTCTCGCCTAGGGTAGGCTTCATCAAGGTCGACCTGAGGCCCCTGCAGAGCATGAAGATTGTTTATGAGAGGAAGAAGAGAATAGCGCAGAGCAAGGGCCTGAAGTACGTCTATGAGAAGTACAATGTCAGGGAGCGCAACAGGGAGAAGGACTTCATAAACAAGCTGGCGAGCGGGCTGACCAAGCTGTTCCCGAACAGCGTCCACGTCTTTGAGGACCTGGAGAAGGAGAACTTAGTCAGTAGGAGAGAGCCTAAGGGCAGGAGGAAGAGGAACGCCAGGACGCCTTGGAAGCTCATCCAGGGAAAGGCCTCCGAGAGGGCCGTTATAGAAAGGGTTTCACCAAAGAACACCTCCCGCACCTGCCCACGATGCGGGTACGTCGTGAAGACCCGAGTGGGCAGGGTGTTCAGATGCCCAAGGTGCGGCCTTGAGCTGGACAGGCAGAAGGTGGCCGCAGTAAACATATACCGGAGGTACCTCAGGATGCGGGGATTTCCCCACAGCTATGACCCTGATGAGACGAAGGGGGAGCTGTGGGTCGGGGTTGCCCTGAGGGGGCGGAGCCCTGTGATACGGGCCTCGATGAAAGGGGCCCTGAGGGCTGTGAAGCCAAGGGAGGAGGGCTTGATATCAAGCTATATCAAGCCCAATGAAGCCTAAACCCCCGAGCAGACGCGCTGCACAGTGAAGCGCCCAGGCCTAATTCACGCCGACGCGGGCTAGGCGCCTCAAAGGTGCCTGGCAGGCCTCTACGCCGTGCCGCCTCTGCCCTGTCGGCCAGGCAGAGTTACGTCACAGGTAAACATGCGCTGGGGCCACAATAAGGGCCCTAGGCCCAGAGGCTGCTGGCAGGCTAATGGGCGACCATTTTTCTTATCATAGGAAGGCTTTTATAGAGCTATTTGCTTAACTTATGTAGGGAAACGCTTACGTTTGAGTTGTTTCTGAGAAAGCTTGTGGAAAATGTTAACATAGACGTGAAGACCGTCAACGGCTTTGACGTGCCTGCCCCCGAGGGCAGCGCCGCCCTCTACATCCACGTCCCCTTCTGCACCCGCATGTGCCCCTTCTGCATATTCTTCAGCGTCCCATACTCCGAGGAGAGGGTTAAGAGCTACTTCAAGGCCCTCAGGTCAGAGCTTGAGGCTGCCCTGAGCAGGTACGAGTGCACCAGCTTCAGGGACGTCTACGTCGGGGGCGGGACGCCCACCCTTGCGACTGAGGAGGTCTGCGAGGCCCTCGACATGGTGAGGTCCGCGGGGCACAGGTTTGAGGCGTCAGTGGAGGCCTCCCCATACGACATAGACGACTACAGGGCGAACCAGCTCGCCTCGGCAGGCGTGACGAGGATCTCCATAGGCGTCCAGTCGTTCAGCCCCGAGGCGCTGCGCAGAATAGGGAGGCCGATGATAAGCAAGGAGGGCATAGCGTCTGCCATAGACTCCTGCTTAAAGGTCAGGACCGTCAACGTTGACCTGCTCTTCAACTACCCTGGACAGAGGGAGGCTGACCTGGAGAGAGACGTCGAGGCCTTCTACGAGAGCAGTGCGAACCAGCTCACCCTCTACCCCCTCATGCCGTCAATAAAGGGGAAGTCAATAATGCCAGGCAGCGACGAGAATGAGAGGAAGCTCTACTACGCGGCCGTTGACAGGTGCAGGGCGCTGGGCCTCTCGCAGGACACAGCATGGAGCTTCTCAAGGGGAGGGGCTGGCCTGAAGGACGAGTACATAGTTGATAACAACTACTTTATAGGCGTAGGGGCTGGGGCCATGAGCCACGTAAGGGGGCTATACGCGGCCAACACCTTCAACCTGGCTAAATATGAGCGCCTCGCCCCCGAGGGCAGGAGCCCCGTGACCCTTGTAAGGGGGCTCAGCGACGCCGAGGAGCAGAGGGTCTACGCCCTCTACAAGCTCTACGGCCTCAGGCTTGACAAGCGCGACTTCAGGCGCACCTTCGGCAAGTCAATATACCTCGCCATGCCCCGTGAGGTCGCAGTCATGGAGGCGCTGGGCCTGGTGAGGGACGAGGGGAGGGAGCTTGTGGTGACGCGCAAGGGCCTGTGGGCCTTCAGCTACCTCATGAAGGGCCTCTACATTAATGTGTCCCATATAAGGGCTACTGCTATAAGGAACGGCATCTGAGCTCATTAGGACCTGGGCGCAAGAGCCTCAGGGGGCTGAACCCCTTTTTCACATCAATAGAGATCCTTTATAGTATTACGCCCGTAACAGGCTGGGTGAATGACACCCCCGCCTGATGGGGGCGCTGCCCCAGGGGCGAGGGGGATGAGGACCGTAGATGGAAGCCCCGCGCCGCTGGGCCCGACGGCCGCCCGTGAGCCCACGCTGATAGCACATGAGGCGCGGGCGAGGTGGGGTCCCTGCGCCCGATTGCGAATAAGCAGATGATAGAGGTGATGGTGTAGGGACAAACGGCGGAACTGCTCGGGCTCTACAAAGACCTGGTGGCCGTTATTCTTGGCAGCGATGGCTTCACAGCACTTATGAGGTGGCAGCCAGGCTTAGGGCTGCCCGCGTTAGGCGCGTCGACCCCCTACAGTCGCCACAGTGTGGCGACATCTCCATAGGGCTGGGCCCTGAGGCCCTTTTCCCTCCCCTTTCCTATTCTATTAAGAGAATTTAGAGAAGCCCTGACCTTTTAAATCGTTCCAGAAACTTTGTCAGCTAAATTTTTAAATACACCCACTATATTTACTGTAACTCAGTAAGGGATCCCACTATGGCGGGCGAGAAGTCCGTAGCTGTTGAGAAGGCCGAGGCCACGGACAAGCAGCTGAGGAGGGCCCTGAACTTCTGGGACATAGCATACCTAGTCGTAGGCGCCATGATAGGCTCAGGCTGGCTCTTCGGCTCCCTCTACGCGGCCGCCATGGTGGGCCCGGGCGCCATACTCTCATGGACCATAGCCGGCGTGCTCATGCTCTTCATAGCCCTCGCCTTCGCCGAGCTTGCAGGAATGATACCCAAGTCAGGGGCCATAGTGAGGTACCCCCAGTACTCACACGGCAGCCTGGCCTCGTTCATGCTGGCCTGGGCCTACCTGCTGAGCTCAATAACCGTTGCCCCCGCGGAGGCCGAGGCCGTCGTGACCTACATGGCCTCATATGTCCATGGCCTCCTGACGCCGACAGGCGTCTTAACGGCATTTGGCCTGTTCGTCGCGTTCCTGTTCACTGTGTTCTTCTTCCTGCTCAACTACTTCGGCGTCCACGTTATGGGCAAGACCAACACAGGCGTCGGCTGGTGGAAGCTCCTGGTACCCCTCATAACTATAGTACTTCTCCTCGCCCTTTACCTGCACCCCTCCAACTTCACGACGCCCTCCCTGTTACCTTATGGCGTGGCCCCCATGTTCTTTGCCCTGCCGACTACAGGCATAGTGTTCGCATACCTGGGCTTCAGGCAGGGCCTCGAGTACGGCGGTGAGGCAAAGAACCCTCAGAGGGACGTGCCGCTCGGCACTGTCATCGGCTTCCTCATAGTGGTAGCGATATATGTGTTGCTTCAGACGGCCTTCATAGGCGGCGTGGACTGGTCAAAGCTAGTGCTTAACGTCTCGACGGGCAGCTCCTGGAAGCTCGTGCCAGTCAAGCCCGGCCAGTGGGGCAACCTGACCAGCGCCCTTGTCAACACCGCTGGTTACCCGTCTCTCAGCCATGGACCCTTCTACGAGATCCTGAGGATGTCAGCAATACCGATACTTGTCGGCTGGGGCATCTTCCTGTTGATTGACGCGATAGTCTCGCCCAGCGGCACGGGCTGGATCTACGAGGGCACAGCCACCAGGACCTTCTACGGCATGGCAGCTGACGGGCACCTGCCGGACTGGTTCCTGTGGCTCAACAGGTACAAGATACCGTGGGTCTCGCTCGTAGCCTCGCTGGTGGTAGGGGCGCTGTTCCTGATACCATACCCCGCCTGGGTCTACATAGCCTCCTTCATATCGTCAACGACCGTGTACACGTACATGATAGCAGGCCCCGCACTGCTTGTCCTCAGGAGGACGGCCCCGCAGGCGCCGAGGCCCTTCAGGCTGCCGGCCGCCTGGGTCATAGGGGCCCTGGCCTTCATAGCCGCGTTCCTCATAGTCTACTGGAGTACTTTCGCCGTGCTCTGGGGCGTCGTGGCGCTGATACTCGCCGGCCTACCGCTGTTCTTCATGTACACGTTGCCCAGCAGGTACGGCTTCAAGAGGTCTGTAGGGGCAGCGATGGGGATAGCGTACTGGGTAGTCCTTGGGATCACGACATATGTGTTCCTCTACCAGGACGTGGTCCAGGCCGCGTCTACTATGATCAGTAACAACGTCCGAATCCACCAGGTGTTGATGGCCACCGTGCCCTACTTCATATACTGGCTGGTCATAAACATGGCCGTCACCATAGCCGCGGTCTACGTGGCCTCAACGATGCTCCCTGAGGAGGGCAAACAGCACATAAGGGCTGGCTGGTGGATAGTGATAACCACGTTCGCCGGCCTCGTCCTGTCGTTCCTCGGCCCCTTCGGCCCCTACGCCTCGGCCAGCTACGCGATAATACCGTTCCCGTGGGACACAGTGGCGGCAGCGGTTGTAGCTCTTGGACTGTTCTTCTGGGCAGCGTACTCAGGGATATACACCAAGGACCTCGAGGTAGTCCTGAGGGACATGGGCGTAATCAAGTGAGCGCTACTCGTAAACGCCCCTTGATTAATGTCTCTTTTTTTATTTCATTTTTCTTGCCGTCTGGGCTCTACAGCCGCTCATGAGCCCGCAGGTGTTCCTAGGGCCCTGTGGGCGAGGCGGAGGTCCCTAGGCGCGACGAGTGATCATAAACTAATGAGGATAAACGCCTAGGGACAAACGACAAGGGACTCTTAACGAAGAGCACTTGAGGCCTAGGCCTACATGAGGGCAAGGCTTTCCGTCTATGTAATTCTCTAAATAGGAAAACTTATTAGGGCCTTTCTTAATTTAGAGAACGGTGAGCGGCGTGGCCGGGAAGCTCTCGATCTTCCTGATCTCGCCTACGTATGAGAAGCTCCTCTCGACGGCCGTCATAGTTCAGGGCGCCGTTGCGCAGGACATGGAGGTCTTCATATTCGCCAGCTTCGCCCAGGTGGCCTTTAAGAAGGACGAGGTTGAGAAGTTCTCAAAGCTTGGCAAGGACTATGAGGAGTACAAGGACGTCGCAATGAGGTACCTGGCCTCCAAGAAGGTGAGCTGGTACTCTATGCTGAGGGACGCCAAGAAGATGGGCAAGGTGAGGATAGTGGCCTGCAGCCTGGTCGCTGACATGCTTGGCCTTAAGAAGGAGGACTTCGACCCAACTCTAGTTGATGAAGTTGCTGGCGTCGCCACATTCGTAGAGGAGGCGTCAAACTCCGACTTCGTCCTCTACATATGAGCGCCCTTCATAGCGCAACTAGCGCAGAACTCATGTTTTTGTTTACAACCCTTAATCGTGGTGCCCTGCACAGGGCTACCCGCCCAGAGGGAAGGGGCCTATGTCGCAGCCGCGCCTCGCCTCCTTAAGCCTCTGCTCCTCCATAATCTTGGCGGCGCGTCGCGGCTTACAGGGCGCCTGTGATGGCCTCTTGGCCCCCTCAAGCTGTTAGCTACCGTAAACCTAAAACGCTGCCTGTTGGCCTCCTCCCTACACTCCTTGCCAGCACGCCAGAGTAGCCCTGCAAGGTCATCATAAATCTGCGCGTAGGCCAGCGCCTCAGCCCTTCAATGGCCTGCCCAGGCTGAAAACGGCTTTAAGGCCTCCCCTCCTCAGTACGTTCGGGAAGGCGATGAACGCCGCCGCCTGGTTCACTATAGGCTTCCTGGTTATACTCATAGGTGTATTCATAATAATGGCCGCAGGGATATACGAGGCCTACAGGCAGGCGTCGCAGGCGCAGGGGCAGAAGGTTCAGGCCGGCGGCGTCATAATGATAGGTCCCATACCAATAGTATTCGGCACGTCCTGGAAGATGACAATAATTGCAATAGTCCTGGCCATAGCCCTAATGGTCATAGCTATAATCTTCATGCTAGTGGCGAGGGGCATGGCGACGCCCTCTGGCCAGGCCGCCGCGGCCGCGCTGCTGGCGCATAACATAGCTTAAGCCCCCGCAGGCCCTGGACGGACGAGCTAGCCTCTAGTGCAAGGAGACCCCTAGAAAGGGGGCAAGACTTCTCCTCTCAAGCTAACAACTGCTCCGACAAACTGGCAAGGAAAAGGGGAGCGCGGGGCCAGGGTCTAGCTAAGGCCAGCGGCTACCTCACGGGAATCCCGCCAGGTCAGCATATACTGATAGTATGGAGCTTTCCTGACGTGACCTTTGAGGCCATATATTACAACTGAAAGCCTCGCCTTTTAAGGCGGGGAGGAGGTCGGCTCGCAGGACCTGGCGGCACTCATGTTCCTCTACTGTGTCAACGTCTCCTATCCTGAGGTCATGAGCTGCATTGTCAAAGCCTACTGGCGACTAGCTCATGGGCCGCAGCCCCGACGTAAGCGACCTCAGTCCTCGCTCCTCCCAATTATCTCGTGGAACGTGTTCCTCTTGCACCTGGGGCAGTAAATGTATATCCTGCCGCCCTTAAGCGTCGACAGGTCAAAGCCCGTCTCAAGGAACCTCTCTAGGCCGCACTCGGTGCACCTCACCTTCCACTTGGTCAATCCTCCCACCTTCCAAGCCAAAGTCCAAGCATGGCGTAGAGTACGTTCTCGGCTATAAATATGCCGAGGAGCGCGAGGCTCGGCGGGTCGCCAGCCATGAGCTGCTGAAGGAACACTGCGGCGGGCGTCGCAGGCGACACCATGAGGGCGTAGAGGGCCGGCCTCGGGAGCACCGTGTAGGGGTAGTATATGGGCGGTATCATAGTGAGGAATATTGAAAGGAAGGAGGCCAGGCCCCACGAGTTCCTCACATGCCTAAGCCTGCTGCCGCCGAGGAAGGCGAGGCCTGCCCCTCCCACGGCAAGGAAGAGGAGCGTTATTATGAGGGTCGCCCACTCAAGGGGCGTCGTCAGCACCCTGAACACCACGAGCAGGGCAAGGAAGACGAGGAGGCCTGGGAAAGAGTAGAGCAGGTTGCCGAGTCCTATGCCGACCAGGTACTCTATGGGGCTCACGTTCGCTGCCACCAGCAGGTCCTGGAGCTTTATCTCGAGCTTCATGAAGGCCGTGTCGCCCAGCGCGCTGAGGGCGTTGCTGGTGACTGTTGATATGACGCCGCCCAGTATGGCATATTTGACGAGGCTGCCTCTGCTTATCATGTATATCATGAAGAGTAGGGCCAGGGGCCAGGCCATGTACGAGAGCACCCAGCCCGGGCCCCTCTTCACTGAGGACCAGCCGTAGAACCAGGCGAACGTTGCAACGAACTTGGGGCTGAACTTAAGCCTCGCCACCCTCCTCCGCCTCCTCGCTCGGGGGCCTGACGCCGTTTATTATGAAGACGTCATCAAGGTTGACCGGCCTTATTGTAACCCTGAGCCCGTCACCTATGAGTCCCCTCGCCTCCTCCGGGGTCATGTAAGATATCCTCATGCCGCCTATCACTATGTCCCCGTAGCCCTCAACCCTGACCTTGCCGCTCAGCGGGCGCATGAGCTCTTCAATGGTGCCCATCGTGACCGCCCTGCCCGAGTCCAGGAGCACCAGGTGCTCGCAGAGGGTCTGGGCCTCCTCCATGTCATGTGTTGTCAGCAGTATGTAGGACTTGAGCTGCCTCATGAGGCCCCAGGTCTCTAGCCTTGAGAGCGGGTCGAGGCCGGCGGTTGGCTCGTCTAGGAACGTCAGCTCAGCCTGGGCGGCGAGGGCCATGGCTAGGAAGACCTTTCTCTTCATGCCGCCGCTGAGCTCGTCCGTCGCAGTGTCCATGAAGTCGGCCAGGCCCACTTCCTTCAGGACCCTCCTGGCCGTCGTCTTGGCCTCTGATAATGACCAGCCTCGGGCCACGAGGTACATGGTCACGTGCTCGTAGGGGGAGGCGACCCCCATGGGCCTGGCCTCCTGCGGTATACTGCATATCCTCTTCCTGAGGGCCTCCCTGTCAGCCACGACGTCGAGGCCGAGGACCCTAGCAACGCCGCTCGTGGGCCTCAGCTGCGTTGAGAGTATCCTAACTAGCGTCGTCTTTCCGGCGCCGTTTCGACCTATGACGCACGGCACCCTGGCCGAGAGCCTGATCGAGACCCCCTTCAGGGCCTCGACGCCGTTGGGGTAGACCTTCCTTAGGTTGACTGTCTCTATCACTTCCAAGGGACCCTTCCTCCTGGCCTTCAAGGCTCCAGTAACTTTTTAATCCCTGCATAGATGCCCTGGCCTTTTTAGCTTGGCGCCCCAGCCCTGTCTGGGAGGCCAGGATGGGCACTAACGAGATACTGGGCATGCTGCACGATCACCCGCCGAGCTACGCGCCGGAGTGGGGCAGCGGGGGCATATTCGGGCTTAAGTACTACAGGGGGGTCCTCTACTACACCCTGGCGTTCGACGCGCTCTCCTACTTCATAACTGACAGCGGCGTTGAGAGGTACCGCTTCGAGCAGGTGGGCCCCCTGCCCACGTCAGGAGGGGACACCTACAACGCCGTTGAGGCTGTTGACGACAGGATATACTTTGGGGGTTGGGTCCACGCCCCAGCGGTGTATGAGGGCAGCGAGTCCTCCCTGAGGGGCACCGTATCCTTCACCAACAAGTACAGCCACGTGCACTTCTACGACATAAGTGACAGGAGGATATCGCTCCTCTGGAAGGAGGGGGCCGGGAGGAGGGACGAGTGGGCCGGGGAGGTCTCTGAGATAATCTACAACCCTGTCCAGGACGAGCTCCTCATAGCCAGGGGGGACGGCACCATAAACCTGGGCGTCTACAGCGTTGACCGCAGGACGGGCGAGGCCAGGAGGGTGTCTGAGAGGCCGGCGCTCAAGGGGGCCCTGGTCTACGAGTACGCCTGCTTTGACGTGCTGGAGCGCCAGATAAAGGACATACACGGCGTGCTCTTCACAAAGGCCGTGACAGGGGTCCAGTGCGTCGACCTGACCAACGGGAAGGTCTCATATGCCCAGCTCGGCGACGTATCAAAGAGGTCGGTTGACGGCGCCCCAGTCAGCTGGCCCCAGACGGGGCCCGCGGCCTCGGCCTACGGCAGGTTCTTCCTGTTCGTCAAGGGAGGGGCCTTCGTGGGCAACCCGCTTGACGAGGCCACCGAGCCCATGAGGTTCGTAAGGCTCTTCGACTTCGGCGACTCCGGCTACTTCTCAAGGAGGACTGTTGCGAAGCCCATAGGCGGCGGCGTACTGGTCGCATTTAACGCCTACTCGGAGTCGCTGGTGAGGCCCACTAACCAGTTTGAGGAGATGGTCGCCAGGGCTACAAACACGATAGTGGGACCCAGCGTCCTCCTCTACATAACTCCCCCGACGGCCAGGATAGTGGGGGCCTTCGGCGCCAGGATAACGAGCTTTGAGTCGGTTGGCGACAGGCTGGTCATAGGGACCAACACGATGTCCAACACCTCGAGGTACAACGCGCTGCCGCTCGACATAGGCTACAGGAGCTTCATAATAGAGAGCGTGTCCCAGCTGCTCGAGTCGCCGCCAAGCGTCAGGTTCTCAGTGCCAGGGGTGCTCGTTAGAGATAAGGTGTTCGGTGGCATACCGACCTCCGGCTACAGGAGCCCAAGGCTTGTGATAAGGTCCGGCAGGAGCAACAGGTTCCATGTATACGAGTACGACTTCTCCCTGCCAGCCCAGGACGCCTACGAAGAGACTTATGACATTACCAGCGGTAAGAACGTGATAGACCTCAGCGGCTTCGGCAACTCAATACTCTCATTTAAGCTCGACGACGCAGACCTCAGGGCCAGGATCATAATAGACCTGCTGCGGTAGAAGGCTTCAGCCTCCTCATTATGCTCCAGCTCGCGGCCTCCTTTATGGCCCTCAGGCCCATGCCCTTCCTGGTCGGGTAGCACATGCCCTTCCTTATGGCCTCCACTATATGCTCAGGCGTGCACCTCTCTGCCATTACCTTGGTCGGGGCCTCGCCGACCTCTGAGATAACGTGGGCGTCGCTGCCGCTAGTCATGGGTAGCCCCTTGGACCTGGCGAACCTCTCGGCTGCCCAGTTGAGCAGGGGCAGCCCCCTGGCGTTCCAGACCTCAATCGCGTCAAACTCAGCGTAGTGTGAGAGGAGGTACCTCCCGACGCCCTTCCTGCCCGGCTGGAAGGGGTGGGCGGCTATCATTATGCACCCCCTCTCGTCGCTCCACCTCCTCAGCTCGGGCGGCTCTATCCCCCTGGGCGGGTCCTCGTTGGGGATGGAAGGGCACAGGACCAGCACGTCGCCCCTTGATGTCCTGACCTCGTTGGCTGGTATAACAGCTATGTCGAGGTCCAGCTCCCTGGCGGACTTTATAGCAATTGCCGACCCCCTGAAGGTGTTGTGGTCTGAGAGCGCCAGGGCGCTCAGGCCGAGCTGGACAGCCCTGACGACGACCTCCTCGGGCGTCGGCTTGCCATCACTGGCCCTGCTGTGGGAGTGAAGCTCGGCGGAGCAGAGCAAGGGACCACCTTGGAGACCTGGCCCATCTGAACTAATAATCGTTAGCCTACAGGAGTCCAAACGTGATGACCTCGGCACTGCTGAGCGCTGGCGATGAGGAGGGTCTTGAGTGCTGACTAGCCGTTTGAGACGCCCACGTAGACCTTTATGAAGTCGGGGAGGCCGCTGAGGTCCGAGAGCACCTCCCTCGCCTCGTCCTCGGTCAGCCTGTGCCTCCTGGCCACCCTGCTTATGTTGGTCCCCTCGTCGCTGAATACCGGGGGCGGGCAGTCCTCCCACCTAGGTATGACGTGGACGTGGAAGTGAAAGACGGCCTGGCCGGCCTGGGCGCCGCTGTTAGTCACTATGTTAACCCCAGGGGCCTTCAGCCTCTCCCTGAGGTACCTGGCGGCCGCCGCGGCGACTACGAAGGCCCTCGAGACCACGTCAGGGGGAGCTCTGTCGACGCTCTCGTAGTGGTCCCTTGAGATCACCAGCATGTGGGCCCTGCATATGGGCGACCTGTCAAGTATTATCATGACCTTGTCGTCGCCGTAGGCCACGTGGGCCCTCTCCTCGCCCCTTGATATCCTGCAGAAGGCGTCGCCGCCCTGCACGTCCGTCACCCTTCAGAGCCTTATTAGCTCCAGCTTAAACTGTTTCGACCGAGGAAAATGGGCAGGAGGAGGAGCGTAATAAGGCAGGAGGTCAACAGGGTACTGCTCAGCGGCAGGCCCCAGGACTACGTCATAGTTTACGTCGACAGGGACCCCGAGGCGGGCCAGAGGCTAGCGGAGCTGAGCGCCTCAAGGGTTAAGGCCGTGAGCGAGTGGGCCATGACCCTTGACGATGACAATATAATACCCCTTCACAGGGTCGTTGAGATAAGGGGCCTCGGCGGGGCCGTCGTCTGGAGGAGAGGTACGAAGGCTTGAGCTACGTAAGGGGACCCTCGTACGTGATAAGGCCTGTTGAGGGCTACGCGACGCCGAGGGTCAGCGGGAGGGAGATAACTGTAGGCCTGGAGCTGCTTAGGCTCGACGCAGGCCTCAGCGTGCTTGGCGAGTCGCTGGCCTCCCTCCTGCTGCCCCCCGTGGAGTACAGCGATGACGTGGCTGATGTAGTGAAGTCCTACAGGAGAAGGGTTGTCATAGAGGAGGCAAGCGACCTCGTGGCCAGGGCTGGCCGCGCCGCTGGGGTCATTAAGGTTCCTAGCTACTTCTTCCCCCTGTCAAGGATGTCAAAGCTCTCATGGCTCTACTCGTGCATATTCAACGATGCCTCCAGGGACCTTGAGCGCCTGGGTGAGGGCTACGCTGACTTCATGGAGCTCGTCGGCTCGCCTGACGGACGCGTCTACGTCAGCCTGAGCGAGCAGAGGGTCAGGGGCTCCTTCGCCTCAGTGCTGGGCAGCGTCGTGAAGAGCGTGGCGGCTGGCGTCAGCGTGGCCGGGACCTACATGTCGCTGTTGCTTAAGTCGTCGGAGTGCCCCCCTAACGTCTTCGTGGAGGACCCCTACAGGACGTTAGAGGTGCCCGAGGGCATCTTTATGAGCTCCTGCAGGTGGGCCGACCACGTGGTTGAGCTCGACGGCAGTAGCAGGTGCAGGAGGTCATCAATGCTCTACTCGTCGACCGTCTGCGAGGATGAGGAGGGCAGACTCGTCATAAAGGACTACGGCTATGGCACCTTCAAGTGGCTCTTCGCTGGAATAATGTCCGTGACCGCCTACCCGTTTACACAGACGCCGAACGGCAGGGCCTCTAACGAGTACAGGGGGTTCATTGAGCTCAGGCGCTACATAAGGACGCCAAGGGTGCTGAGCGTGTGCCTGACGCCCATGGAGGCCTCCATGGTGAGGGAGTATATAGATGGGCAGGACGTGCTGAGGAGCAGGGACCCCTCCCACTGGGAGGAGGCAGGGAAGGCCTTAGCTACGGTCCACAGGGCGGGCTATGCCATGGGGGACCCAAACCCAGGCAACATAATCATAACCGAGGGCGGGCCCGCCCTCATAGACGTTGAGCAGGTCAGCCCCTTCACGCCCCAGAAGGGGGCCTGGGACCTCGCAGTGTTCTTCTACTACTCCAGGTTCTTTGGGGCACCCCTTGACTTGGTGAGGGAGTCCCTCAGGAGTTACGCGTCATCCCTTGACCAGCAGGCCTGGAGGAGGGTGAGGAGACAGGTCTTCAGCCCAAGGCTGGCCCCCTTCTTAGCAAGCCTGCCGCCCCTCTTCTTCGAGCTGAGGTCCTCCCTGGAGTCCATTAAGCCCTGACCGCCTCGCTTACCACCGAAGCTGGGAGAGCCGCCGACCTCATGTGAGGAAGGAGCCTCTTGAGCGCGTCCCTGTCAGGCCTCTCAAGGAACAAGTAGCTCCTCACGGACTCCTCGACGAGCTGGTAAGGCATACCAACAATGTTAGCGTAGGCCTGCAGGTCGGCATCCTTGACCTCAGAGACGGCCTCCTCCATTATTGACGTTATCCTCTCGTACTCCTCCTCAAGGGAGCTGTTGGCGCCCAGGAGGCAGCAGGTCTCCAGGTCGCAGGGCTCTGTCCTAAGCCCCATCCTGGAGGCCATGGATAGGTAGGGCTCCCAGACCACTGCCTCTCTGACCTGCCCCCTGGCCACGGAGTTGAGTATATCCTCGCCACTCTTTAGGTAGACCCTAGGTGGCTCAAGCCCGCTCGACTCCGCGCAGAGCTCCATGGAGGACAGCCTGGAGGTCGCGTGGCCCGAGCCGCTTCTGCCCTCCACTACGCCTGCCCCTCCCTTGCTCCCGCCGCCGACTATGTGGACGGCGCCAGCGGTGAGCCTGTTGAAGGTAAGCAGGGTTATAGCTGGCGCCATGGCTAGCTGTATCCTCCCCGCCGCCAGGTCCATGACCTCCTGCAGGGCGTCGTCGTAGACCTTAACCGTGACGTAGCCGTACCTGTCCGAGAGCTTCTTGACAAGCCTTACTATGTAGGGGTACTCGCTGGCTCTGACTATGCCAACTATGGCGGGCGCCTTAGCCCTGCGGGAGCCTGGGCCTATTATGGCTACTCCCCCCTCCTCCCTGACGCTTATGAGGCCGAGGGACTTCAGCCTCCTAACTCTCTTCAGAACCATGCTCTTGCTCCAGCCCAGCTGCCTTGAGAGCTCTGAGAGCGTCAGGGGACCGTGCTCTGAGACTGCCCTTATGACGTCAGCGTCTACCTGGTCCAGCACCCTCTCACCTAGAATAACATCTGTTTTCCAGCTCTAAATAGGTTACATTAAAAGCCTCGCCGTTCACTGCGTGAGGAGGCCAGGTTAAAAGCCGGCCACTGTCCATAGCGCTGGGCCTGAGAGCGTGGGCGCTGAGGAGAGGATAGACCCCTGGGGCAGGCCTGACATAAAGGACTACGGGAGACTCTACAACGTCTTCGGCATCAGACCGTTCGACGAAGTGCTTGACAAGCTGAAGGCGCTGGGCGTTGAGCCTAGCCCCTTCATGAGGAGAGGCGTAATATTCGGTCACAGGGACCTTGACATAGCCCTCGAGGCCTGGGCCTCGGGCAGGCCCGTGGCCGTGGTGACGGGCTTCATGCCAAGCGGCCGGTTCCACTTCGGCCACATGCTCACGGCCCTTCAGCTGGTCTACTACCAGAGGCTGGGCCTCAGGGTCTTTGTCTGCATGGCTGACGCCGAGGCCTACGCCGTGAGGAGGGCCAGCAGGGAGGAGACCATAAGGAGCGCGCTCGAGGAGTTTATACCGAACCTGCTGGCCCTAGGCCTTGACCCGCAGAAGACTGAGTTCTACTTCCAGACGGGGAGGGAGGGGCCATATCATGAGCTCATACAGCTCTTCAGCTCAAAGGTGACGTCCAACGAGATGGAGGCCATCTACGGTGACCTCAGCCCAGCTAAGGTCGTGAGCGCGCTCACCCAGGTTGCAGACATACTTCACCCCATGCTTAAGGAGTATGGGGGCTATGAGTACGTCATAGTGCCTGTCGGTGCCGACCAGGACCCCCACATAAGGCTCACAAGGGACATGGCGACGAGGATGAGGGGGGAGATAAACTTCAACCCACCCGCCGCCACCTACCACAAGCTGATAAGGGGCCTTGACGGCGGCAAGATGAGCAAGAGCAAGCCTGACTCAACGATATTCCTCACGGAGCCCGTTGAGGAGGCCGTAAGGAAGTTCAGGGCGTCGCTCACAGGGGGCCGCAATACGGCTGAGGAGCAGAGGAGGCTTGGCGGCGAGCCGGACAAGTGCCCTGTGTTCGACCAGTACCTCTACTACCTGGTTCCTGATGACTCTGAGCTGGCCTCAATAGAGAGGAGTTGCAGGTCGGGCTCCCTGCTCTGCGGCGAGTGCAAGCTCATGGGCTCCGAGAAGCTGAGGAAGTTCCTTGAGTCGCACCAGCGCCTGCTGGAGACCTACAAGGACAAGGCCGCGTCGCTGGTTGAGCTGCCCAAGTACTGAGCCTGCTGCCTCAGAGGAGGCCCCTCAGGACTTGGCCTGCGCCGCGGCCCCTTCTTGCCCCTGACCGGGTAGCAGTGGGAAGTAAGACTCTAGGGAGAGGCTGGGCAGGAACCTGACCCCACAGCCCGAGGAGAGCAGCTTGGCGTGGAGCTCCGATATCCTCTGCGACGGCCCTGAGAGCATGAGCACTTCGAAGCACTTCCCGCTCCTATGGATGTGCATGTAGGTCTCCGCCACGTCAGAGTACCTTTCTATTATGCTCTCATTTCCCCTGTTCTCGGGGCAGAGGGCCACCATGACGCCCTCGCACTGGTGAGGCGTTAGGTAGTGTATGTAGTCGCTCAGCATGTTTCGTATGGCCTGCTCCACGATCTCGCTCCTGCTCGTGCCCACCTTACTGGCCAGGACGTCAAGCTCCCTGCTAAGGTCGCTGGGTATGCTAACCCCGAACCTTACCTTGTTAACCACCGTCGCCGCACCTCTTCACAAAGTTGTTAACAGCGGCCACAGCCTCATCGCTCATGTAATGCTCGAGGATACATGCGAGCCTGTCCGCCTCGGCCTCGCTGACGCCCATCTTAACCAGGGCTGTCTTTAACTTCGCCTCTCTTTCCACTATTGGCTCTGCGAGGGAGGCGCCGGCCTGGGTCAGCCTCACGCCCCTGTAGGGTATGTAATCTATGTAGCCCATTGAGGCCAGCTTCCTGAAGGCCTCTGTGACGCTGGCAGGAGCCATGCCCAGATCTGAGGCCATGTCAGTGGTGCGGACCCACGATGTGAGGCCGCCGCGCTTGTATATTGCTGTCAGGTACTCCTGAAGGCTAGGCGACACGCGCCTCCTGGACGACGTGGGCCTTTCTCCTGTTAGCACTACCTATGCCCGAGTACAGTTGTCCGTTGAGGACTTAAAAAGAGTTAAAAGGGTCAGCTTAAATGACCCAGCTGGCGCTGTCAGCCGCTGCAGGGCCTGTAGAGCTCCTTGTTGAGCTCTATGAAGCCGAGCTTGTTGTAGAAGCTGTCAGCAATAGAGTTATCGGCAGGGTATATCGCGGTAACTATGCCAGCCCCCCTCCTCTTGGCCTCTTCAAAGGCCTTATCCACGAGAATCCTGCCAAGCCCCTTCCTCCTGTACTCAGGCCTGACGTAGAAGTCCGTTATCTGAGCCGCGAGCCTTGGCTCGTAGAAAACCCTGTCCTCCAGCTCAAACCTTATGAGCCCAGCTATGACCTTATTTGAGGCGTCCTCAGCGACCAGGACTACGACCTTGTCGTCCTTAATTGACTTCGCCAGGTACTCCTTGACGACCTCAAATATGTTAGGAACCACCTTAAAGTGAGGGTCGAGCTCCTCGTTAAGTGACTTCAGTCTCACAACGAGCTCGGCCACCTGGTCTATGTCGCTCTCACTCATGGACCTTATCACTATATTCTCTATTGACAACTCATCACACCTCCTTCACGTACCTGAGCAAGTAGGGCCTGAAGCCCATCTTGGCGTAGAGATCCTCCGCTATTTTATTTCCAGCTGGAAACTCTACTGTAACCAGGGAGGCACTCTGCCTCCTGGCCTCGTCACTGAGCTTGTTAACTAGTAGTGTCGCTATGCCCTGCCTCCTCTGCTGGGGCTTGACGTAAAGTTCCCTTATGACCATCTGTCTCCTCATGTATAGCATCTCGTTCTCCTCAAGGGAGGCAGTCAGGTAGCCCACGACCTGAAGACCCTCTACAGCGACGAGGGTTACGAGCCTGGGGTCGCTGACTATGCCGTCTGCGTGCCTCTGCGCCAGCTCCAGCAGGTTGTTCGCGGGGGCCCAGCTGGGGTCGAACTCCGCGTTAAACGAGAAGAACCTATAAACAAGCTCCGCCAGCTGCTTCACGTCGTCCTTAGAGGCCCTCCTGACGCTCACGCCAGTCTCGGCAAACAAGCACATCACCCCTTATAGTCAACGGGGGGCCTAGGTATGAGGCCGCTTGACCAGATGGACTGGAACTTCTGCCTGACGGTGCCGATTATCTCCCTGGCCCTCTCCAGCTCCTCCCTGTAAGTTGTCGTCTTCCTGGCGACCCCCTCCTCAACAGCTTTAACTGCTATGGCAGCAGCAACCCTCGGGTAGACCTCCCACTCCTCCATGGTCGGAAGTATCCTGCTTTCGCTTATGCCCCCGTTCTCCTCGCGAACTCTCGCGAGCTCATAGGCTGCCGCCACGGCCATCGTGTCAGTTATGGTCTTCGCCCTCACGTCAAGGACCCCCCTGAAGACGGCTGGGAACACGAGGCTGTTGTTGACCTGGTTTGGGAAGTCGCTCCTGCCGGTAGCTACTATCCTCGCCCCCGCCTTCTTCGCCTCCGAAGGCCATATCTCGGGCACTGGGTTGGCGAGGGCGAACACTATGGCGTCCTTGTTCATCCTTGACACCCACTCGGGCCTTATGGTGCCGGGCCCTGGGGCCGAGGCGGCAACGACGACGTCGGCCCCCTCGAAGGCCTTCTCTATGGGCGAGTTGGGGGGCAGGTCACCGCCATTGGTTTCGATTGCTATCTGGTACTGATATGGATCTGAGACCATCAGCTTGTCTATGTCCTTCATCTCAGGGTGGAGGGCCCCCTTCGTCGTTATGGCCACCACGTTGTGGAGGTTCACGCCCATGACCTTGAGGAGCCTGTAGAAGGCTATGTTGCTCGCGCCGGCGCCGAAGATCACTATCCTGACGTCATGAAGTCTCTTGCCTATGACCTTGAGGGCGTTCGTGAGGCCCGCCAGCACGGCGACCGCCGTGCCCTGCTGGTCGTCGTGCCACACGGGTATGCTGAGCTTTGACCTGGCCTCGTCAAGTATGGTGAAGCACTTGGGCTTCTCTATGTCCTCGAGGTTTATGCCGCCGAAGGAGGGCTCAACCAGCTGCAGCAGCTCTATGAACTTGTTGGGGTCTGAGGCCCTGTGCACTAGCGGGACCGCGTCAACGCCTCCCAGGTACTTGAAGAGAAGCGCCTTCCCCTCCATCACAGGGTAGGCGGCCTCGGGGCCCACCTTGCCGAGACCGAGGACCCTGGTGCCGTCGCTGACCACGGCGATGGTGTTCCACCTGGAGGTGAGCTCAAAGGAGAGGTCGGGGCTCCTGCTTATTGCCCTGCTGGGCTCGGCCACGCCAGGGGTGTACCATATGGCGAAGTCCTTGAGCCTTCTGACGGGGACCTTAGGGATGACCTCTATCTTACCCCCGTAAAAGCTGTGCAATTCCATGCTGAGCTTATACCACTCCTCCGTGCCCTCCTCCTCTTCAGCCAACCTGCACACCTGCAGGTATCCAGAGTCTTGCCAACTATAAAAAGGAAAGCCCATCACGCTCACTAGAAAATAACGTCATAGCCGACTCCTTAGGCCCTCAAAAGGACGCTAGAGGTACGGCCATAACAAAAGTGCGGCCTATTATGGGACTGGGTGGTATAGGCTAAAGTACCGCAAGGGAGACTAGGCCGTTAGCCCAGCGCGCTCATGAACTGGTTCCTTAGCGTCTTCTTGTCCGCCTTGCCCGTGCTTGTCAGGGGTATGTTCTGCACCTCTATCACTCTGTCAGGTAGCCACCACTTTGACATAACTCCCCGGTTGACGAAGTTCTCCGTCAGGAACCTGTTGATCTCGTCTGTCGTCAGCTTGCCCTCCCAGCCCTTCCTTGGCACGACTATTGCAACGGGCCTTTCGCCCCACTTCGGGTGCTTGGCGCCTATGACGGCGACCATGAGGACGCCCGGGTGCTGACTTATGGCGTCCTCGAGCCTCAGGGAGCTTATCCACTCGCCGCCGCTCTTTATCACGTCCTTCTCCCTGTCCATAATGAGCACGCTGCCGTCGGGGTACCAGACGGCCAGGTCCCCGGTGTGGAACCAGCCGCCGCGCCACGCGGCCTTGGTCTTCTCTGGGTCCTGGAAGTACTCGTACATGACCCAGGGCGCCCTGACAACTATCTCGCCTATCGTCTTCCCGTCCTTGGGCACGGGGTTGCCGTTCTCGTCCACGACCATGATGTTAACGAAGGGTATTGGGTAGCCAGTCCTCATCCTTACGCTGAAGAGCTCCTCGTCGGACATCCTGTCCTGCAGCCTCGAGTGCGGGATGGCCAGGGTCAGCACTGGCGCGGTCTCGGTGAGCCCATAGCCGACGATGACCTTTATGCCGCGCCTCTCAGCCAGCCTGGCCAGGCCCTCAGGTATTGCGGAACCGCCGTTGATGAATGTGATGCCCCTTAGGTCGTACTTCTCGCTCTCTGGGTCCGTCAGGAGCATGTAGAGTATTGTCGGCACGCCGGCAAAGTAGGTGACCCCCTCCTGCTTGATCAGCTCGAGGTAGGCCTTTGCGTCGAACCTGTTGGGCAGGACGGTCTTCTGCCCTGGCATGAGTGACGAGAACGGGAAGCCCCAGGCGTAGACGTGATACATGGGGACAACTATCATGCTCACGTCGCGGCTTGTGATGTGAATTCCCTTGGGCCCGGCCCCGAAGCCTCCTACCATGGAGAGCACGGAGAAGGCGTGAAGGACCACCTGCCTGTGGCTGTGGTAGACGCCCTTTGGTAGGCCCGTGGTGCCGCTCGTGTAGAACATGAAGGCCGGCCTCCTCTCGCTCAGCGTTGGCCACTCGAACCTGCCCCCGCGCTCCTTCAGCAGGTCCTCGTAGTGGTAAGCTGGGACGCCCCCGACCTTCTGCGGCGCTGAGTCGGCGTCAACAACTATCACGTGCTTTATGCTCTTCACGTTAGGCACTACCGCCTGGGCGAGCTGAAGGAAGTCCGAGTGAACTATTAGGACGGAGTCCTCGGCCTGATTCATAGCGTAGACTATTTCCTGAGGCGCGAGCCTTACGTTGACGGGGTGCAGAACCGCCCCCATCATTGGGACGGCGTAGTACTCCTCCAGGTGCCAGTGGGTGTTCCAGTCCATCGTCGCTACCCTGTCAAGGCCCTTCACTCCGAGCGACGAGAGCGCCGAGGCCAGCCTCTCGACTCTCTCCGTGAAGTCAAGGTAGGTGTACCTGTGCACGCCGTCCCTGGTCCTGTAGACTATCTCCTGGTCAGGGAACAGGTACTTGACTCTCTCGTATACCCTTGTAATGGTTAACTCTGAGCCAGGCCTGTCCGGGACCTCTTCTGGCAGGGACACAGATGTGTACACCTACTAAGTACTAGTTAAGGAAAATATAAGAGGTCTTTAATAAAATTCAACTTAAATAGACGCAACTGAGCCCTTTAAAAAGGGTCCACAACGGCAGGGCCAAGAGAGGTACTTAGCTCAACGGGGTACGTGGAGCTGTCTCGGGGCCCCTACGAGGTCCTCTGGGCCAGTGATGGGAGGCCTGCGTGCGTTGCTGTGATTGATGACTGGCCCATGGCCTTGATCTCAACGGCCTCGGGGAGGCCGTCGCTCGTTGACCCCCTCAAGCTCCTTGGCATTTCGTCGGCGAGCCTGATGGCCAAGGTAAGGAGGCCCGGGGACCTTGAGGTCATAGGCGAGGCCACGCTTAACAGGGGCAGGCTTGAATCCCTGGAGGCCCCAGTCATGGGCTGGGCCCTCCTTGACGTCTTTGACCTGGAGCCCCTGGCATCCCGGGCCGCGTCGCTTATCTTGGAGGTGAGGCCGCGCCTTGTCTACCTTGTGAGGGGCTTCACTTCGCCGGCTGACTTAGAGGTTGCATCGCTTACCATAGCTGCAGGGGCGCCACTTATAGTGCCTGGCTTCAGGGGCGCAAACGACCTGACCAAAACCTGGGGCAGGGCAAGCGTCATAGTGGACCTGAGGTCCCTTGGAGGTGCCGCTGAGGAGGTGCCGCTGGAGGGAGGCCTCGGCCGCGAGGAGGCCCTGCGGCTTCTCAGGGGGACAGGCGCGGGCTGCTGAGGCAAGCCGCACGCCTTAAGTACAGCTTGATTTAAAGTTAATAAAAGTCAAAGCTTAGGGTCCATATTAAAGGCTAAGCTAACGCAATAAACCATAAATTTTGAGGAATTATAGGCAGGGCCTAAGGCGCAAAAAGGTCCTAAGGCCGCAGCAGCTTAGTCCCTTATTGTCTCAAGCGTCGTGAGGACCTGCCATATCTTGGTCCTGGCGTGGAGCGGCATGTTGGGGTCCTGGCTTATCTCGTCGAGAGCCCCAACAGCGTTGGCCGCCCTCACGGCAGGCGAGAGCCTGCTGTCCCTCAGATAAGTTAGGGCCGTCGCCGCGGCCCTCCTTATGTTCCTAGGGACGCCCGCGTCGTTAACTATAGTAGTTAGGATGGTCATGGCAAGCTTAATCTTCTCCTCAGTACTGACCTGAGCTGACGCCACGCCGCTCACCTCTGCCCTTTTTGTTCGTTAGAATCTTAAAAGTTATAAAGGGGCCTTCTAGGGGCTGTAGGAGCTGAACCCCCAGTCAGCTTAGCTCGCCGCAACGCCTATGCCTATGAGCGTGATCGCCATGTAGAGGCCCTGAAGGGCCGTGACCCTCTGCCCAAATATTAGGTAGGCCAGGGCAGCGGAGCCCACCGGTTCGGCCATCATGGCGACAGTTGACGATATGAGGTCCCTCCTGCCTATGAGGTAGTTCATCACGGTGTGGCCCCCTATCATCGGGACCAGGGCGAGGGCCAGGAAGGAGAGCCACGAAACTGCGTCGTACCCCGTGAGGCTGTAGCCCAGGGCCGCTGAGATGGCAGCGCTGAAGGCGGCCGCTGGGGCGTAAACGGCCGTGACGTAGCTGAAAGTGTCCAGCCTCTCCCTCATGAGCTTGCCTACTGACAGGTAGAGCACCATGAACACCATGCCGCTGAGGCTGAGCAGCACCCCTACGAAGAACCTCCTAAGGGGGTCTGAGGTGGAGAGCAGGGCGACGCCAACCATAGCTAGGACGGCGCCGGCCACCTCCGAGGCCCTGTACCTTTCGTTAAACGCGAGCGTGCCAACTATGACGAGCAGGGCCGGGTAGGAGTCCACTATCGTGACGCTGACAGCAACGCTGACATAATGAAGGCTCGCCATCCAGGTGTCAAAGTGTAGGGCCAGGAACAGGCCGCCCGCCGCAGCTACCAGGTAGTCCCTCCTGCTCAGCCTCCTCAGGAGGCCTAGGGTGCCCCTGCCGAAGGCTATGGCTGCCACGATCGCTGTTGAGAATATGAGCCTCCAGGTCGCCGCCACGGGCCCCGGGGCCCCGCTGAGGAGGACGAATATGGCGGCTGAGGAGAAGCTTGCAGCCATCACTGCCATGAGGGTGTAGTCCAAGGCCCGTGACGTTGCCGTGCCGCGCGTCAAGCCTGGCTCAGCAGCTAGGACCTGTAGATTCAAAGCTTTAACCCTAGCCGGCCTGTGGCCCGGGGGGAACTTGCCTTGGCTGAGGTAAAGGTTATTGACGTGAGCCCAGGCGACCTCAAGGGCTACATATCTTCGTTTGTTGTAATAGATGAGAAGGTCGCAGTGATAGACCCTGGCCCTGAGACTGGCTACCCTAAGCTCAAGGCAGGCCTTGAGGAGCTCTCGGTTAAGCCAGATATAGTAGTGGCCACGCACGTCCACCTTGATCATGCTGGCTCCGCCGCCCACCTGATGAAGGACTTTCCGTCTGCCGTTGTGTACGCTCACCCCAGGGGGGTTCAGCACGTAGTTGATCCATCGAAGCTCTACGAGGCCTCCTTCAAGGTGGCCCCCATACTGCCCCAGACCTACGGCAGGCCGCTCACCGCTAGCCCAGAGAGGGTGCTGGCGGCCCCTGATGGGGCAGTGATAGTTCTAGGGGGCTCGAGGCTGAGGATAGTTCACACGCCCGGCCACGCGAGCCACCACATGAGCGTCCTCCTGGAGCCCGAGGGGGTCCTATTCACGGGCGACTCGGCCGGCGTAATATTTACAGTGAAGGGCCGCGAGGTGATGCTTCCCACGACCCCTCCGCCCTTCAAGCCAAAGATGTACTATGACAGCGTTGAGAGAATGATAGCCCTCAAGCCGGCCAAGGTTGCGCCCACCCACTTTGGGGTTCACGATAACGCGCTGGCGTGGCTCAGGAGGGCCGAGGAGCAGGTCGTCAGCTGGCTTAAGGTGCTCAGGAACGTCACGGGCGATGACTACAGGGAGGCAGCTATTGAGGCCCTGGCCAAGAGCGACGCTGACGTGGGCCTCCTCGTCTCAGCCGGCGAGGAGTTCATGGTCAGGGGCTTCCTTGAGAACACAATAGACGGCCTGATTGACGCCCTGAGGAGGGGGGAGCCCCTGCCGCCCTAGGCGCGGCCTGCCAGCAGGGCCTCAAGCCTGTTGTACATAGCCTCGGCGAAGTCCTTGTCGTTAACTACAACCGCTACAGCGTCGTCCCCGCGCGGGAGCCCGACTATCACCGTATTACAAGAGACCATTAGATCAAGGAGGGCCAGGTCTGACTCCACAAACTCAACTCCGTAGCCCCTGAACTCCTCGGCGCTCTCCTTATACTTGGCTAGAAGCCCCCTAGGGACAATTATAAGGGCCCCCGAGGGCAGCGACCTGACGAGCCTCCTGAGCTCCGGCAGCAGCTGGGGGAGCCTATCGAAGACCTTAAAGGCCATAAATATCGGCCTCGAGGAGCACGAGCTCCCATACGATACCGCAGCGCCGAGCACGTTGCTAAGCCCCTTGATAAGCGTCACGGCGGGCCCCTGGGCAGAGCCGAAGGCCTTGGCTATCTCGTCGCCGAGCTCGCTGAGGGCCCTGGCCCTCTCAAGGCTCTGGAGGACCTCAGCCTGGGCGATTGCTGACATAGCCTGCCTTGGGTCCACGAGCCTGTAGACGCCGTCAGCCTCAGTCACGAGGCCCATAGACTCAAGGCTCTTGAGGATGTCGTAGACCCTCTGAGCCGGAACTGATGACTCCCTGGCTATGTCTGCAGGCCTGCCGCTGCCAAGCCTTAGCAGCGCCGAGTAGGTCTCAGCCTCATACTTGTTTAGGCCTAGCAGGCTCCTCAACTTGGACTCTAGCTCGCCTTCACTCAAGGCTGTCACCTAAAGCGACCCTAAGCCTGGGACTAGCCTTTTTAATAAGATATTAGGAGGAGCTATTATATTAGTTGCCGCCCTACGTCGACCCAGGTGCTCAGGACGCGCAGGGAGACCCTCCTGGCCGCCAGCTTCGCGGTTATGGCGTTTAACTCCCTCTACCAGTACTCCTGGAACGTCCTGGGGCCGATGATAGCCTCAGGCCTTGAAGTCAGCCTCATTAAGGTCGCCACAGCATTCTCAATATTTGCTGTGCTCTCCACGGTCTCCCAGCTGGCGCTCGGCCCCCTGGCAGACGCGAGGGGACCAAGGGTCATAGCGCCCGCCGCGGCGCTCCTCTCAGCTGTCGGCTTCCTTGGAACGGCGTTCTCGAGAGATGTGATAGAGTTCTACGTTGCCTGGGGGCTTGGCAGCGTGGGCGAGGGGGTCCTGTACGGCATAGCCTCAAACGTGGCAGTCAAGTGGTTCCCAGACAGGAGGGGCCTCGCCACAGGCCTCGTGAGCCTCGGCTTCGGCCTCGGGGCGGCAGTTGCCAACCCGCTCATAGAGTCCTCAAGGGACTTCAGGGAGGCGGCCCTTGCAATAGGACTAGTGGAGCTCGTGGCCCTCACAGTCATAGCGGCAACCCTTAAGTACCCGGGCGGGCTGAGGGGAGTCAGCGTCTCCAAGGCTGTGAGAGGGGTCAGCTGGTGGCTCCTCTACGCTACCTTTGTCTTCGCCATCGTGCCCCTGGTCTCCTTCTCAAGCTCCCTCAGGCCGCTGACGGGCCTCAGGGGGTACCTGCTGAGCGTGGCGGTCTCCCTCTTCCCACTCTTCAGCGGCCTCGGCAGGCCGCTGCTCGGGGCGCTCTCAGACAGGCTGGGAAGGCCAAAGACCATAGAGCTCTCCCTCGTCGTCATAGCGGCCTTCTCTGCCTCATCCCTTATGGGGCCGCCGCAGCTCAGGGTGGCCTCAGTTGCCATGGTGGGCCTCTTTGGAGGGGCCCAGATACCGCTGTTCTTCAGCATTGTTGGCGACCTCTACGGCGAGGCGTTCTCAACGTCAAATAATGCTGCTATGTACACTGGCAAGGCGTTCAGCGGCATCTTGGGTGGCGTTGTAATTGCGGCACTTATAGAGGACGGTTATGGTGGAGCCCTTGTCATAGGTTCGCCCCTCCTGGCCTCGCTGCTAATGTTAGTCGCCCTGAGGACCAGGAGGAGGGGCCGCTAGGGCTGGCCACTGAGCTTAGCCCCCTTCTGTTCCTCCTGAATAGCTTTAATGGTCTTCATTACAGTTATTAAGATGCTGTGCCGTGCCTCGTCCTCAAACATCGTCTTACACCTAGCGTCTATTGCTAGGACATAGGTGCTCTGACTACTCTCTATGACCCTTATCGTGGGCACATCGGCCACGATAGGAAGCGCTGAAAGTTCCTTCTCGAGCCTCTTTATGACCACCTCAGGGTCAAGGTCCTTGGGAACCTCGTAACGCGTCCTGACCCTTCTGACCTCGTTGCCTGAGTGGACAAATATCGCCGCCTGGGCCATGACGCTGTTTGGCACCTTTATTGGAACGTTGTCATCCGAGAGTATAACTGTGTACATCAGGTTTATCTCCTCTACAACGCCAGTATAGCCGGGCACCAAGTAGTCAGTTGAGAAGAACTTGGGCGGGTAGGAGGGCACTATAAGGCCGTACTGCCAGGTGCTGAACGTTATCCTGTCGCCCACCCTGAAGGGTCTCGTAAGTATTATTACTATGCCGCCAAATATGTTAGAGAGGACGAACTGAGAGGCAAGTCCTACCACCAGCCCTGTGAAGCCGCCGGCTGCCAGGGCCTCTGTTACCCCTACCCTTATTATTGCAAGAAACACCACAAACGCAATCACGTAGCCGCTAAGCCTCACTATGAAGGCCACTGAGGAGGCGTTAGCAGAACCCACCGTCGAGGACAGCCTGCTCTTAATGGCCATCGCAATTAGCTGCGTCACTGAGATTGAGACTATAAGCCAAAGTATGCCGTAAACGTAGTTCTCAAACCCTGTGGGTATAAGCTTTAGCTCTATAAGCACATAGCCTACAATTATCGCTGCAGCCACTACCAAGGCGACAGTAAAAGGAAGTACAGCACACCGTGGCCAGGGCGCCGTGACATTGCATCATAAGTGTCGCTGAGGGCCATGCCGCGCCCAGGAAGTCTTAGCAGATGCGGAGGTCTCTTAAATCCTGTTAGCCAGGCCTACTAATGGACTTTGCTGACCTTCTCCACGCCCTGAAGGGCGATGGACCCCGAGGTCTCAGGGTTTACACCCCTTTTACGGGTGTGCTACTCAGTTATGATCTATGATGAAAATAGGGGCCTTCTTTACGGTTGAAACCATTAGGTTCACTGTTTCTTTAGTGTGTTTAACGCGCCTTACGTAGCTGTTTTAACATTCATATAGGTTTATAGAGAATAACGCCACTCCTCCGCTATTATTATCACGTGCACCTTCCTACCGTGCAGAGGCTTCACCTCTGGCTGGTACTTAGCCAGCGGGTAAAGGACCACGGTCCCGCCCCTGTACTTTATCACCGTGCTCTCGACGTATATGAACTTAGCCATGCTATCATCAAAAGCTAGAGTTGATAGAAAAGCTTATAAGCTTTTCTATCATATGGTTACGTGGGTGAGCTGCCCAGTGAGGGGTGAAGGGCCCGCACTCGTCGAGGCCCTGAGAACGAGGGCCCTTCCCGAGGGCGGCGGTGATGACCTCCTTGAGTTCCTGAGGCTTTACATGCCCCAACTGTATGAGGAAGGTGGACATTCAGAAGAACAGGGTGGAGTGAATGCCCGCGGGCGGTGAGGGAGAGCTAACCCTGAGTGTTAAAATGAGGGTTAGCCCCGAGCCCGAGCAACAGCAGGCCTTAGTGAACCTCATGAAGAGGTACAGGGACGCCCTAAACTACTCGGTAAGGGCAATAATAGCGAGCAGGGCCCTGAGCCTCACCAAGGCCCACAGGCTCCTGTATAATGACCTGAGGGAGAGGTACGGCCTGCCATCCAGGGTCGCCCAGGACTGCTACAGGGAGGCCATAGCTATAGCCAGGTCGTGGCTTAAGAACCCGAGAAGGGGCGCTGTGCCAACAGCTAGGAACCTAAGCATGTGGCTGACATATGAAGAGGGCTACAGGATAAAGGATAACCATATGGAGCTAGCAGGAGGTTATAAGCTCAGGGTAATTGGTTGGGATAGGAGGTATGACGACTTCCCTAACAGAGAGGCCAGGCTTGTATTTAGGGACGGCAGGTTTGACCTTTATGTGACCAAGCGTGTGCCAAGGCCAGCCAAGTACGCCCCCAAGGGCGTGCTGGCAGTTGACGTGAACGAGAGGCAGATAGTCGTTGGCAACTCACGCGTTGAGGTAAGGGTTGAGACGCCCGTTGAGAGGGCCCTGCGCTACAGGAGGCTCGCTGAAAGGCTTCAGGGGAAGTACTCCTCCTCAAGGTACAGGGCCTGGCGTAGGAGGAGCGGTGTAAGGAGGAGGATAAGGCACTTCCGCAGGAAGACAAAGAACATTTTAGAGGACTGGGCCAGGAAGGTATCACATACAATAATATCACTGGCTAAGCAAAGCCAGCTGGCGGTAGCCAGGGAGGACCTCACGGGGCTGATAGAGAGCCTAAGGGAGCTCCCGAAGGGGCACAGGACAGCCCTGATAGCGCTCGGCTACAGGAGGCTGGGGCTCTGGCTTGACTGGCAGGCCGAAAAGAACGGGGTGCCGCTGTTCGTAGTTGACCCAGCTGACACGTCCTCTACGTGTCCAAGGTGCGGTACTAAGCTCGTAGAGGTTGGCTATCGCAGGCTCAGGTGCCCTAAATGTGGTTTTGAGGCTGACAGGGACACAATAGCTATACTGAACATTGAGGGGAGGGCGCTTAGCAAGATGGGGGGATCTCTGGCCACCCCGACTGCCCCCCAGGTGACAGATGTAAGCCCGAACAGATGGGGGGAACCTGTGAACCGCCCTAAGGGAACCCTCGCCCTTTAGGGCGGGGAGGAGGTCAGTCACACCCATAAACATCACCAGTTGAATCTATAACTAGCCTTGACCTTCCTGCCTCATGGCCTTATAAATACCTGATGCAAGCCTCCTTCCAGCTTTAGTTAAGTCATAGTAAATGCCGCTCGGCTTATGACCCATCTCCCTAGACTTAAACTTAAGCCACGGCTTGACCGAGGAGGTCACCTCCCTTTTAAGTTGTCCCCTGAACCTGGTAAGATACCCCCTAGCCTCCAGGTCGCTGCAGGCCCTCTCTATTTCATCCTCGCTGTACTTAGGGGCCCACCCGCTGGCCCCCATGAGCCTCCTGGCCATGTACCATGGGCTGTCAGGTCCATACTTATATATGTGCGTCAGGATGAGCTTCTCCAACTCAGTTAGAGAGGGCTCCTCACCATCATTTCCTTCCTTCAATTCTTGACATCACCCACTCCTCGAACGACTTCCTCAGCGAGGAGAGCTGGGCGGGCGTGTTGTCGCTCAGCCCCCTGGCGCTCAGCAAGGCGTCCACAAGGTCCCTCGAGAGCTCGTCGAAGACCTTGTAAGTCACCTCGCCCCAGGGCTCCGCCTGGTAGGTCCTCTCAAGCAGCCTCACGCCCCCGCAATGGGAGTCCTGCGTTATCTTGTATGGCTCAAAGGTCGCTATGACCGGCTTGCCGAAGTAGCCCGCGAGTATTGCCAGGTTCTTAGAGCCTAACTTGTTATAGACGCAGCCGTCAGAGGTCACGTTGTCAGCCCCTATAAGTACCAGGTCCGCCTCTCCCACGTAGGAGCTGGCGGCGGCGTCAGCTATGAGCTCCACGTTAACCTTCCTCGACCTGAGCTCAGCGGCAGCGTTCCTGCCCTCGCCGCCTGGCAGGCTCTCAAGTACATAGACCTTAGTCACCATGTCCTTTATAGCAGAGAGCACGTCAACCACGTTGCTGCTATAGCTTATTGTTATCACTGTGGCGCGCTTGCCCTTGATCAGGTCCCCGGCGTGGGCCACCACCTCGTCGTGGGACCGCTTCATATACTCAAGGAAGGCCTCGGCACCCTCCTTTAATGTCCTGCCGCTGTAGCATGCCTCCCTCAGGGCCCAGACAAGGCTGTCTATGCTGCCCATGGTTGGGTTAGCAGAGATCATGAGGCTTGAGATATCGTCAACGTTATCGCACGAGGCCCGCCCCGACTCCGAGTCCTCTATGACGGCCTTTGCAAGGGCCTCAGCGGACCATGCCGCCCCCCTTACCTGCTCTGACGAGACTGCTAGGACTGTCCTCCTGATACCCTCTAACATCCTGCCCCCGCTTCTATAAAAACGGCGGGGATTTTTGCCTTATCTTATGCCGCGGCAGCCGCCGTGGGCCTGTGGACTTGAGGCGATGTCAATAGATGCGGATTTAAACCCGTGCCTGGATACGGTATCCAGGTGTTGCCTGGGTTGAGGGACGCCAGAAGGTCTGTTGACGTGCCCGCGTCCGTTCTAGCCATAACGCTGGCTATAATGGTGGTGCTAGTAGCCCTTAGCGCCTACTCCCTGAGCGAGGTGCAGTCCATAAACAGGAGGCTGAGCTCTCTGAGCTCCTCGGTGTCAAACATAAACAACACTATAATGCCTGAAGTCTCAGCGAAGCTCGCCTATGAGAGCGAGGAGCTCGGCTCGCTTCTGTCTGGGCTGAACTCCAGCGTGAGCTATGAGGTGTCGAGGCTTAACAGCACGATAAAAGAGCTGAGCGTGTCCCTCAGGTTCCCAGTGGAGATTGTGGACGCCCTTAACGAGACGGTCTTCATACCCAGCGCGCCCACAAGGGTAGTGACCCTCGACCCAGCGGCCACGGAGGACGTCATAGCTGTTGGCGCCGCTGGCCAGCTCGTGGGCATTGACAACAATAGCCTCATCTACCTCCCGCCGCCCTTCAACTACACCGTTAACAAGCTGTACGAGAACGGCTCCATAAAGAACATAGGGAGCACCTACACCTCGCCTAGCATAGAGGCCATACTGTCTCTGAGGCCTGACCTTGTAATAGGCACGGCCGGGTGGGGCTATAACAACTATATAGCGTCGGTCCTAGGCCAGTACGGCATACCCGTGCTCCTCCTGCCCTCCTACAACTCCCTCAGCGACGTCTACGAGTCAATAATAATGGTCGGCGAGGCCACAGGGCACGTCCAACAGGCCGTGAGCACAGTGGAGAGGGACTCAGAGCTCATGGCCTCTTTGGAGTCGAGGCTTTCTAACTACAGCCCTGTGAGCGTGGCCCTTGTCAGCTGGATAAACCCGACCTATGTGACCGGCGGCGGCACGTTCCAGGACAGCATGATATCGCTTGCGGGCGGAGTTAACGTCTTTGAGAACTCCACAGGGTGGCCCGTGATAAGTGCCGAGGAGATGCTGAATTCAAACCCACAGGTCATAATAGTTATGAGCAACGGCGGCCTCTTCAACGAGACCAGCCTCATACAGTGGCTAAGCTCATCCATAGGGCCGGCGTATGAGAACATCAGCGCGATAAAGTACGGCAGGGTCTACGTGGTGGAGGGCTGGTACGAGAGCCTGCTAAGTGAGCCGGCGGTCCTACTACCGTACGGCGTGGAGCTGCTGGCTGAGGTGCTCCACCCCCAGGCGTTCAACATAACGCAGCCGCCGGGCGTCATATCACCGTCAACGCTCAGCCTGCCAGGTGCGACGTCTTGAAGGCAAGGGGTCTGACGTGGGCGCTGTTGCCGGCCCTGCTGCTAGCGGCGTGCCTGGCCTCGGTATCTGTGGGGCCCTACTCAAAGGTCGGCATAGTGCAAGTTTTTGAGGCCCTGTCGGGCCGTGGCGCTCCTAGCACGTACCTTTACATTCTGTCTTACAGGCTCATGAGGACTGCGGCCGCGATCGTCATTGGAGTTTCCCTAGCATCAGCCGGCGCCTCGCTCCAGTACACGCTGCGCAACCCCCTGGTCGACCCATACCTTGCTGGGGTGTCTTCAGGGGCCCTCCTGGGGGTCACCCTGATGATATACCTTGGGCATACGGGCTTCCTCGAGCTCTACGTCGCTGCCCTCGCCGGGGGCCTCGCGACCCTCGCGGCCGTCACGCTAATATCGTTGCTGGCTGGAGGCGGGGCCTCCACGTTTCTCATAACTGGAGTGGCAGCCTCCTACGTTCTGACAGGAGTCACAATGTTCCTCATGATAGGGTTGGGCCCTAAGCTGCCTGGGGCCCTTTACTGGATGTTTGGCAGCGTCGCCTTTGTCACAAGGCCCCTCCTGCTGAGGTCCGCGGCCGTAGCAGCACTGTCGATAGCTGGCATCGCTACGCTCACGAGGTACATAAACACGTTCATGCTGGGCGACGACGTCGCTAAAAGCCTTGGAGTTAGGACAGGCCTCCTTAGGACAACAGTCTTTGCCCTTGCATCGTCAGCCACCTCAGCAGTTGTGGCTATGTCGGGCCCTGTGGGCTTCATAGGCCTCGTCTCCCCGTGGCTCGCGAGGAGAGTTTATGGGAGCAGCTTCTCCCTGGCCCTGCCGGCGGCCGCCATGATAGGCGCGACCCTGGCCGTGGCCAGCGACATAGCTGCCAGGCTTATACTCTACCCATCAGAGGCCCCTCTTACTGCAGTCACAAGCGTCTTTGGGGCGCCGCTGCTGGTCTACATTCTCCTTAAGTCAAGGGGTGAGTCGCCCTGGTAAGGGTCTCCGTCAAGGGTCTAAGCTATTCAGTGGGCAGCATGAAGATATTGAATGATGTGAGCTTTGAGCATGAGGGCGGAACCCTGGTAGTGATAGGCCCCAACGGGTCAGGCAAGACTACGCTGCTCAGATCTATAGCTGGGCTGACCAGGTACAGCGGCGTGGTTGAGATAGAGGGCCTGAGCCCAGCAAGGTATAGGAACTACATGTCGTACGTCCCAGCCCAGCCGAGCCTGGACCCCATGGCTAGGGGCCTTGACATAGGGCTCGCCATGAACTACAGGTCGCCTGGGAACTTATGGAGGCAGCACTTCCGCGAGTGGCTTGCCACGTTTGGCGTTGAGGGCCTGACAAACAGGGCTATCTTTACTATGAGCAGCGGGGAGCAGAGGCTGCTCTTAATAGCGGCCGCGCTCTCGCGCACGCCAAGGCTGCTGCTCCTGGACGAGCCCACTGCATTCCTTGACATGACGAACCAGGCCAAGGTCATGAAGGTTCTTGCCGAGCTCTCGCGCTCCGGCGTCACGATTGTCATGGCAACGCACGACCTGCACTACGCCTCCCTGGCCGACAACGTGGCCGTCCTCAGCAAGGGCAGGCTAGTAGCCTTCGGCAGCCCGCGCGAGGTCCTAAACGAGGGCCTGCTAAGCAAGGTCTATAGCGTAAGCATAAAGAAGGTCAACGATGATCCTCCTTTGTTCCTGCCAGGGCTCTTTTAAAAAGATTTTCTAAATGAAAGCATGTGTATTAGTTTATATTTCACCTGGCCCCAGGCTTAGGCAGGCGAGAGAGATGGTATCTCTCAAGAGGTATGAGCTTCCGCCCCTTCCGTACAACTATGACGCACTTGAGCCCATAATAAGCTCTGAGACGCTGAAGTACCACCACGACAAGCACCACCTCGGCTACGTCAACGGCGCCAACGCTGCACTTGACAAGCTTGAGAAGTACCTCAACGGCCAGCTGACGGACATAGACATAAGGGCGGTGAGCAGGGACTTCGAGTTCAACTACGGCGGCCACCTGCTGCACACGCTCTACTGGCTCAACATGGCTCCCAAGGGCAAGGGCGGCGGCACGCCGGGAGGCGCCATAGCTGACGCCATAAACAAGCTCTTCGGCTCCTTCGACAAGTTCAAGACGCTGTTCGGCAACGCCGCCAAGAACGTCGAGGGCGTCGGATGGGCGCTGCTCGCCTACGACCCTGTGACAGGCGACCTCAGGATACTTCAGGTTGAGAAGCACAACAACGTCGTCACCGCTAACCTGCTGCCGCTGCTGGCCGTTGACGTGTTCGAGCACGCCTACTACATAGACTACAGGAACGACAGGGCCAAGTACGTTGACAGCTGGTGGGACCTGGTAAACTGGGACGACGTGGAGGCCAGGTACCAGAAGGCCCTGAACTCGCCTAAGCTCATAATTTAAGTTTTAAACGCTTTCTTTTTTAAAGTATTAGACCTTATGACACGGCTTTATAACTTTCTTCAGAAAAACTAGAACATGAGGCGAGAAAATGACAGTAAAAGTCTGGATTGAACCACGTGAGAACTGCATAGCCGACATGGTATGCGTGAGCCTATGCCCTGACGTATTCGAGATGAACGAGATTGATGGCAAGGCTGAGATAATCCCAAAGTGGAGGCCCGATCCAGATAACAAGCAGCAGGGGAGCAGAAGCGAGGGCACCACTCCTGACGATTTCCAGGACTGCATCGATGCGGCTGCTAATAGCTGCCCAACCCAGATAATTCATTACGAGGGCCCTAAAGGGTCGCACTAAGGCGGCTCTCCTCCTAAGGCTAAACCCGTAGGTCACCACAAGTGACCCGCTTATCATGAATGACTGGTTTTTATATAGTACCTGAAGGCTTGCCCTCTCCGCCCTGAGCTCCCCCGCTTAGGGCCCTCTCTGACGAGACCCTGACCGCAACGCCGAGGGCCTTAAGAAGTGACAGTATGACGCCCACGGCAAACGCTATGTCGGGGTCCGACATGGCCCTAAGCAGCGCCATAGGATCTGAGTATGATGATAATAGGTCAAGGCTCTTCCTAAAACCATCCGAGGTTCTCCTTATGACCTCCGCCACCCGCGGGTCGCCCAAAGTCTTGGAGAGCTCTAAGGTAACCTCGGATATTCCCCTCACAGAGACCACGAGGCCCTCGACTATCTTGTCCAACTCTTCAGGCGGCAGCTTACTCTTAAGGACCTTCGCTATCTCCTGTGAGGCTGAGAGGGCCCACTCCGCCAGCTCCTTCGATGGGCCGCTCTGGTCGCTCTGCTTGGCAAGCTCCTCCAGCGACGCTGGGAGGCCTACAAGCAGGGACGATACGAAGGAGCCCAAAGCGGCCCCGAGCACCTGGGCGGCCTTAAGCGCGTCGTTCTCGCTCAAAGTTGGGTCTCCCCGATACTTTAGCCAGCCTAGCTTTTAAAAGCGGTTGCACGCAATTAACCTCCTAAAGCTGACTTCAATCAAGGTGGCGGATCGTAGCCGTTAACTTCATAAAAAGGCTCAATTGCTCAAAAGCCTAAAGTTAACCTTCTTAAAGCCAACACGTCAGGGAGACCGGTGACAGCTGATGACGCAACGCGCTGTCGAAGAAATGGTGTACGAGGCCGTCAAGCGCATACCCAGAGGCAAGGTCACAACCTACGGGGCCATAGCTAAGGCCCTCGGCATATCGCCCAGGGCTGTGGCCAGGGCGCTCAGCAAGAACCCAAGGCCGATAGAGGTCCCATGTCACAGGGTAGTGATGTCAAACGGCAGGCTGGGCGGCTACTCCTTCGGCGGACCTGAGGCGAAGAGGAGGCTCCTGGAGTCTGAGGGCGTGAGATTTGACAAGTCGGGCAGGGTGCTGAAGGAGCACATAATTAGGGACCTGAGCATAGATAAAAATTTATAGTCTGCGCCCAATAATAGTAAGGTCGTCGACTAACAAGTAGGTGATATCTATGAGCGCGGCCAAGAGATCAACGTCGTTTGCAGTGATGGCTGCAGTGGTGACCCTAGCCACCTTTGGGGCCAGGGCCTCGAACAACATGATAGCGACAACCATTCCCCTTCTGGCGCATCACCTCTTCAACTTCAACGGCCTCGAGGTAGGGCTACTCGCCATGGCGTTCATGGGCAGCACCTTCATATCAACCAGCTTCATAAACGCAAGGCTGCCCGCGAGAAGCAGGAGGAGGTTCTTCATAGTATCAGCTGTGGCCTACGCCGTCCTCTTTCCGTTCTACTCAAAGTCCAACCCAATTACGATATGGGCGCTGGCCGTGGCCGCAGGGGCCGTGCTTGGGCCGATAATGCCTAATATAATGACATCGGCAGGCGCGATCAGCGACTCAAGGCAGAGGGAGAGGCTGCTCACGATATACACCCTTGCCCTTAGCACCTCCCTCCTCATCGGCCCTGCCATAGACTCTGTAATAGTTAAATACGTTGGACTCAAGGCCTCCTTTATCTTCTTTGAGCCCATAGCAGCCCTCGTTGCCGCCACTGCGCCCCTGGTCAGGTTCCCCGAGGAGGGGCGCCCTACCGATGGCTCGGCCAGGCCCAAGGTAACCTCAGTACTTACCAACAACGGGTTCATAGCCGCCTCGCTTAACAACCTGACGTACTCTGTTCCCTTCGCCTTCATAACGAGCTTCGCTGGCCTCTACGCTGAGTACAGGTTCCACGTAAGCAGCTCCTTGGCGCTTCTACTATACTCTCTTTTCTACACGACGTCATTCCTAGGCAGGCTCATACTAGCCGTAAGGCCGCCCTACAACATAGTGAGGCTCATGACGCTCTCCTCAACCCTCACGCTGATAGGTCTCGTAGCCGCCTGGGCCTCTCCTACCATATTGGTTTACATGGTTGCCCTGCTCATCCTTGGAATCCCGCACGGGCTTACGTACACTTTGAGCGTCATATCAATATCTAGGACCTTTGAGCCAAGGAGCCTCAACGCCGCTAACAGCTACTTCTTCTCAATAATGATGATTATCGGCTCTGGGCTGCCAGCCGCCCTTGGAGCTATGGTCACCGCCGCCGGCTACCAGGCCACAATACTAAGCATTGTGCCCATAGTGGCTGTTATCTTCGGCGCTACCATGTTCTTCGCCAGGAGGGCCTCAGCAGTGCTTATCAGGCCCCCCATGGCCGCTGAAGGCCCGTAGTCTAGCTTTTATATTACTACTTATTACAATAGTAAGCAGGGCTTAACTTGGCTAGGGCCTCCGAGGTTCTCAGGCAGTCGGCCGGGGACTTGTGGAACCAGTACGTGAGGAGCGAGTTTGTTAGGATGCTTTACGATGGAACTTTGCCAAGGGACGTGTTCAGGTACTACCTGATACAGGACTCTAAGTACGTGGCTGAGATGCAGAGGGCGGTCATAAGGGCGGCCTCCCAGGCGCCCCTGCAGGAGGCAGTTAAGGTTCTCCTGGCGGTCTTTGCTAATCCTGAGCGCGGGGCTGAGATACACTCAAAGCTTTTCAGTGAACTCAACATAAGCGAGGCCGAGGTAGGCTCGACAGGCATGAACCTGACGAACTACGCCTACACGAGACACCTTAATTACTATGCGTCCCTTGGCTGGCCCCAGTTCCTGGCAGCATGGGCCCCCTGCATGTGGGGTTACAGCGAGGTCGGCAGTTACGTGGCTAGCTCAAGAGACCCCCTTTACAGGGCCTGGGGAGACTTCTACGCATCTGATGACTACAACTCTCGCGTGAGGGCGTTGCTTGAAGTGCTTGACAATTATAACGTGACGCCGGAGATGCAGAGGGCCTTTGTCAACAGTGTCAGGTTCGAGATATCCTTCTGGGAGTCAGCCCTAAGGAAAGAGCCTACTATCTATTGAGCCCCGCGCAAGACTAATAAAGTTGCTGCCCCAGCTTTACATAAGGGTCTTATGGTAAGGACTCACAACAAGTTGCTGCTGGAAGTGCTTGAGGTACTCTTCGCCCCTTACTCTGTGCTCTCAAGACTCATGCCCCAGATGGCTGCCATTGCCATTATAATAGCTATAACTGCCTACGTATTCATGTACTTCCAGCACATCGATCTAGTGTCTGCAATATATGCATCTGTGGGTCTAGTGACTACCATAGGCCTCTACACCCCGCCATTAAATGCTATGCCCAGCTCTGAGAAGCTGTTCCTGACCGTGCTGGTCTTGGCCTCAGTAGCAACCTATACTACCATAGTAATGAATATAGTCTCAACTGTAACTAAGAGGACCGTGTGGATTGACGCCAGGGCCAGGTGGAGGGCCTCACACATGAAGGACCATGTAATAGTGCTTGGCGACATGCCTGAGGTGGCGACTGAGCTGGACAGGATGGGCATTGAGTACGTTATGGTTACAAATAACGAGTCCCTGGCCGCTAGCCTTCAGAACCACAAAGTAATAATAGGGAGCCCCACAAGCGAGAGGGAGCTAAGGGCAGCCGGGGTAGAGTCCGCGGCAGTTGTCATAATAGCCCTAGACAGCGACTCTGACTCGCTCACCGCCCTCATCAGGGTGAGGAGACTTAACCCGAAGGTCAGGACAGTAGTGATGATACATAACGAGGACCTCACTGACGTGTTCCTCGACTCTGGGGCAACACAGGTGGTTAGGCTCAAGAGGTTCATAGGGAGGGCCCTGGCAGGCATGGCGCTTTCAGGCAACCTTGGCGGCGTACTTCTAGAGTCCACCGAGGGCAGCAGCAAAGCGCTTCGCCAGGCGGGCTACGGCATTGGCTTCTTCAAGGTTGAGAAGAGCTCTAAATGTGACGGCATGGCCTTAAGGGAGCTGCCGAAGGGGGTCATACCCGTCCTGGTTGAGCGTAATGGCATCTTTACGCCATACTTCTCCACGGACTTCAAGCTCAAGGAGGGTGACGGCCTCGTAGTGCTGGGCGACCCAACGAAGTTCACCGGAATAAGGGAACTATGCTCTGCGGGCGGTGGGCCAGCTTGAGGGCGCTTATAGTATCCTCTCCAACACTAGATAAGGTGAGGCTTCCTAACGGCTTTGTCAGACTTCAGGCCGGAGGGCCCGCCCTTTACGCTGGCTTTGCCCTTACAGCTCTTGGATATGAGGTGTGCGCGCTGGGAACTTACGGCCGCCTGGTCAGCCATACTGTAAAGCTGGAGTCATCCCTTGGCATAAGGAGGCTCTGCTGCGAGGGCCGCGGCGAAGGTTATGTCTTTGCTCATTACTATGACTCCAAGTCACCAGTGAGGAGATCAGCCATAGAGAGCTTTTCCGGCCCGCTCACTGCCGATGACATTTACTCTGCCCTTAAGGAGTGCGACCCTGACCTTGTAATAATATCCCCCGTATACTCTGAAGCGCCTCCAGAGCTCCTAAACTCCAGCGGGCTCAGGGGCAGGAAGATAAGCGTTGACGTGCAGGGCTTCTCAAGGAGCCTAGGCGACGGGTGGTGGGAGAAGCTGAGCCCTGAGCATGTCTCCCTGGTTCACATCTCTAATGATGACGCGGTGGAGTCTGTCGCTGAGATCCTCGCGAGGATGTTCCCCAACGTCCTCTACACGGTAGGGCCTGGCGGCGCACTGATATACGTTGACGGCAAAGTTACTGCCGTGCCCTCGCCTCAGGGCAACGAGCTGCTTGAGGACAGGACCGGAGCGGGCGATGTGATGCTTGCGCTGGTCTCGCACAGGTTCCTCGTGCAAGGTCTACCTCTTGACGAGGCCTACCTCAGGTCTCAGGAGGACTTCCTTAAAATAATGAGAAAAGTTTCAAAGGTTAAGGTGCTTGGCCAGTCCTGACCTTGGACAGCCCCTTAGGTTATTTTTATACTTTTAAACTTGCCCCACTCAGCCAAATCATAGCGGGAGCCAGCCGATGTTACTTAATGACTTCATAACTCTGGGCGGCCTGCTAAGCCTGCTGAGCGGGGCAGTGGCCCTGGCCACGAGCTACATAGCCTTCGCCTACCAGCGCATGGTGAGGACATCGCCTCTTCAGTACATAAGCCTGGGCTTCCTGCTGCTTGGGGTCGGCCTAATAGTCCAGGGCTGGCTAAGCCTCTCCCTTGGCGTGGGCGTTGGAAACATCTACGAGGACGCCAGGCTGGCGTACATAGCTGGCGTCAGCTACCTTGTACTTCAGAACGTGGCGTACCTGGTCTTTGCGGTCGGCTATACAAAGGCCGCCTACTGGGGCGCCGCCGCGGCAGTGCTGCCTATAATGCCAAGGCAGCTGAGGGAGTACTTCCTGTTAGGTCACCTGGTCTTTGACGCCTCCCAGGTGCTGTCCATAACTATGCTCTCAATTGTCATCTTTGAGGGCGGGCTACTAGAGAGCAGAGGAGGCACGAGGCTCTCGAGGCTTATAATGCTGTCCTTTGGGGTCCTGCTGATATCACACATCACCATGCTTTACGCCTCTGCCGTCAGGAACCCGTACTACTACATATACGGGGAGCTACTGCAGTTCGTCTCCTTTGCCCTCATAGCGGCCTTCCTGCTGAGGTGGAGCAGGTATTGAGCAGGTCAAGCCCCAGGAGCAGGCTGAGGATATACTATGACGTGCTGAACAGCGTGGCTAACGAGGGGGGCAAGGCCAGGTTCTCCCACGTGCTCTCAAGCGCCAACCTGCCCTATGACAGGTTCCTTATGTACCTCTCTGAGCTGGAGGAGAAAGGCTTTATAATAGAGGAGAGGGGCGAGGACGGCAACTACTTAGTGCTAACCGAGAGGGGGGCGGCCTTCTACCGCGAGCTGAGGAGGATGAACTACTTCCTCAGGGGCTTTGGCCTGTCCCTTTGAGCGTGTACTCGGAGTACAAACCGCTTATTTATACTCAAAGGTTTATCTTACATGACGAAAACATGAACTCACTGAAGGACACGATAATAGTCTTCGGAGGGGGCAGCTACATAGGTTGGCCGATCACAGTGCACTTAATTATGACGACCAATGACGACGTTGCAATATTTGATAATATGCCTACAGGGGCCCCCGCGCACGCGGTGAGCTCCGACGGCCACATGCCATCAACAGCCGTGGCTGAGGGGCTCAATGCGTTCAGGGGGCATGCAGTCAGGGAAATCATGGCCTCCGAGCTTAGCTACGTGAGGGGCACTGAGAGAGCTGACGATGTCTTAGCCAAGCGCGGGCAGGGAGCCGAGTCGATGAAGGAGTCTATCTACCCCTATGCCAGGTGGAGGGACCCCTATATCTACAACGGACGCTGCTTCAGCCTGCCAAGGGATGTCGAGGGGCCGCTGACGGTAAACGATATTATGAGTTTGAAAGGCTTCGGGTGACCTCCTTGGAGGAGCTCAGGGTGCTCCTCCTGGCTGAGTATGATAGAAGGGTCGGGGGCCTCAGGAGAGGGCCCTCCCTAAGGCTTGCGAACCCGCCGCCTGGCGTAAGGTATTTCACGCTTCCTAGGACGTCAATATATGAGGCCCCCCTAAACTACAGCGAGGTGACTCCTAGTAACATTATTAGGAGCGCCGTGGTGCAGCTGACCAGGGCTCTGAGGCCCCCGGTAGGGGAGGGTTTTGATTTAGTCCACGACTTCTTCATGGACCTCACGCGCATCTCATCTCCTTGGGTCCACGAGAACGACGAGAGCCCTGGCCAGTACCTCAGCGAGTACTTCAACATGCCTGCTGCTGTCAGGTCTGCAATAGTGGGCACTATCATTGATAGGCTTAATGACGATAACTGCAGGGCCGTTATAACATGGTCTAAGTGGGCCTACGAGGGCTTCGTGAGGGACGGCGTGCCCGCCTCTAAAGTGTATGTGGTCCCCCCTCCGATGATGCTCGGCGAGAGGAGGCCCCACAGCACGGTCAACGTACTCCTGGTCGCCAGGGACCCGCTGAGGAAGGGCCTTGACGTTGCGCTTAAGGCTTTCGCGAGGACCCTTAAGTACCTCAAGGACGTAGTTTTGATAGTCATAGGCCCTGACGCCACAAGGATAGCCAAGGCCAGCGGCCTGAGGGGCCTGGTGGCCTTTAACAGGGTTGACGACTTTACCCTTCATAACGTTATAATGCCTGAGACGGACATCGTTCTGGCGCCCAGCAGGGCCGAGGCCTACAACTTAACAGTCCTCGAGGCCATGGCGCACGGCGCAGTCCCTATAGTTACTGACGTGGGCGCCCTGCCTGAGCTGGTGGGGGACGCCGGGATAGTAGTTGAAAGAGATGACGTGCTCTCCCTCTCGAACTCCCTTGAGAGGCTGGCAAGCGACGAGGGGCTCAGGAGTAAGCTCTCTGCCGCCGCACGCGAGGTCGTTAGGAGGGACCATGACCCAGAGGTGGTGGGGGAGAGACTCCTCAAGGTTTACATGTCCGCTCTCGAGGGCTGACGCCTTTGCTTCGCGGCGCCTCAAGCCTAGTAGTCTCCACAGCCTCCCTGAGGTTCGCCACGGCTCTTCTGCAGGCAACAGTGGCTATCTTCCTGGCTCTCTCCGGCTTCAGCGTGTCGATGATACCTTATGTAGTTATTGACCTTTGGGTCTCAACGGCCCTGGGGTCTCTCCTCGCCTCCTTAGCAGGGGGCACCAGGAGCGCCGTGGTGGCAGGCCTCTCCCTAATGGCAATAGGGCTCGCGATGCTCGCCCTACGCCCAGGGCTCTCTATCGTTGCCGTCGCCGCCGCCGGAGTCGGCTCTGGCATGGCTGGCTCTGTCCTTGCTCCATCACTCCACAGGCTCTCCTCCGGCGAGAGGCCCCTTGAGGGCGTTGCGACTTACTCCCTAGGGCTATCGCTCGGGCTCATAGCCGCGACCCTGACGTCGTCCCTCATGCCTAAGGGGTACCTCTGGCTCGCCTTTCTTATAGCGTCCATTATAGTACTTACCTCCCTCGCCCACTCCCTCCTGGCGCCAATCCACCCCAGGGCTAACCTTAGTGTCAGGCTCCCAGGGCCCAAGGACTTCGTAGGCCTCTTTAAGACCAGGAGGTTTGCCAACGCCTTCTACGTTAACCTACTCTACTCGACCATCTTCCCGCTTGTGCTCTCCTACTGGCCGCTCTACGCCGTTAAGGCCCTCGGCCTCAGCACGATGGAGGCATTCGGTTCCATGGCAGCCATGTTCTCGCTGTCTGCCATGCTAAGGTTTGCATCAGCTAAAGTCTCAAGAGTCAGAAGGGTTAAGCTGGTAGCCCTGGGCCTTCTTGTGGTATCCACGGTACTCCTCTCCACGGGGCTCTGGCCTCTTGCGCTAGCCGGCCTCCTGCTCTTCGCTGTCCCGCACGCGGTCGTCTACCCCGTCTCCCTTTACGAGAGCTTCGCATCGGCACCTGACGAAGAGGTCAAAGCAAATTACGTTATATCGATATCCTCAGGGGTCGGCGAAGTAATCTCGCCGTTCATAGCGTCGGTCGCAATAGCCCTAGGGGGCCTTCACGGCACCCTTTACTTGGCTGCGCTGCCCCTAGCCCTCGGGGCTACCATTATAGGGCTTGCCATCCGTTGAGCAACCCCAGTTAAAACCCTTGCCTCCACAGGTCGCAGGGAGAGAGTCCATGGAGAGGAGGGAGATTGAGGACCTCAGGTCGCTCGTAGTGAAGGTAGCCGAGGACGCGGCCAGGATGCTGAGGGAGGAGTGGTGCAGCGACTCAACTATGAGAGTAAGGGGGGAGACCATAAGGGCTGACCTTGAAGCTGAGAGGGCCATATACGAGGACCTGAGGTCCGAGGGCCTCAGCTTCAGGATGGTAAGCGAGGAGAGCGGAACCATGGGCGACGGGGAGTACACCTTCATAGTTGACCCCCTCGACGGTAGCCTTAACTATGAGAACTGCATACCTTGGTGCTCCGTATCTGTAGCTGTGATACCGCCAGGGGGCAAATCTATTAGCGACGCCGTGGCCGGGGCAGTTGCGCCAATAGGGTTCGGCAACACCGTATCGTTCGGCAGAGGCAAGGGGTGTTTTGAGGGCAGCGAGAGCGTGAGGCCGAAGGCCGAGGGGAGTAACCTGGTCTTCGTCTATGTGGAGAGGCCTGAGGAGACCACGAGGGTGGCCAGGGTCTTCACATACAGCCCCAACATCAAGGTTAGAAGCCTCGGCAGCTCCGCCCTTGAAATCTCGACCGTGGGGCTTGGCAGGGGCCTCGCCTTCATAGACCTAAGGGGCAAGCTCAGGAACGTTGACGTGGCCGCCGCTATAGGCATAGCGAGGGAGTGCGGCTCTGTGGCTGTAAACCTGAGCGGTCAGGACGTCGGCGGAGCCATAGACAGAGTGGCCGTTGTTGGCGACGTAATAGTTGTCAGGAGGGAGGCAGCTGCTGGCCTCCTGAAGGTTCTGTCTGGCCCTCCTTGACCTCCCTGGGGAGCCTGTAACGAAGTATAGCTATCGCTCCTCCCATTGAGGCGACCGTCTGCGAGGCCGGCGACTCGCTGCCTATAACCACGACCTCACCCCTCTTGGCCTCAACTTCCTCCACTATCTCCTGCGAGAGCTCCCTCTCCCTGTCATCTATCGAGTAGAGGAGGCTGTCAAGTATGACGAGTGACTTAACAGCCCCGAGGTCCGCAGCGCGCTTGACATCATCAAGGGTGTAGGCCACCGTTTCGCTGTCTGTTGAGAGAAGCCTCATGAACTCCTCAAGGAGCCCCTGGGCCCTCACGCTGCTCAGCTCACCAAGCGCCTCAACTACGCTCTGTCTCCTTATGACCTCGTAGACGCCCTCAGCGCCGCCTGAGGAAACAGTGTCCTCGATGATCCTCAGGCCAGGGGCCAGCGACCTGACCTTTGAGGACACCTCATCCTTAAGTGTAGTGGGGCCGGCAACAACGATGACGCTTGCCCCCTCCCTCGAGGACTCGCTGATGACCTCGTTTGCAACCCTGTTGATTAATTCTTCAACGTTAGCCTGCCTCCTCGGGTCGTCCTTGGAGCCCAGGGAGACGGCGTTCTCGTAGAGGAGCCTCAGACCTATGGGAGTAAGTATGGCTAAGGCGTAGCTGTCGTAGTCAATGGCAACGATAAGTGCCTTTCCCTTGGGGCCGCTCGACCTAAGCCTCTCGAGGGGCCTCTGCCCCCAGCCCTCCTCCCTAATTATGGTCAGCCTCTGGTTGAGGCCTATGTAGGCCGACTGGTGCTTTCCCTTGACTCCGAACCTGTCGGGTCCCTCCTCTATTAGGCCAAATACCCTCAGGGAGCCTGTGAAGGGCTGGAACTCGACGCTCTCAACCCTAAGCAGGACCTCTATGGGCTTCCTCTCCTTGCTCTTAGCGTCCCTGCCGCTGACGTCCCTTGTAACTACCGTTCTGACCAGGTCCCCCCTCCTTAGCGTGAGGGCCAGCGCCCAGAGGTCCTCCTCGCTCCTCGGCAGCACCTCTATGGCCTTTCCTTTTGAGTCCAGCGGTCTCAGCTCCACTTCGCATCCTGCAAGATATAGGTGTGGACAGAACTGTTTAAAGTCTAGTCAGATCTCGTAGGTGGGGGCGAAGCTTGGCAATAGACGTCAGAAGCACCCTGCCAACCAAGATTAACCTAATAAGGCTACGAAGGGAGTATGCCACTATAAAGAGAATTAGGAGGGTCCTTGAGGAGAAGAGGGACGTGTTGCTCCACTACATAAGGAGCGTTGCTGATGACTACAACAAGTACCAGAAGGAGGTCTACGGCACGCTTGAGGATATGTACACCAGTTTCTATCGCGGCGAGGCTGCTGAGGGCCCCCAGAGGACCTGGGCGTTCGCCTCCTCTGTCAAGGAGTCACTGAGGGTTAAGGCGGGGGTCACAGTGATCTTCACTGTGAGGGCCCCGGTCTTCCAGCTGCTACCGAGCACAATAGCGACCCCAGCAATACCCCCAGGGGCCTCGCCTGACCTTGTTGAGAGCTTTATCATGCTCAGGGAGGAGCTCCCAGCCATACTGAGGCTTGTCCAGTACGAGGAGACCATAAGGAGGCTCATAGAGGAGCTTAGGAGGACGCAGAGGCTCATAAACTCCCTTGACTATGTCGTGATCCCAAGCTACGAGAAGGCTATAAAGTTCATCTCGATGGTACTTGACGAGAGGGAGAGGGAGGACTTCGTCAGGCTGAAGCACCTCAAAAGAATGCTTGCCGCCACTAGGGAGGCTGTCGCTAAGGCAGCAGTGCCCCAATAATTATTAATGCTACAGCCATGCCTATCAACGCTGCCAGGAACCTGCCCGGCGTCATGTTACCCATGGCCTTAACTCCCTTTACTAGCAGCACGACGCCTCCCACAACTATTATCGCTAAGAGCATTGCAACTCCCACGAGCACTACGACATTGGTTGCAGAGCTGAGCCCTGAGACGTTGAAGTGACCGAATATCGCGTTAACCGCGTACTGCAGGGACTGTAAGGTCACCCAGCTCACCCAGGAACCCCCTTACTCTGGGCGAGGACTAGGAGGATCCCGCACAGTAATACTGGGCCAGCGCAACGCAGTTTTGCCTGGCAGAGCGAGCCTTCAAAGGGGAGTAGGCTTGGCGCTGGCGCAGGGACCTAAGGCGTGGCTCCTCACCATAGGCAACGAGATACTGATAGGCAGGGTAGTCAACACTAACGCATCATGGCTTGCTAGGAGGCTGACGTTCCTCGGCTTCAGCGTTGAGAGAATTATAGTGACGCCTGACGACCTGGAGGAGATTAGCGAGGAGCTCAGGAGGGCCATAGCGAGGAGGGTGAGGCTAGCCGTAACGACCGGTGGCCTGGGGCCCACATATGACGACAGGACCCTTGAGGCCGTCGCCCTGGCCTCCGGGCTTAAGCTGGTGCTCAACAAGGAGGCGTACGATATGGTCGCCAGGAAGTACAGCGAAGGCGGGCTCCAGATGTCCAAGGAGAGGGAGAAGATGGCCTACATGCCTGAGGGTGCCGTGCCGCTTAGGAACTCCGTGGGCACAGCCCCAGGCTCATGGCTTGTCGTGGGGGACACCATAATAGTATCGCTCCCGGGCGTTCCAAAGGAGATGGAGGCGATATTCGATGAGGAGGTCATGCCAAGGCTGCAGCCTTTTGCTCCGAGGCTTTCAGTTGTAGAGTGCGGCTTCAGAGTTGTAGGCGTTCCAGAGTCCTCGCTGGCCCCCTACGTTGAAGAGGCGGAGAGGAAGAACCCTGGCTGTTACGTCAAGAGCCACCCGAAGGGCATAGAGGTCGGGGCTCCCGTTCTTGAAATAAAGGTCCTGGCATCGGGGTCGAGCAGGGAGGAGGCGACGTCAAGGGCTCTCTCAGCCCTGGAGATGGTGAAGCGTGGGGCAAAGGAGCTCGGTGGAGAGATTAGCGAGGAAGGCTGTCCGTGACATGATAATAATAACCTTCTTAATAGCCATCGCTGGCGGCGCTTTAGTGGCCCTCAGCCCTCGCACTGGGAAGTCGCTTCTCTTTGTGGGTGTTGCAATAATGCTGGCGGCGCCTTGGATATCATACTTATTGATATTATGGACTTACAAGGAGAAGGTGATGAACGCCTAGCAAACCTTGCTACTCTGAGCTAAGGGCTTGGCTTTATGAGCGCACAGTTATATGCGGAGTTGCCATAACTTCAATAAAGTCGGCTTTTGCTGTGCAGATTAAGTCATGAAGTCCTCAAGGGTCCTCTTGTGGGCCTTAGTTTTGTTTACAAACGCCTCCGTGCCCCTCAGGGTCCCCCATGAGTACCTTATTATCGGGGGCCTCTCGCCTGAGGAGAGCACCTTCCTTACCCACTTCACTGTGAGGGGGTCTGACGGGTAGCCGCTGCCCTCAACCCCATACATGGACCTCAGAACCCCTATCCTGCGGTCCCTTATGACCTTAGCTATTATGCTGGCGGCCGAAACCGCAACATAATTAACGTCAGCCTTAGGCTCCACGACGAGCTTTCCCCTGAACCCCATGCGCCTCAGCTCCTCTGGGAGAGCCCTAAGCTCGCCGAACTTGTCTATGTAAATTGCTCTCACCTCCTGAGGCCTCACCCTCCTGAATATCAGGGAGATGGCGGTCGCCGCCGCCCTCTCCTCAAGCACGTTGATGTTCTCCCTGTCTATATCGGCCGGCCTGATCGGGACCACCGCAAAGACCCCAAGCCTAGTGAGCGGTGTATAGAGCCTCTCCCTCTGGGCCGGGGTGAGCTGCTTGCTGTCCCTGACGCCCATGTCGCGCAGGAGGCTCAGGCTGCCCTCCTCTATAGCGAAGGCCGCCAGAATTAGGTCCCCTACCAGGCTCCCTCGCCCGGCCTCGTCAACACCTATTATCCAGCTCAAGCCAATCCTTTAAGGGCAGCTCCTATGAGGGCTTTACGTTTTTCCTTGCTGGGCTGGCTGCTCAGAAGTCGACTGCTGGGCGGCCTGCTCCTCATTGAGCTGCTGATACCTCTGCTTCCAGTCCTCGACTACGTCGTAGCCGTAAACCTCCTTGAGGAGCTCCCTGCCCTCCTCGCTAACCATGTCTGGGCTCCACGGAGGCTCAAAGGTGATATCTATTTCAACGTCGTCCTCTTTTATGCCAGGCACCTTATCAAGTATTGCCTGCTGCACGTACCCCAGTATTGATCCCGTGACCGGGCAGCCCACTGCTGTTAACGTCATTAGGATCCTCACCTTAGGCCTGCCGCCCTCCCTCGTGGCCTCTATCTCATAGACGAGCCCAAGGTTGTAGACGTCGACTGGTATCTCCGGGTCATAGACCTCCTTCAGTGCGTTCTCGACGATCGTTATGAGGTCCGGGTCACCGCTGACCTTAAGGTTGGGCGGCCTGCTCTTAGTCTGAGACATTTCTTACCTCCTCCTTTCCTGCTGCTATATTTACAGGGAAATTTTTAAAGGAGTGTCAGAAGCGTTCATAAAACTCCACATGCTTTTTATAAAATATCTTAAAAAGCTACTCGGTCCCTGAGCATTTAGTGATTCTAGCAGCATTCTTTCGAGCCAGGGACTGCCGAGCTCCTGGAAGTACACCATAGTCAATCTTAAAGCGCCTGGTGCGCCCTCCAGGACAAATGGTGTCTGGCGACGGGGGGTAGGGAGCAGCGGGGCTGGGAGTCAAGGCCCTCAGAGGCGCTCCTTAAGCTAATGGATGCCTATGGCTACGATGCCCTAGGATCTAAGGAGTGGCTTGAGAGTGACAAGCTGTACAGGCTCGGCTTTCAGTACGCGGCTGTGGAGACCCTGGTTAGGGAGTACTTCATAGGGGAGGAGCCCTTCAAGGGCAAGAAGGCGTATGAGACTGAGTGGAAGGGCAAGCCCAAGTCAATAGTGTACGGGAGGGGCGACGTGAGCGCAGACGCGGTAATTGTTAGGAGGCCGTCCCCCACTGAAAAGACTATCCCCTGGAGGGCCCTACTTGACTACCTCCCCCAGCCGCCTCTCCCGCTCTTTGTAATAGACCTCAGCATGAAGTTCCTTCACACCCCCGAGGAGCTCTCAAAGCTTAGGCTTCAGCTGAGCGTGACCCTCTCCGTCATGAGGGAGTACCTCTGGGACGCCCACATGTCAGTGACAGGCACCGACGAGGAGACAGCCAAATGGATAAATGAGGTCATGGGCGTTAACAAGGTTGCAATAGTTAACGCGAGGCCAAGCGAGGTCCTCTGGGGGTACGACGCTGACAAGGTAATCATTCTGAGGCCTGACGCCTCCACGCCGCTAAAGGCTGACGACGTGATGACTGCCGACGCCTTCCTGTTGGGCGGCATAGTTGACAAGATACCAAGGCCAGGCCTCAGCAGGATGCTCGACAGCCTGGTCCCCTGGGGCGTGCCCAGGAGGATAGAGCTCAGGGGCTCAGTGATAGGCGTGCCTGAGCGCATAAACAGGATAGTTGAGATCCTCCTGAAGAGCCGCTACCTCTACGACGGCGACGTTGAGAAGGCGATAATAACAACTATGAGCAAGAAGGACAGGGTGGCTAGGGCCTACAGGGAGATCATGAAGTACACAAGCGAAAGGAAGGTCGACAGGGTTGGAGGCGACTTTTACGAGCAGCTCAGGTCCTGGCTTTCGCTCACCTACGACGAGTTCCTTGAGGCTGCAAGGCGCGCGCACGTGGAGGTAGCGAACTGAGCCAGGGCCCTAGCAGGCCTGTATTTATAGCAGCAAGCCATAAGGGCAACGCAAAACGCTTATTTACCCTTCAGGGCCAGCCATAAACTGCCGGCCCGGCCATAGTGGCCTGGCAACACCCGGACTCACCTCGAACCCGGAAGTTAAGCAGGCCGCGTTGGAGCGGGCGGTGAGGTCCGAAAGGCCTCGCAGCCCCTCCAAGCCGGGGCCGGCACTTCTGCCAAGTCTGGTATCATATCAAAATATGTCTCTACCTTAAAACAAGCCCTAACTTAATAAAATTAAAGCTGGAGGGCTCTTTGAAAGGGGTACCGCACTTGGGACTCTCGGTCAGGAGACTCGTCAAGAGCTTCGGCAAACATAGGGTCCTCGACAACATAGATTTAGATGTAAATGACGGTGAGCTCTTTGTTATACTCGGCTACTCGGGTTCCGGGAAGACTACGCTACTGAGGTGCATAGCAGGCCTTGAGAAGGTTGACTCAGGAAAGATAATTATAGATGATAAGGACGTCACTGACATGCCGCCAGGCAAGAGGTCCGTGTCCATGTTGTTTCAGAACTACGTACTCTACCCCCATAAGACCGTCCTCGAGAACATAATGATGCCTATAGAGAACGAGCGTGACGCCAGGAAGCGAGCCATAGAGATGGCTGACGAGCTTGGAATAAGGGACTTCCTCGAAAGATACCCCTCCCAGCTGTCAGGCGGACAGCAGCAGAGGGTGGCGCTCGCTAGGGCGTTGGTGAAGAGGCCGAGGGTTCTCCTGCTTGACGAGCCGCTGAGCAACATCGACGCGCCACAGAGGATCGCCGCCAGGAGGTTCATAAAGGACCTGCAGAGGAGGGAGAAGATAACTACCATTTACGTAACACATGACCAGATAGAGGCCATGGCCGAGGCTGACAGGATGGCCATAATGATGAATGGGAAGATACTTCAGGTTGGCACGCCAGAGGAGCTTTACTATGAGCCGGCCAACAAGTACGTGGCAGCCTTTATAGGTGACCCGCCCATGGCTGTTGTAGAAGGCTCCGCGTTTGGAATTAAGGGCTACATTGGCGTGAGGGCTGACGACGTCTCTATAGGCGATGGCCCCTATGAGGGGATCGTCGACACTGCTGAGTTCATAATGGGCAAGTACCTAGTTCACATAGTTGTAGGTGATGATATTGAAATTAGGGGGTACTCTAGCAGTAAGCCTAGGGAGGGCGAGAGGGTCAAGTTCAACATATTAAAGTACAAAATCTTTAGCGAGTGATGGTTTACCTGACCTCCTCCCTGCCCTAGAGGGGTGAGGCCCTCCGCCCCTTAGACCACCTACTGCGCGAGGGCTCAAGGCAGCTCATAGCCCTTGTCCCGCGTCCACGGCAGGTGCGACGGAACTCTTTTATAGTCGCATTTCAGCACAGACCCCAGGTGACTTCAGTGCCGGTTGAGCTCTCAAGCGTTGACGAGCTGGTCAAGGTCGCGCAGAAGGCAATAGAGTGCAGGGTCAAGAGGGTCACAAGGGACGGCAAGGCTAAGATAAAGGTCAGGACAAAGAGGTACCTCTACACCTACAAGGCAGACCCCGCCTCACTTAATGACGTGCTCTCAAAGCTCAACTGCAAGAAGGTAGTTGACGTTGATCAGGAGATAGCAGAGGAGAAGAAGAGGAGAGCTGAGGAGAGGAGGAAGGCCAAGGAGGAGAAGGCCAAGGCTGCCCAGCAGCAGGCGGCACAGCAGCCGGCTGCCCAGCAGGCACCGGAGCCCGCCCAGCAGGGAGGGGAGCAGAAGAAAGAGGAGAAGAAGGAGGAGGGCCAGGCGGCTGGCCAGGCCACGAGCTAAGCCATATATCCTTCTGCATGAACTGAGCTGCAGGCGTTGGTCTTAAGCGCCACGTCCAGGAGTCTCTCTGAGACGTACCTTGCCAACAGCCTTCTGCTGAAGACGCTCAGTATAGCGATGCCTAGCGGCAACCTCATTGAGGCCCCTGAGGCCCTTGGATGTCCTCCGCCGCCCAGGTAGCGGGCTACGACTTGAACGTTGGCGGCGCCCCTGCTCCTCAGCGATATGGACACCCTCCTGAAGCCCCTCCTCTTTATTAGGGCCGCCGCGCTGGCGCGCGCCCTTGATATGATCATGGAGCCCATTATGCTGTCTGACGGAAGGTCAAAGTCCCTGACGATGGCCGCTACTGCACACCCTCCGCCTCTTGAGGTGTAAAGCCCCTTGAGCTCCTTTGATGACCTCGAGAGCTCCTCAGCCAAGTAGTCGTTAAGCCTTGATTGTAGCTCCTCGTCCCAGAGGACGCCTGAGAAGAACTTCTTAACAAGAGTCTCCTTCCACTCCCCATTCTTAACGCCTGGAGGCGAGGTTGATGCCCTGAAGAGCTTCGGGGCCATTGGGTCATCCCACTTCCACAGGTCGGCGGCGCAGACGGCGCTCTCAAGCTTCCTTAGGAAGTCGTCAGCCTCAACCCCGTATAGCTTAGAGGCATACCTTATCACGACGCCGGCGCCGCACGTGCTCCTGTCTATGAAGAGCCTGGCGCCAGCCGAGAGGACCTTGTTTATGTCCTCCTCTGCCCACACGTGGTGGTCGTACCACTCTATGTTAAGGTCCTTGGAGCTGAAGGACCTGAGGGCCTCAAGCGCCCTGGGCGTCGACTCTAAGTTGTAGCCTATGTCCATAAAGGCCAGTGTCGAGCGGGGCTCCAGGTAAGGCGCCAGCCTCTCAACAGCCTGGTCAACGTTGTACGGCTCCGCAAACAGCACCGAGGCATCCTCTGGGCGCACGCCAACTATCCTCAGGTAAGAGGCCGCTGCCCCTACTCCATCCAGGTCGTTGTGTGTAATTATGAAAACCCTTCGGTCAGTCCTTGACCGTAACTCCATACTTCCTCGCCGCTTTCTCAAGCTCGGGCCTCAGCTTATCGTAGGTCTCCTCAAGGGTCTGTGATATCACCTTCGTCCCGCCTATCACAGTTATGAAGTTTGAGTCGCCCTTCCACCTTGGGACAACATGAACGTGCATGTGGCCAGGGACGCCGGCCCCGGCAACGTCGCCCACGTTAATGCCTATGTTAAAGCCCTCAGGCCTGTAGACGGCCCTGAGGGCCTCAAGGGAGGCCTTGAGGAGGAGGCCTATCTCCCTCATCTCGTCATCTCTCAGGTCCTCCGGCGAGGCCACATGCCTGTAGGGCGCTATCATCAGGTGTCCAGTGTTGTACGGGTACCTATTCAGTATCACAAAAGAGTGCCCGCCCCTCAGGACGACAAGTGACGCCCTGTCATCGCTGCCCTTGGCCGCCTCGCACAGGAAGCAGCCGCTATTCTGCTTGCCGGCCACGGTAGCTATGTATGCCATCCTCCATGGGGCCCAGAGGATCTCGTACCAAGACTTTGGCCAGTCCATCTAAGGCACCCTGAACAGCGTGAGCTCCAGTAGGAGGGCCAGGGGCAGGGCAATTAAAATAAACGTAACGAACGGCATGCCGGGCTCCAGGACGACCTCGCTGTCATTAGAGCAGGCCCTCGCTATGGCCTCCGAGGGGCTCTCGCTGACGGCAGAGGAGCCGACTGGAAACCACCACCTTGTCCTGTGCGCGTTGCCGCAGCTCAGGATAACTTTGAGGCCCTCCCACCTGCCCCCCAGCTGCCTAGCCTTAATGTACGCCACTATTGGCCTTGCCGCCACCTCGAGCAGCGATGCCAGGAGCACAATAAGCAGGGAGGGCGGCATAATGGAGCCAGGAGGAGGGGCCGGTATCATAAGGGCGATGGCCAGCGACGCCCAGACGTCGCCGGCGCCCATGAATCCAAGCGCCGCCGCTAGAGCCACCGCCGCCGGGGCCACCAGAGACTCAAGGTAAAACGCGGCGAGGAGCCTGAGCGGGTAGAGCCCGAGGTAGGCGATAAAGGATATGACGGCTACCACCTTTGCCCCAAGGTACCAAAGGTGCTCAGGGACAGACCTGTACTGCGCGTCAAGGACCGCAGGGTAGATGGCAACAGCGGCTGTCAGGGCCCAGGGGAGCCACAGAGGAGGGCCCAAAACGTCACTCCTCCTCTGCGTCCCTTATCCCATACTCCGTTATTGCAAATACCGTCTCCCCCTCGGGCAGATGCGGGGCGTCCACGATCCTAGCTATCCTCTTGTTGTTCCTGCTCTTCTTCAGCTGAACCCTTACGCCCGGCGCGTGGGCCACCACGTTACCTCCAACAGCAGCGGTCGGGTCGCCGTAGAACACGTCAGGCCTTGCCATTACCTGGTTCGTCACCACCACGGCTATGTCATAGACCTCGGCAAGCCTCATGAGCTGGTGCAGGTGCTTGTTGAGCAGCTGCTGCCTCGATGCCAGGTTCTCCCTGCCTGGGAACTCAGCCCTGAAGTGGCTGGTCAGAGAGTCGACAATTACAAGCCTCACGGGCTCCTTATCTATCATCTCGAAGAGCTGGTCCACTATTGCCATCTGGTGGTGGCTGTTGATAGCCCTTATCCAGTATATGTTATCCATAACCTTGTCAGGGTCAAGGCCGAGACCCCTGGCCATCTGATCTATCCTCTCCCACCTGAAGGTGCCTTCCGTGTCAATGTAAGCTGCCTTCCCGCTGAGGCCTCCCTTGTCCTCAGGTAACTGCACGTTCACCGCCAGCTGGTGGCATATCTGGGTCTTGCCAGTGCCGAACTCGCCGAAGAACTCCGTTATCTGTTTGGTCTCTATGCCGCCCCCCAACAGGTCGTCAAGGGCCTTGCTTCCAGTACTTATCTTCCTTACGGCCATCCTCTCCTTCTTCAGCTCCAGCGCAGTCTTGAAGTGTATGTCAAGGGCCTGCCTGGCTGACTCGACTATCTTCTGCGCCGTCTGAAGCGGTATACCGGTGGCCGCCGCTATCTCCTGGGGTGTGGCCACCGCTATGGCCTCAATCGTGGCGTACCCGCTCTCTACGAGCTTCTCCGCAGTTGTAGGCCCTACCCCTGGCAGCTCCGTTATGTCCTTGGGCTTCTTAGCCTGAGCCTCACTAGCCTCTGTCACTTTCGCTCTCCTAGGTAACTGGACAGTCCAGGCCCTATATTTCCAAGTAAGGCCCCTGGGAGGCCCTGCGCCCTTTATACTGAAGCCATTGTAATACTCTGCCCTACGACCCCCCTCGCTGTATGAGCACTTATGACAGCGGAAGTGATAACTATATAATAAAATCTACATAATAATTCAATTAAGTCAGTCCTGTTGCACCATTGAAGTGCTAGAGCAGCCCGAAGACGTACATCAGCAGGACCGCAATGGCCGTAAGAGCTGCGGAGCCCATCACTACTATCTTCCTGTACTGCGAACTTGAGGACAGCAGGGAGAGGAAAGCCTTCTCTATGACACCAGCCATGAGCGCCAGAAGTATCAGCTGGGCTGCCTCCCTAGACGCAATTGTAGCATGTGAGTAAAGCGTCCCGACCGCTATCACTGTACCAAGGACGTTGCCGAGGGCCCCAACGAATATAGCTACGGGGAGAAAGCCCGGGACTAGGACCCCGACCAGCTTCGCCGCCGCCGTTATTATAAAGAGCAGGAGGGCGAACTCTATTATTCTAAAAATGGGAAGCGGCGCTGAGGGCGGCTCAATGTTAGCCGGGCTCAGGTCCTTAGACCTGATGAAGCCCAGGATCAGGAGGACCACTGTTAGGATCAGTATGGGCGCCGCCAACAGCTTGATGAGTGCTGAGGAGTACGTGACGAAGTACGCGGCGGCCAGCACCTGGACTATGAAGAGGGGTATGTTAGACATAATCGTATTCAAGGCCAGGGAACCAGATACCTCCTTCTTCTTATTGCTCAGGTCTATGAGGCTAAGGGTCACAGTAGTGCTTGATATGAGCCCGCCCACTATTGTGAATGCCAACAGCCCCCTACGTGACACCCTCAGCGCCACGTACTGGGCGAAGAATATCACGGCCACTATGACTACCGTCAGCCAGAACTCGTATGGGTTGAAGAAGCCGTAGGGCCCCACGAACTTGTCGGGCAGCAGTGGAAGTATTACAACGGAGATGACAAGCAGGTTGAGGAGCGCAAGGAGCTCCTCACGCCTTATCCTTGATATAGCGTTAAGCAGCTGGGTCTTGTAGAAGCTCAGTGAGGCCACCAGCACTGATACTAGGGTTCCGTCAAGGTAATAGCCAAGTCCTACCAGGACGCCAGCGGAGAAGACAAGTATCATGCTAACGTAGGTAGTGGCGCCGGTTATCCTCAGGGACCGAGCCCTCTCAACGTATATGGCCGTTGCTATTAAGGTTATCGATATGAAGGCCGCGGCTATCATGTAACTTCCAGCGTCGCGCGAGAGCAACGCCGTGACATAACCTAACATTGATGTAAATATCGAGGTCCTTAGGCCTAGGAATATCTTGGAGCCCGTTATCTTCCTGTACTCGTTGAAAAGCCCTACTATGGCTCCGACCGCGATGGAGAGCAGCAGTCCCTCGGCGTAGACCATGATCCCAAGCTCTTCTGCTGCAAACTATACTGCGCAAGGGGCTTTTAAACGCCAGGCCTACTGACGCGCCTCAGCTCCAGACCACTATGGGTATATACATCTCCTCTGGCGTCATGCCGCTGTGGTTGCCCCTTAGCCTCAGGGCGGGGTCGTCCTCGCCCCTGTAGGTGTAGTGGTACTTAACAGTGGGGCTCTTGGCGACCCCAAGGTAGTCGCCGAGCACGTTGTTGGCCACGAAGTCGCTCACCCTGCCAAGTATGCCGCTCTCTATGACCTCCTGCTTGCTCATAACCTCCAGCGAGTACCTGTCCCTCAGCAGGTCCCTTACGTTCTCCCTCGTCCTGAACCACACGGCCCTTGAGTCCCCGTACGGGGGCACCTCAAGCTTGTTGAGTAGCTCCTCATCGTTGTTAAAGAGGTAGACCTTGTCGACCGTGACCTGCCCATGATCTGAGAGCAGAAGGAAAGTATACTTGTCCCTGTACTTCTCGGCCAGCTTGTTTATGTGGTTCAGCACAACCCTGACCTCCTCAAGTATCAGGTCCCTGTGCTCGCTACTGAAGCCGTAGCCGTGGCCTATGTGGTCAGGGTTGTCATGGTAGACGTAGATCATGTCATAGGGATCGCCCTCCAGGGCCTCCCTCAGGGCCGCCAGCATCTCAAAGGAGCTCGAGTGCGCCTTTATCTTGGTCAGCCCCTCCTCAGGCCTAGAGTTAAGGTACGTCTTTGTCAGCTCGCCGCTCGCGGCGCTGCCCGACATCAGAGCAAGCACCTTAGCGCTCGTCTCCTTAAGCCATGGCCTTACTGGGAAGGCGCTCCCAAGTGAAACATAATCTATAGTTCCTGAGCCGCTCTCACCCATGTATGAGTACTTTATTCCGTTTATCACGCCTCCGAGCCTCTTGTTAAAGACAGTGTATCCCACCAGGCCGTGCTCGCCGGGGGCCTGGGCTGTCATCAGTGTGCTTAGGGCGGCCGCCGTGGTTGATGGAAACACGGTGGTGGCCTTCATCACTTTACCGCTGAGCCTTACGTTGGCCTCTGAGAACAGATCCCAGCTGAGGGCGTCAAGATATATCAGGACCAGCCTCTTGCCCGTCAGCTCGAGCTGCCTCCCAATGCACTGCCTCTTGACATCGAAGAACGACGCTAGCCCGCATGAGAGCGAGTACAGGTTGCTCTCGCTGGAGTAGTCAGGCCACGTGAAGCCCTGTCCTTCCAATTGACATCCCAGAGAGGGGTCCAGGGCAAAGCTTTAACTTCTACTATTAGCAGTGCTGTCCGCGCCGTCGCCCCCGTTGCTGTGGCCGTCCTGAGCTCCTGTAAGACGTGACAATAGGACCTTGCGGACCAGCTTCGGATCGACGGCATAGCCTCTCCTCATCTTCAGCACTGACCCAACCAGGTAGTCGAGGGCCTCAGGCTTGCCGTTGATGAAGTCGCTCACTGCCTTCCTCTCCCTGGCTATCACGACCTCCACAGCGTCCTCAATGTTGTTTGACCTGGGGGGCAGGACGTCGCTCAGCGAGGCGCTTGGGTTTAGGGCGAGCTTGGGTAGTGAGTTGTACTTAATTTCATCGTAGCTGTAATCGCCTGACCTCACAAGCCTCGTCAGCCCAGCTATGACGTCAGGGGATGGCCACGAGCTGGCACCATAAAGATCTGCGTTGAGCTTCTTCAGGAGCCCCTTAAGGTCCACCGCTATCATCCTGGCTGCCAACAGGGGGTCCGCACCCTTGTCGAGGGACTTGAGGTAAAGGCTCAGGGCTGGCCTATAGAGCACTATGCTCCATGCCTGCCTCCTAGGAATGCCCCTTGCAGTTATGACGTCCATGTACTTGGCTGGGTCCCTCAGAGTCAGCGGTGCCGCCTCAATAACTAGCTCCTTCATTGATATTGGCGGTATGTCTGGCTCAGGGAAGTAAAGGTACTCCTCCTCCGTCTCCTTCGACCTCTGGGGCTTCGTCAGCCTCCTAGCGGGGTCCCAGCCCCTGGTCTCCCTTTCAACAGCGCCGCCCTGCGATATCAGCTTCTCCTGCCTGAACAGCTCGTACTTTATAGCCCTCTCGAGGTCAACAGTGCTACCTATGTTCTTCACCTCGACCCTCTCGCCACCCCTGACGCTTATGTTGGCGTCAACCCTGAAGGCGCCCTCAAGGCGTGGGTTCGTGGCCCCTATGTACTCCATCATCAGGAGCAGATACTCCACGAACCTCCTGGCGTCTCTCGGGCTCCTCAGCTCAGGCTCTGTGACGACCTCTACCAGGGGCACGCCGCTCCTGTTATAGTCAACGTAGGCCGCCTCGCTTGAGGTTATAGAGCCCTCGTACTCCGTCCTACCTGGGTCCTCCTCGACGTTGATCCTCCTTATCCTGACCTCGCGCCACTCGTCGGTGTCCGGGTCGTAGTACCTCGCCCTGCCCCCTAGGCAGACGGGGGCCCCTCCGCCGCCCTGGTATTGAGTTATCTGGTAGTCCTTTGGCAGGTCCGGGTAAAAGTAGTGCTTCCTAGTGAATATCATCGCCGGCGGCGTCTCGCAGACCATCAGCATTGAGAGGGCCGTGGCGAAGACCAGGGGGCGGCGCCTCGGCACTGGCAGAGCTCCAGGAAGGCCAAGGCAAACGGGGCACACGTTAGTGTTGGGCTCCATGCCCCTGTAGTTTGACCTGCAGTCGCAGAACAGTTTCGTGCCGGTCTCTGTCATCTGGACGTGGACTTCAAGGCCTATCATGTGGTGACTCATGCCATCACACCCCTTAGGCCTGTGACATCCTCGACGAGCTGACCCAGGGCCATGAGCTTCCCCTCCTCAAGGGGGCTCGCCATAAACTGCACCCCGAGAGGCAGCCCATCATAGAAGCCGGCCGGCACAGCAAGTGATGGAACGCCGGCGAGGTTAGCTATGACTGTATAGACGTCAAGGGCGTACAGCTTAAGCGGATCGCTTATCCTCTCCCCAAGCCTTGGGGGCGGCGCGGGACTCACGGCCCCAGCTATGATGCATTTCTTTGTCATGCCCAACACCTCGTCCCTTATGATCCTCCTCCCCTTGGCGGCCGCCACATAGAACTCGTCACGGTAGCCCTCGCTGAGTGCCATGACGCCGAGCAGTATCCTCCTCTTTACCTCCCTTCCAAAGCCCTCCGAGCGCGTCGAGGTCACAGTCTCGGTATAGTTAGGCCTTAAGACCACGAATGGGTATAGCTTGCCGTCGTACCTGGCTAAGTTGCTGGCGGCCTCTGCAAGGGCTATCGTGTAGTAAACTGGCAGCGCGTCCGGGGCTGAGGGGAGGGAGGCATCATAGCTTACCTTCACGCCCTCAGCCTCAAGCCTGTCCAACAGCTTCAATATTGTAGACCTGACCGGCGGGTCTGAGCCGTCTATCATCTCGTGAGGCACACAAATGCTCAGCTTCGACGGGTCCTCAGGGGCCACTGAGGAGGTCCTAGTAGGACCCACGTTAAGCGTTGTAGCGTCGAATGGGTCATGGCCAGATACGACGTCTAGCAACATGGCCACATCCTTGACGGACCTTGCCATGGGGCTTATCTGCTCAAGGCTGTTGGCGTAGGGTATCAGGCCGTACCTGCTGACCAGCCCATATGTCGGCTTAAGGCCAACGGTGGCTGTATAGGCCGCCGGAAGCCTGACGGAGCCGCCCGTGTCGCTGCCGAGTGCAAGGTCAGCCCCTCCATAAGCTAGCACCGCGGCTGAGCCGCCGCTGCTCCCACCCGGCACCCTCTCAAGGTCCCAGGGGTTGTGGGTCGGCCAGAAGGCGCTGAGCTCCGTCGTGCTGCCCATGGCAAACTCGTCCATGTTCGTCTTCCCTATTATTATGGCCCCTGCCGCGAGCAGCCTCTCAACGGTCGTGGCGTTGAAGGGCGGCACGTAGCCTGAGAGCATCCTGGAGCCAGCGGTGGTCGGCGCGAACTTGGTCGATATGTTATCCTTAACTGCAACCACGAGCCCAGCCAGGGGAGGCCTCTTTCCATCCTTGAGAAGCGACTCCACCTCCTTGGCCCTCCTCAGCACGGCCTCCTCGTCAAGCAGGGTTATGAAGCCCTTAACCTTAGGCTCCCACTTCTTTATGTTATCATAGATCTCCATGACGTGCTCCTCTGGCGAGAGTGAGCCGCTAAAGATGCCCTCAAGCACGGCACTCGCTGTGGCCCTCCTCACTCTAGCCACCCCTCCACGGCACCTTGACCATGTTGTTCTTCAAGCGGTCGTCGCTAAGCCACGATATCTCGACGCGCCTCTCTGCGACCTCGTCAGGGGGGTTCAGCGTCTTGTCCCAGACGTTGTAGAGGGGGTCCACCCTAAGGTCCTTGTACTTGGAGACCCTCAAGAGCAGGGCCCTCACATTCTTTATATCGTTGCAAAGGCCCTCTAGCTCGCCCTTATCAAAGGACAGCCTGGAGAGCTTCAGAAGGCGGATGAGCTCTTCAAAGTCCCTGTCCTCACATTCCCCAAAGTTACTTAACACCTCAGACTATTGCAGAACTGACTGCAAGTTTAAATGGTTTGCGAATGTCTGTAGGGCTTGGACCCCATGATCCGCCCTGCAGCGAGAGGGCCCGGGAGAGGCGGCCCTCAGGCGGGAGCCCCGCGCCGCTGGGCCCGACGGCCGCCCATGAACGCCGCGGGGGCAGCGGGCCCCGCGGCAAGAGGTGGAGGTCCCTAGGCGCAACGAATGAACGTAAATTGATGAGGATGAGCACCTAGGGACAACGGAACGCGTAGAGCTTGGCTTTTAACTTTATGAGGGGCTAAGGGGGCGAAAGTCCCCCTCCGTGAGGTGGGGGATTGATAGCCCCCTTATAGAAACCTTTTTAATAGTTATCAATCATAAACTATTCATAAATTATAGAAGAGACATGTGCAGACCTCTGGCTGTAAGGGCTGAGGCCGCGCCCTCTGGACTGGGGGAACTTACGCCTGCGGAGGGCAGCCTCCGCAACCCCTCCTCCGCGCGGGGCGCCACAGAGGCGGCTCCGCCCGATGGAGCCTCCTCTGTGGGTGAGGGGGATCGAGGCCGCCCTGGGAGGCAGGAGGTCATCACCGCGAGGTGGGGGTGCCCCGCCCTCACGGGCGGGGCAGTTCACCGCTTTTGTACAGGCCTAGACGCATATCTGAGGCTCTCTAAGGTCCATTAGCTGCGCCCTGAAGGACCTGGGCCTCTAGGCCCTTAAGGAAGTTCAGGCCCATAATAGCCTCAAGGAGGTCTATTGTATGGGCTAACATCCTCCTAGCCCCGTCAAAGACGGGGTAGCACTCGTTAGCGCACCCCGAGGCCCTGGCCTTAGAGTAGAGCTCGGCCACCCAGAGGGCCTCCTCATGCAGTGACTCATACATGGTGACCGCCTGCTCGCGGGAGAGCGTGCTGGCAAGGTCGATGGAGCGCATTACGCTTCCCTTGACCTTGTCGAACAGCTGCCTGACGTCAGGTGGCAGTTGCTTGTCATAGTCAAGGAGCCACTGTGCTATGGACACTACCTGGTCAGCTATGCGCTCGAGGCTCTTGACAAGAGTGAATATGTTAATGCTCTCTGCAAGAGTGTTCATCCCAAGTTCCTTGGGGCTCATGAGGCCCTGGAGGGCCAGGTTGAGCTGCTTGTATATGTAGAGGTACAGCTTGTCAACTATGTCATCGCGCCTGACCACGGTCTCTAGGAGCCCCCTCTGCTTGAGACCTTCGACTACGTCTGAGAGGTCCTCTATCATTGACTTGACCACCTTGATCATGTTCTCCACGACCATGCGGGCTGATATTGACGTGAGGTCGACGACGGCCTTAAGTATTAGTTGGTCGTAGGATTCCTCAAGCAGCTCAAGCCCTATGGCCTTGGTCCTAACGAAGTTGGCAACCTTCTCGGCAACCTCGGAGGCGTCAGGGCTGAACCTAAGCACTATGGTGTCGTAGCCCGTCAGGTAAGCTGATATAACTTCCATTGAGAGGGTGGCGTCGCTTGTGTTAGGGCTTATTGTAATCTGGGCCACCCTCTCAGACCTGTTGGGCGCGGCGTCTGAGGCCCTGAGCCTTATCCAGCCCTCGGGGTTGAGCTCGAGGAGGACCTCAGCCCCCCTATCTATATTGAGCAGCTTAGCCCACTCCTTAGGAATAGAGACTATATATGTGGAGCCACCCGTCACCTGCACCTTTCTCTTAACGACGAAGCCGCTTGAGTTGGAGCTTCCGTCGTCGCTTTTCAAAGCTCTGTACCCTATATAGTGATTATCGGCAAAAGTTAAATATAGCTTGGCCTATCGCTTGAAGTACAAAACGCTTCGGCTCAACAGCGCGGGACCAACCATGGAGCCCACGCTGTTCGACGCGCTTAACTACATGGGTATCGTGCGCTTCTCGGCTTCAGGCTCCTTCAAGGGCGTGAGGAAGAGCGTCGCAGGTGCCCTCTATAGCCAAGGCCCTCTTCATATCTGATGCCAACAGGCCTAGCGGACTTTGCTATCTTTGGAGCGTACCTAGCCGCATCCAAGGGCCTTAACGTAATAGCCGTCGCTATAATTGCAACGCTTGTGAGCACGGGCGGCGCCCTCAGGGACGTGCCTGTTGGCAAGGTCCTCATGGTTCTGAAGAGGGAGATTTACGCACAGTCACGGCGGTGGGCAGCATGGTCTACTACTTCACAGAGGAGCTCTCCAGGACATACGCCCCTGTCACCAGCTTCACCGCAGTCCTCCTGCTCAGGGTTCTCTCCTATGAACTTGAGCTTGAATTCCCCCAAGGCTAGCTACCAGGGCTTATCGACTCCACTAAACCCTCGACAGCCCTTGAGGAGTGCACGCCCTCAACCCTGACTGACTCTATGTACTGAAGTTTGGGGAAGGAGCCCCTTATCATTACCATGAGCGGATAGCTGCCAGCCTGCCTTGCGTAGCAGTAGCCGTGCTCACACTCCTCGACCCATAGCCCCTTAAGCACGGTGCCCTTCGGGGCCACCCAGGAGAGCTCGCGCCTGTCAAAGACGTGCCTGACAAAGTAGGTGAATGACTTAGCCTCAGCCTCGAGCTTCCTGTCGACCCCCCAGTCCATCATGAAGACCCTTGTAGTTGGGAGCGCCAGCAGCTTCCTGACGTTGACCCTCCTCACGAGAAGCCTTCGCCTGAGTATCTCATCCAGGAACTCCCTGTTGAGCCTGTAGCTCTCCCTCCTCTCGCCCGGAAGGCCCAGTATGAAGTTTATCCCCGGTAGCAGCTCTGGGAGGCCGTTGTAGCCCCTCTCGGAGCCTACCTTGTTTATGACCTCGACGGCCTTCATGGCGTCCTCGAGTGTCACCTTCAGGTTATTTATCTTGACGACCTTCGGGTCGACGCTCTCCACTCCAAGGGCTGCAACGTCGCCAGGCGTATGATATTTAACTATTACCTTAAGGGCCTCTGTTGACTCCTCGGGGTACCTGGCTATCGTGCCAGGGTTGACGTTGTCTATGTGAAGCACCTCAAGGCCTGGGGCCGCCGAGCGCACCCCCCTGAAAAGCCTCTCAAGCTCCTCGGACGACGGCTTAGGCCACTCCTCCGAGCCAAGGCCCGACGAGCCGTAGACCAGTATGTCAGCCTGTCGGCCTAGCCTGAAGTTCCTCACGCCGGCCCTGTAGAGGGCCTCCACCTCAAGGGCTATGGACTTCGGGTCCCTGACTATTGGTCTCCCCCTTAGGGGCTCAACACAGAAGGAGCAGCCGCCGCTCACCCACCTCGCGCAGCCCCTATATGTCTCTATCTCAGCCACCAGGTTCTTGCCAAGGTTCGGGTGAAACCTCACTATCCAGGCCCCGAGGACAGCGTACCTGTTAACCTTGTCGTAGCTCTCCCTCACCTGCCTCGGCGAGGCCCTCTCCTCGCCATACATTACTAGGTCGTGGACGTACTCCTCCGGGTCGCCAGTTACTAGAACGTCGAAGCCGTGGGTCTTAAAGAAGGACGGCGGGTAGGCGGCCCTGCCACCCTCAGGCCCCATGCCCCACCTAGCAGCCGGGCCCACCAGCACCTTGAGCGGGCCCTCAAGGGCCGAGGCCCACGAGGCCAGCTCCTCCGCCCTCGCCGGCCTGCCGCCTATGTACTTACCTGGAACCACGACGCCAGCTATGAATACCACCGCGTCGTAGAGCCTTAGGAGGTCAACCGGGTTACGCCTCGCCCTCAGCTCGTCGACAGCTATGTAATGTACTGTGGCGTCCTTACTTGCGTCGATCGCGGCGCCGGCCATGTATCTGGCGTACACATCTATATACGGCGGCACCCCAAGGCCTCCTGGCTCGTCATTGTAGCCATCAATAATCATTATCCTCCTTGGTCGCAAGCTCCTGCCCTTGCTCAGTGCGCAGGGCGGAGGCTTTGAGCTCTATGGCGTCGGTAACCCTAGCCCTCGTCATCACGTAGGTCGGGTAAGTTCTCCTCATCCGCCAGGCGACCTTAAGGTCGAGGGGCTTAATCTCCTTTGCTGGCCCTTTAGGTGGCTTAAAGCCAAGGTCCTGCACTTATAAGCCCCGTTGCCATAAGGATACCATGTGAGCTGACTTGCTGGCCCTCTCAGACGGAAACCTTGTAGTTGAGGTTTACGAGGTCGGAGCCTATGTAGCGGCTATTTATGACGTGGGTGGCAGGGAGTGGCTCCTCAGGGGTGACGTGTCACGCCCGACCAAGGCAGGCATGGCCTTCCTGGCCCCCTACGCTAACAGAGTCAGGGGAGGCTCCTACGAGTTTGACAATGTCACCTATGAGCTTCCCCGCAACCAGGAGGGCCACGCCATTCATGGCCTCCTGCTCAGCGAGGCCTTCAGCGTTGATGACATGGATGAGAGGAGCGTGGAGCTGTCAGCTAGGCTGAGGCACCCAGGGTACCCCACTGAGCTCCTAGTAAAGGTCAAGTATGAGGTCTCTGGCTCCCTCAAGGCCACGGCGACCTTCGTGAACGTGGGCCCAAGGAGGGCCCCGCTCGTGGTTGGCTGGCACCCATACTTCAGGGTGGCCGAGCCCTGGAGGCTTATACCTGAGGGCCAGGTCGTGCTCTGCGAGAGCGTAAACAAGATACCGACAGGCAGGCTACTGCCCCACGCCTTTGGTGATGACGGGGATTACGACGACTGCTTCTTGGTTCAGAGCGGCCGCATAAGGCTCGAGAGCCCCCTTGGACTGGTCTCCATATCAAGTGATAATATGAAGTTCTTCCAGGTCTACACAGGGGTTGAGGGGGCCGTGGCCCTTGAGCCCATGAGCGGGGCCCCAGACGCCTTCCATAATGGCCTAGGGCTCGCTGTAGTGGGGCCGGGGGAGACCAGGCAGTTCTCCTTTGAGGCAACCTTCAGGGCTTAGCCGATGACGCAGCGCCTCGCGGCCCTAACCGTAGCCCTCCTCGTACCTGAGCCCGCTGGGGTCGGCCTCTGAGATGACCTTCAGCTCCCCCTCGCTGAGCGGGGGTATGACGTCAACCCTCCCTGGCACGGTTATCCTCATGGACGCTGACTCCAGCACCTCCTTGAAAGGGAAGCCGTGGAAGACGGCCCTGAGGACGGGCCCCTGCTGAGTGAACTCTATGAGGGCCCTGTTAGTGCATAGGTAAAGCTTCAGGCCCCTCCTGAGCCTCTCCTCGCCGCTGCCGGTAACGAAGTCGACCTTCGGGACCAGCACCCTGGGCTCGTGCCTAGCCCACACAACTATCTTCCTGACGAGCGGGAAGAGATAAGCAGCGGCCGCGCCCCCAGGCAGCTTGACCCTGGGCCTCTCGTAGCTACCTATGGCCGTGAGGTTTACGTTTCCCTTCTCATCAATTTGCGCCGCCCCGAAGTACATGAGGTCCATGCGACCCTTGGCGGCCAGGTCAAAGGAGTCTATGGTGGTGAAGAAGCCGACGGGCTCCGGCTCCATTGAAGGGTCCCCCGTTGAGGGCCTGAGCACAACCTTAGACGGGTCGGGCTCGAAGGGCTCAGCCACGCTGTGCCACGTGAACCGCCTCCCAAGGTACCTGGCGGCATAAGCCATAGCAAGCGTCGGCAGGGCGCTGTCGAGGCCGTGATAGACGTAGTCCCCGTCCTCCACAAAGCCCGCCATGCACTTTACCATAAGGTCCGTTGGCCTTGCAGACATCAGGACCACCTCCTGAGGAGGTTCTGGGCCACCCACTCCTTGGCCGAGCCCTGCTTGGCCGCCTTGTAGTAGGCCTCTATAGCGGCGTAGTCAGGGTCGTAAGAGCCATAGACCCCCGTCGGCCAGGCGCCCCCTGGAACCTTAACCACGGCCGAGGTGTAGAGAGAAGTTGCCGAGAGCGTGAGGCCCAGGTCCCTCGTCATCGCTCTAAGCTCGTCGCTGCTTACAACCTGCTCAGCCGACAGCACGACCCTCTTGGCAGCCCTTATCTTGAGCTCGTCCTCAAACCTCGGCCCCTTTATTACAGCGTTTCCGTACTCGTCACTCACCTGAACGTGTACGAGGGCGACGTCAGGCTCTATGGCCTTCACGGCCACCAGGCTCTCACCTGAGAACGGGTCCTGCACGACCTTCCAGGTGCCTGCAGCCTCGTGGACCTTAACTAGGTCTGAGCCTATGATACCCCGCACCGGCATGAAGGGGACCCCCTGGGCCCCGGCCCTGAGGCCAGCTATAATCGCCCCGCACGTGTCCTCAAGGTACCTAATCCTCCCCTCCTCAGCCGCCCTCCTGACGCTCGGTGATAGCCCGTAGTGCTCAAAGGTTGCCATGGCGGCCCTGACACTCCTCAGCGCACCCATGGCAACCATGACGTCGAGCCCGAAGCCTGGCTCCCTGTCGACAAACGACAGGTCCTTTCTTCCGGCGCTTATCAGGGAGGCTATCAGGGCCGTTGGGTTCCTGAAGAAGGTCATGCCGCTTATAGTGATCTCGTCACCGTCTCTGACTACGTCAGCCGCCTCCCTTAAGGTTATGAGCTTCTCAGAAGGCAACGAAGGCACCAAGTTTCTTGCCTATCCTACAGTTTTATCCTTAATTACATGGGCTGTTTGGTGTAATCAACGCTTATATTGCCCATTACTTCCCTGGAGGCGGGGGCAGGCTTGCTGAAGACTACGTTCATATCACAAATCTATGACAACGCACAGGGTCTCTTAGGGCAGAAGGTCAGCGCCTGCGGGTGGGTCGACAACATCAGGGACCTGGGCGGCGTCAGGTTCGTGATGCTGAGGGATAGGACGGGCATGCTTCAGGTCGTGATAAAGAAGGGCGTGACCCCAGACGAGTTCATCGAGGCGTCAAAGGACCTGGTGAAGGAGTCCGTGGCCTGCTTCGAGGGCACCCTGGTCGAGAGCAGGAGCAAGCTGAAGTACGAGCTACAGGCAACGGACCTTAAGGTGCTCTCAAGGCCCGTTGAGCCCATACCTCTTGAACCCGCCACGAGCACCGAGGCGCAGCTTAACGTCAGGCTTGACTATAGGTGGCTTGACGTCAGGAACCTCAAGGTCTCAGCAGTCTTCCAGTTCGAGTCCTGGGTCGCCAACAAGTTCAGGGATTTCTTCAGGTCTAACGGCTTCATTGAGATCTTCACCCCAAAGATAGTCGCCGCGGGGACTGAGGGAGGAGCTGAGGTATTTCCAGTAATCTATTTCGGGAGAGAGGCCTACCTGGCCCAGAGTCCACAGTTCTACAAGCAGATGGCGGTGATCGCTGGCCTTGAGAGGGTCTTTGAGGTAGGGCCTGTCTTCAGGGCCGAGGCGCACCACACTGTTAAGCACCTGACGGAGTTCCACGGCCTTGACATAGAGATGGGCTTCATAGAGGGGCCCGAGGACGTTATGAACATTCTCGAGTCCTTCTTCAAATACCTTGGCAAGGAGGCAGAGGTTGACGACTCGCTGAGGTCTGTAAGGAACCACTTTGACCTGACCCTCAGGGTCCCAAGCAAGGTGCCGCGCATACCAATAAAGGAGGCCTATGAGATCCTAAAGGAGAGGTACAAGCATGAGATACCCTACATGGAAGACCTCGACCCGCAGGCCGAGCGCTACCTTGGTGACTATGCGCTTAAGGAGTATGACAGCGACTTTGTCTTCGTAACGGAGTACCCCTGGCGCGTGAGGCCGTTCTATACGATGAGGAAGCACGGGGAGCCTGACTGGACCCTCGGCTTTGACCTGCTCTTCAGAGGCCTTGAGATAGCCACAGGGAGCCAGAGGGAGCACAGGTACGACCAGCTGCTTGTAAATTTAAATGACAAGGGGCTCTCGCCTGAGAAGTTCCAGTTCTACCTCAACTTCTTCAAGTACGGCGCACCCCCACACGGAGGAGCAGGGCTGGGCTTGGAGAGGATTGTGAAGCAGTTCCTCAACCTTGACAACGTGAGGGAGGCAAGGCTCCTGCCGAGGGACCCCGAGAGGCTAGTCCCCTGATGACATTTATAGGGATTGACCTGGCGGCCTCCCCAAGGCGAAGGACGGGCCTGGCCCTAATAGACGGCCAACAGGTAATAGTTAGCGTCGCAAGGGCCGACGAGGAGATAATAAGGTTCGTGCTCTCCAGCGGGCCGAAGGTTGTTGCCATAGATGCGCCGCTATCTCTCGGGAAGGGTCCCTACAGGGACTTTGAAAGAAAGGCCATCAAGGAGGGCTACAGGCTCCTGCCCTCGACTCTGAGGTCGATGAGGGACCTTTCACTCAGGGCCCAGAGGCTGGTACCCGTGATATCCGGCGCTGGGGCAGAGGTTATTGAGACTCACCCAAGGAGTGCGCTAAGGTCGGGCTCCTGCAGAAGCTACGCCGAGGTCCTCCAGGCCCTCGGCCTTAGGCCTCCGCTAAACGTTAACAGGGATGAGGCCGATGCTGTAGTAGCCGCGGCCATTGCGCTGTGCTACTTTAAAGGCGCTTACACCAGCATAGTTGGTAGCGAGGGCGAACTGGTGCTACTGCCAAAGGGGCTCTGCAGCCCTCCACGGCATGTCGAAGGAGCATAATAGAATTTAACAACTAGAAACTATTTCAAATGACACAGTGAGGCGCTCATAGAGTTAGGACTGAAAGCCAATAGTTCAAGCGGGGGATATGAAGGCCAATGTCGCAGCAGTGCCCTAAGGTGCTGGTGGTCGGTGACTGGGACGCCGACGGTATAATAGCGTCGGCCGAGATAGTCTACGCCAGCGAGGTCGCCCGCGCCTTCCCAGTCAAAGGAATCAGGTGCTCTCCTGAGCTCCGCCCAGCGAGCCCCAGGATGCTGGGCGAGGCCCTGAAGGGAGGCTGCTGGGACTACCTCATCCTGCTTGATATACCATTCACGCAGGAGGTCGAGGCTGCGCTGGATCAGCTGGTAGGGGAGGGGTGCCGGCCCAAGCTCTACTACTTCGACCACCACAAGATCACAATAGAGAAGAGCGCGTATATAGAGGAGAAGTTCTCCGCCATAGCGTTTGTCGGCCTGTCCCCCACCTCTGTGCTCGTCAAGGTCTTCCTTGAGTCGCAGGGGGTTAAACTGACGCCAAGGCTCAAGGACCTCGTCTCCAGCGCGGCCATATTGGAGGGCGGAGGGTGGCTCAGCAGGAGCAGCAGGGACGCCACGGAGGGCATGGTGAAGCTCGCAGCGTCAATGTCAAAGGCCATAAACCAGTCCAAGGACCCTGAGATGTGGAGGAAGTACGTTAGGTGGGCCGCAAGCGTCGTGCCCTTTGACCTGTCGCTGATAGCGCCCGCTAATGAAAATGAATACGAGAGCCTAGTGTCCAAGGGTCTTGAGGTCTCCGAGAGGAGCGACAAGGAGGTCAAGGAGGCAGCTATGAGCCTAGCTATGACTGCTAAAACAGTGGGCTTCGTCAAGTTCGTCGACGCCAGGGACAAGTGGAGGAGGAGCGGGGCCTCAGCCCTGGCATCGGCTATATACAAAATGACTAAGAGCGCCGTCGCCCTGTGGACGTCAAGGGAAGATGGCGTGGAGCTTCTAATCATAAGGAGCGGCCACGGCGAGGCCATGAGGATAGCCGAGGAGCTTCACAGGCTTGGCGTGTTAGAGGATGTCGGCGGCCATGACAACATAGCCTCGGGCAGGGTCAGGAAGGGGCTCAGGGAGAAGGAGCTCGAGGATGCGCTCAGGAGAGCTTCCTTAAGCGCGTCAGGGGGCAGGCGTCCTGGTAACGTCTCAGAGTTATAGACCTAAAGCCCTGGTCTGCTTGGCTTAAATGCCTTGATAGGTTGTTAAGCGCGTTTGAGAAAGGGCTGGTATTAGCTTAATCTATTTAACTCTCAGCTTGAACAACATAGAGGCTAACAGGTGTGAGACATGGCTCAACAGATTAAGTTCTGTCCAAAGTGCGGCACATTGATGAGACCTATGTCAATAAACGGGAAGCTTTACTTTGTTTGCCCCAAGTGCGGCTACAAGGAGGAGGCTCAGGGCAAGACCGCCCAGGCGCTCAGCTTCAGCCAGAAGGTCATGCACACGCCAAAGGAAAAGATAGTAGTTGTCGACGCCACGGCGCCCCCGCCCACGGCCCAGGTCCTTAAGGGCAGCGTCAGGTGTCCCCGCTGCGGTAACGACGAGGTCCTAGCCTGGATGATGCAGACCAGGGCGGCTGATGAGCCACCGACAAGGTTTTACAAGTGCACAAAGTGCGGCTACACGTGGCGTGAGTACGCATAAACAGGGCCCTGCTCAGGTTAATTATCTAGCTCTGCCAGGGCACTAAAGGTGCCGCAGAACGAACGCCCTAGAGGAGCTAACCTCTTCCCTCTACCAGATGCCCCAGGCGGACCCCTACGTCAAGTATGCCATTACTGTGGACTGGAGCCTGCTTAGCGCCTACCTGATAGTTCTGGCTGTCGCCCTGGCGGCCTACTCAGCCAAGAGAAGTCCCAACAAGGCTAGCAACGCGGTCCTCGTCATCCCATCTATAGCTAGCGAGAAGGTCAAGGACTCCCTGCTGGCCTCCCTCAGCCACAACAGGTTCCTCGGCCTTCCGATTTACGTAGTTATTGACGAAGGTGCGCCGCTGGAAAGTTACTTAAGAAAATTGAGCTGGATAAACTTAGTTGTCGTTCCAAAGGATTACAGGAGGGACCTTTTCGGGAAGGGCAGGGCCCTCAGGTACTTTGTTGAGAACTTTGTGAGGCCTGACATGTGGTATGTGTTCCTTGATGATGATAACCTTGTCCTTGATGACAGCTTCCTTTACGAGATACCCTACTATGAAAGGTACGGCTATGTGGCCTTTAACCCCATACTAGTGCCGAGGAAGGGCAAGTCATATATGACGTTTATAATGGACTTCGCCAGGCTCATCGATGACCTCTCGTTCTTCAGGTTCTTCACGGGGCTCCTTAGAAGGCCGTACGTAGGGTTGCACGGCGAGCTGCTAGGGGTTAAGGGGTCTTTTCTAATTCAGAGCAACGCATTCAATGAGCCGAGCAAGGTTGAGGACTACATGTTCGCAGCCAAGGTGCTAAAGTTCGAGGGACGCACGTGGCAGAGCAGGACCAAGGTCAGCATACTGAGCCCGAACTCGGTGATAGACCTCATAAGGCAGAGGACCAGGTGGCACGCGGGCATACTGGAGAGCTGGAGGGAGGTTCCGGCGTCGATGAGGACAATCACCATAATTAAGTCGTTCCTCAGGACCATAGGCCTCATAGGTCTATGGGTGCTGGTGCCCCTGACTCACTCCCTTCTGCTTCTCCTCATAGCGGCGCCCACGAGCATGGCCTACTGGTTCATATATGTCTACGGGGCCAAGAAGTCAGGTAGGATGAGGTACATACTCACCATACCAGCCTTCTGGATAATAGAGGGCCTGGGTTTCATCTATGGGGCGCTGAAGCTCAGGAGCAGGGAGTTCATAGTAATAGACAAGAGCGCCTAAGCGTTAATCGAGGGCTGCAGAAGTTCAACTGCCTCCCTCAGTGTCCTGTCGCGAGCTGAGGGGTCAGCCTCGCCACAGGCCTTGACTATCTTTGCAAGGACCCTGTATATCCTTATTATCTCGTCTGAGTGCACGCTGACCATGGACTCAAGCTCCTTGTAGTTAGCGTTCAAGGAGTCCACCAGGAGCTCAAGGACTGAGACCACGTCCTCCAGGTCCTCCTCATGATGGTGATGCTCATGATGCTCCTCTTCCTCGAGATGCTCCTTTGACTCAACCTCTTCAGATATCTTCTCTAGATCCTCACGCTTCTTTGGTAGCTCCATCCTCCTCCTTCCTTGACCTGTGCTCTCGCTCAATCAGCTTCCCGGCATGTATTGGGTCTGTGGGACTTAAGTGCGTTGCTACCAACTAGAAGGAGCCATATAGAGTTAACGTGGGCTTAAGCTCCAGCGAATTTAAAGGCTTCAGCTTCAGAAAGTAGGTAGGGAAGGTAGGTAATATAATGGCTTCGAATAGGGGGCCTCTGCGGAGGGCTGAGCAGTTCGACGTGGCCCAGGTTGAGCAGAGAGCCGTGGTGCTCGACTTTATGGAGGCTGGCTACTACCTTGACCCTCACAGGTGGCACAGAGAGAGGCCCGTGGCCCAGGCCATAGGGGTTAGCAGGCTCACCCTGCTTGATGGCACCCCCCTGCAACGCGTGGAGGCCCTGGAGGAGGTCACCATCGCAAGGGAGGTCATTGAGAACGTGGAGGAGCCCCTCGACCCCACCGGCAGGCGGACGAGGAGGGTCAGCATACCGATGGCCTGCATAAGCCTTGAGGGCAAGAGGCTGTGCACTCCAATAGAGAAGACTGAGCAGAGGCTCCTTGACCTCCTTAAGGCTGTGAGCGATGAGAGCCTTGAGCTCGTGAGCTCGCCCTTAGACTTCTCCAAGGCATTGAGATCTCAAGGTCTACCGGAGAACGTCATAGCCGCCCCCAGGACGCCCATAAGGTACAGCGACCTCACGGAGATAGCTAAGAGGAACCTCAGGGAGGCGGTAAGGTACATAATAAAGTCAAATGAGAAGGTGTTCGTGGAGTTCTTCAACAGGGCGGAGCCCATTAACATAAGGCTGCACTCAATAGAGCTCCTCAGGGGCGTTGGAAAGAAGACCCTGATGGCCATACTCGACGCCAGGGCCAGGAAGCCCTTTGAGTCCTTCGAGGAGATACGCAAGTTCCTAAAGGATGACCCCGTGGAGGTCCTGACTGATAAGGTCATGGAGGAGCTCGAGGGAAGGTCAAAGTATAACCTCTTCGCTGCCCCAAGCTCGAGTGACGTGCCGTTCCTGGACTACCTCTCCGTACTTCGTGGCTCCCAGAAAAGAGGGCCATAAATGAGGTACCCTAGTGACCTGGGGCAGAGGTTCCTGGTTAACGAGGAGGGGGTAGAGCTCTTCCTCAGAGGTCTGAGGGGGGCCGAGGGCGCTGACGTGCTCGAGATAGGGCCCGGCGAGGGGCAACTGACGATGCCGGTCTCCAGGATCGCCAGGAGGCTGATAGGCGTCGAGCTCGACAGTGCGCTGGCGGAAAAGCTCTCAGCCAAGGTACCCGCTAACGTGACTGTTATAGTTGGCGACGGGAAGGCCTACGCCGAGGTTACAAGGACCCCCGTAGTGGTCTCAAACACGCCCTTCTACCTCAGTAGTACCATTGTAGCCAGGGCAGCCAGGAACAACAACGTAAAGCTCATGGTTCTCGGCCTTCAGCTTGAGGTCGCTAAAAGAGCTATTGCAAGACCTGGGAGTGAGCTCTACGGAAGGCTGTCGGTGATCTCCCAGGTCTACTTCAGGTCAAGCCTCCTTGGTGTCATGCCGTCCTCCTGGTTCAGGCCGACTCCCAAGGTTGACGCCGCCGTGCTGAGGATGGAGAGGATTATGGCTTGGGACAGCGTGGGGGAGGCCCTTGAGGCTGTGACCAGGTGTCTCTTCTCCTACAGGAATAAGCTAGCCCGGAGGGCGCTGGAGAGGTGCTTCGGCGAGAGCTCAATCAAGGCCGTTGATGGCGTGGGCCCCGGCACGAGGGTGAGGGACCTCACGCCGGGGCAGCTGTTGGGTGTTGCCAGGTGGCTGACCTCAGGTGGCTCACGGTAGTCACCCCAGCGGGCCCCCTAAGGGTTGCAACCAACGACTGCGTCTATGAGCCCAGCGACGACTCGAAGTTAGCAGTTGAGGCTCTCGTGAAGCTGAAGAACATGGGGAGAAGGTATGAGAGCCTCCTCGACCTCGGCACCGGCACGGGACTGTTGGCCCTGGCCGCAGGCACGCTCTTCTCGCCGAGGAGACTTGCAGCCGTTGACATCTCACCACACTCGGTAGAGTCCGCCAGGGCGACTCTCGGCCCCAACGCGCTCGTAGTTCAATGTGACGCGGCGAGCTGCCTCTCAGGCGAGTGGGACCTGGTTGTTCTTAATCCCCCTTACCTGCCCGCTGGGGACAGACCCTGGGACGAGTGCTCCTACTGGCAACTGATGGCCTTCAATGAAGGCGAGAATCACCTGAAACTGTGCAGGGCGGCGGGCAGGCTCGGCAGGGAGGTGCTTGTAGTCAGATCCTCCCTCTCCTCCCTAGACGTAGACAGCTGCCTTAGGTCCATGGGCCTCCTCAAGAGGGATGTGGTAGCTGAGAGAAGACTCTTCATGGAGAGGCTTACCGTGGAGCTGTGGTTTCGCACAGACGTTAGGTAATAAGGTTACCTGCTCACCTTAGACTGGAATAAAATAAAATATTTCTATAGTGCACACTGACTACAAGGATCCATGCTTTGGAGAGCGCCGAGGCCAAAGAACAAGAGATTATAATGCTTGACATAAAGGCCTCTAAGGTGGTTACTATAAGCGCCAAGGTGTCGCCGCTTGAGATGCAGGCCATTGAGGAGGTGGCAAGGCTGTGCGGCGTGAGCAGGAGCTACCTGCTGAGGACTGCTTTTCTGAGGCTCGTAAGCGAGATTTACGCGCTCTCGCCTGAGCTCCTTAACAACGTGCCCAGGGAGGTCCTGAAGGAGGCCGAGAGCGCTAAGGAGATGACATTCAAGTGCATTAAGGGCCCCTAGGCTCCGCCTTATAAGAACCCTACAGCCCTGAAGGCTCAGCTGACGGCGTCGCAGAGGCCCTTGGCCACAGCAGCTGTGACTTCGTCGAGCTTCTGTGAGGCGCACTCCTTAGAGCACTGTCTCCTCTCCACGGGGTCAATCTTTGATGCGCACTCCTCGTAGAGGCACGCCCTCTCAAGCTTTGACTTATCTATGTAGACCACTAACAGGCTGCCGAGGTCGCTTATCTGGAGTAGTCTAGAGACCCCGGCTGAGCTGAGGAGCCTGATAAGCGCCTGGCCGTCCTCAAGCCTCTTGTCAAGGATGAAGGCCCTCGGTCCCTGCGAGAGGGACTGGAGGACTCTCTCTGCGAGCTGTGCCTCAGGGGAGCCTGAGCCCTTGCAGAGCCTTCCGGCCTCAGTCGGGGACAAGTCTCGTCACGCCCTCGGCGGTAATACCTTACATCACCGGCCAGGCTTCAGTATAAACTTACTCCACTGCCTCAGATATAAGTTCATAACCATGACCTCCCTCCTAGCAGCGTCCGGCTCGAGGCAGCCGGTCCTTAAGATCCTTCCGTCAACTGCCTCGGCCACTATCCTCTGGTACCCCTTGGGCTTTCCGCAGTCCTCCAGCCTGAAGCTCTTCAGGAGGCCGTTCATCGCCAGCCCTTCGACCTCTATGACCTCGTGCGGGGGCTCTGGCTTGGCGTCCTTCTTCATGCTTGCTTCGCACCTAATACTGGGCTTAGCCGCCTCCCTTAAAAAGGAGCGGCAGGTACATGTTAATGCTACTGCTAGCAACAATGCCAACGCGTAGGACTAGAGGGGTTCGTCAAAGTTGCGGATCTAGCTAAGGCTGGTGATCTAAGGCTGTGCCCCGCCTGACCGTTAGACCGTCATCTTCATCTCCCCCTAGGGGATCTCTGGCAACGTGAGACCGGCGGGGCCATTAGAAGTTAATAAGACTTAAAGCTTATAAACCTAAGAACAAGGGCCCTGCATAAATATACTAAAGCCTATAAGACAAGTTGCGAGTGAGGCAGGAGAGCCAACAATCAGACTTCACGGTGGCGCCCTCCGATCAATGTCAGCATAAAAGCTCATAAAATTGATTAGGCACACAGCCTCAGCCTGCTTAACAGCATTAAGGGGTTAGAAGTGATTAAAATAATGAATAGTTACATAAAAAGGTTACAGTCAAGGCGAGTGACAAAAACTTAAAGTATAGGGTTTTCTGTACCCTACAGGGCTACATCTTTGAGCTCTGAGCACCCGGCTATAAAGGCTATGAAGGAAATCTCTGAGTTCGCCCTCAGGGCCGCAGACGCCATAGACTTGAGCGAGGTAGACAAGATGGTAGAGGTGCTCATCAATGCCTATAGAACTAAGCGCAAGGCGCTAGTCATGGGGGCTGGGCGCAGCGGCCTCGTCGGCAAGGCCTTTGCCATGAGGCTTCTGCACCTCGGCTTCAACTCCTACGTGCTGGGCGAGACCATAGTGCCGAGCGTCTCAAGCGGCGACGTCGCCATAGCTATCTCAGGCTCAGGCAGGACGGGCCTCATAGTGGAGGCCGCGGACGCCGCCAAGAAGGTGGGAACCTACGTCATAGCAATAACAACCTACCCTGAGAGCCCCCTGGGCAAGATAGCTGACCTTGTCGTCAGGATACCTGGCAGGTCCAAGATAAGTAAGATGGATGACTACTTCGCCAGGCAGATACTTGGCCTTCACGAGCCGCTGGCCCCCCTCGGCACGCTCTTCGAGGACACAGCTATGCTGTTCCTCGACGGTGTCATCTACTACCTCATGATAAAGCTAAACGTTACCGAGGAGGAGATGAGGAGCAGGCACGCCAACGTTGAGCTCTGAGTGGTTGGGTTGAAGCTGAGGCTTGTCGCTGTTGGCATTGAGGGCCCAGTCAACCTAGGCTACATATACAGGCTGTCCAGGAACTTCGACGTTGATGAGCTTTACCTGGTGAGTCCTTCGGCCAGCGTCACTGAGTCGCTCAGGTGGGCCGCCAGGGCCTCCGATGAGGCGTGGGAGGCCGTCGTAGTGGGCAACCTCAAGGAGGCCCTAAAGGGCGTTGAGCTGAGCATCTGCAGCTCAGACGAGGTCTCCGCGAGGGACCTGCTCAGGACCCCTATTACGCCGGAGCAGGCGGCGGAGCTCATGAGCTCGCGCAACGGCACCGTGGCGCTAGTTGTAGGCAGGGAGAGCGTGGGCCTTACCAGGGAGGAACTGGCCCTCTGCGATCTGCTCTGCACAATCCCTGCGTCCCAGAAGTACACGGCGCTAAACGTCTCCAACGCCACGTCTATCATGCTTTACGAGATATATAAGGCCAGGGCGAGGGCGCCCCCTTACGAGCCCCCGGACGCTAAGACCGTAAGGCTGGCTGAGGCGTACGCCAGGGCCTTAACAGGCAGGGTCGGGGGCGACGAGGACGAGGTAGGGCTAGCCGTCAGGAAGGTGCTCTCCAAGGCCACAGCCGCTGAGGCCAGGTCGCTGCTCAGCCTACTCAGCAAGTCTTGCTCTTCGCTTGGCTGCAAGGAGGAGGCTAGGAGGATAGTGGAGGCTGAGGGCGAAGCTTAACGAGCGCTATTAAACCTCGAAGTAGACATTCTTGGCCTTCTGCAGCCTGTCCAGGTAGGAGCCCTCCTTGTTTATCCTTGGCCTCCCGCTCTCCTTCTCCTGCCTCATGGTAATCCCAAGCTGGGAGAGCATATCATTCATGCCGAGCCTCAGGGGGGCAGGGCTTGATGCCACTCCATGGATGCCCGGCGACCCGCCAAATACCGTGGCCCTGTCACTTATCATGGCTATCATCATTATGTCATGCTCAGCGACGAAGGCGGCTGCCTTCCTGGTCTCCGTAAGCCTCCTTATTATCTTGCCGACGGCGAGCCTCTCCTCAACGTCTAGGTGCGCAGAGGGCTCATCAAGGAGGTAGAGGTCTGCCTCCCTACTGAGAGACTGTGCAATTGCCAGCTTCTGCATCTCACCCCCGCTGAGCTCCCTGGCCTCCCTGTCAAAGAGCCTGTGAAGGCCGAGCTTCTCAGTGAGCTCTATGTAAAGCCAGCTGCCCTCAGTCACAGACTCAGGGTTAACAGTCCTCAGCACGTCGGCGACCGTCATGCCCTCAGGGAAGAACTCGGGCCCTATGTACTGAGGCTTGTAGCTCACCTTGAGCTCCCTGTAGGTGAAGGACTCTCCCTCCTCGGCTTTCAGGTCGCCTGCTAAATACCTTATGAAGGTTGTCTTACCTATGCCGTTGGGTCCCATCACGGCTATAACTTCACCGCTGTTTACGTAGCCGGGCATAACGTCAAGGGTGAAGGTGCCAAGCCTTATCCTTGCCTGAGTCCACTCGAGGTACTTGTACTGGGCCTCCTGCTTCGTAGCCTGCAACGACTTAGTGAAGATTATCGGCGTGCTCCTTATTCTGACGTTCTCAGACTGCAGGTAGCCGTCAAGGAACGCGTTTATTCCGACCCTGACCCCGTAGGCCTGAGAGACTATCCCGTAGACGCCGGGCTCACCGTACAGCACGTGAACGTTGTCGCTCAGGTAGTCCAGCATTGCAAGGTCGTGCTCGACTACTATGAAGTACTTATCTTGCTTAACTTCTGACCTGATGAGCTTTGAAACCCTAACCCTCTCCCTCACGTCAAGGTAGCTGCTGGGCTCATCAAACATGTAGACGTCAGCATCCTTACTCAGGGTAGCAACTATCACAGTCTTCTGCAGCTCGCCGCCGCTCAGCTGCCTGACGTCCCTGTCCATAACAACGTCAAGGCCAATCTCCTTGGCTAAGTCCATTGCCACCCCGCGCTCATCGGCCCTCTTCAGTAGCTCCCTCACAGTCCCCCTGAGGTACCTCGGCACGAGGTCTACGTACTGGACCTTGTGCGCCACCCTCAGCCTGCCGTTATAGAGCTTCTGCAGGTACGTCTGGAGCTCACTGCCCCTGAAGTGCCTAAGGACGTCCTCAGAAGGCACCTCCTTAACTTCAACCCTGCCGAGGTTTGGCCTGAGCTCGCCTGAGAGTATCTTAAGCGCCGTCGTCTTGCCGACGCCGTTCTTGCCCAGGAGGCCTACTACTTGGCCCGCCTTTGGTATTGGAAGCCTGAAGAGCTTGAAGCCGTTGACACCGTACCTGTGTACGGCCTCCTCATCAAG